>JBNJEG010000103.1:0-7291 GCA_051745655.1 Pseudomonadota bacterium
GCGCCTGCGGCATCTCGGGAATGACGATTACCGGCTGATCACAACTGTTGAGGGGCGGACCTGGCCGGACCTCAACGAGTTCGAGGAATTCAATCGGGTACGGCTTTACTGGGCACCAGGCGTTCGGGTAGACGGCGTCGCATAAAAAAGGGATGGCCGAAGCCATCCCTCAAATCTGGCGAAAACGCTTTCCGATGAAAGCGGTGGGCCTCCTGCCCGGTTACCACGCCCCTGTGATTATCCTCAGCCTTCCATGGCCCGCCGGCGTCCGAACCGGCCTCTGGGTTCAGGGTCCCTCAAGCATTACATCCTTTTATTCCCTGCTTCCCCTCAGTTCCTCTGAGGAAACCGTCCTTGTAGCGTCCTTTCCCTGTCGTCCGCTGACGGGATATACAATAGCAACCAATGAGCGCCTGTGGGTGGGTCAAGATAGCCCGGTAATCGATGCGGCGAGAGTGGTGGTGATAAATAGCCTTTATGATCAGCATTGTAGGATCCTATGCATGGGCTGTGCTTCTGTTTCTGACGCGACAGAGCAAACATTTCCTACATCAATGTAAGAGATCTCTTACACGCGTAATCGTCAAATGCTGACATCCATGGCAAAGCGAGCAGCCCGGGGGTTTCGGGTCTATAGTTAGGGCATTGCTGAACCCCGATACCGGAACCCCTGAAATGAGTAAACTCAAGGCCCTGGTGGTGGATGACGCCAGTTTCGTACGAGATCTGGTCCGACGCACCATACGCTCTCAGTTCCCATCCATTGAGCTGCACGAGGCGGCGGATGGGCGCAAGGCCCAGACCCTGATGGGACGGGAACGGTTTGACCTGATTCTCTGTGACTGGGAGATGCCCGAGGTCTCAGGGCTGGAGCTTCTGCAGTGGGCGCGCGGCCACAGCCATTACAGTGACACGCCCTTCGTGATGGTCACCAGCCGTGGTGACAAGGAACATGTGGTCGAGGCCATCCGCGAGGGGGTGTCCGATTATCTCGGCAAGCCGTTCAGCCCGGAATCCCTGGGTAAGAAGGTACGCAAGGTGTTGGGCAGTCGGCTTGGTGACGAGGGTTCGGCGTCGAATCCCTCCAGCGATGCGTTCCGCCAGTCGGCAGACCTGCTGACCGGTGGTGGCCGGTCCGCGGATAACGGTAGTAAGGCGGCGCCCTCACAACCGACGAAGGCCTCCGACAGGGATGGCGGTGGAATCCAGGCGGAGGCGCCCGCTGCCAGGCCCACGGGAAAGCCTCGTGCCACTGAACCCACCATGGTGGATCTGCGTTTCTCGGAAGCGACGTTGCGGGGCGTGTTGCGGGCGGTGACGCTGAATGAGGTGCGGGTGAGCGCGAAGCGTGGGGACCCGTTGCCTGGGATCCTGGAGCAGGCCGTGGTGGATATGGATCTGGGCGACAAGGTGGCACGACTGAATGGCTATGTGTACCAGCTGCAGGCCCTGGAGAAACACCCGGACACGGACTTCGTGCAGGTCGTGGTGCGCTTCGTGGATGACGATCCCCAGAAGCTCGAGGATCTGAGCCACTTCATTGCGCGTTTTCAGGGATAACGCGGCTGGCGGGTAGATGGCAGCGGAAGGTGCTGCCCCCCTCAGGGACGCTGTCGATGGTCAGGTAGCCATCGTGGTTGTAGAGGATGTGCTTGACGATGGCCAGTCCGAGCCCCGTCCCACCGGTTTCCTTGCTGCGACTCGGGTCGGCGCGGTAGAAGCGTTCCGTGAGCCTGGGGATGTGCTCCGGGTCGATGCCGGGGCCATCGTCGCTGACGCTGAGGATGACGCCGTCGGCGTCCACGCTGTAGTCGATGCGGATATGGCCGCCATCAGGGGTATACTTCACGGCGTTGAAGACGATATTTGAGAAGGCGCTGCGAAGCTGCTCGGCGCTGCCCCGAAAGGCACGGTTGTCCCCGATGCGCAGCTCAATCTCATGGCCCTGCTCCCCGCTCAGTGCGATGGCATCCTGTTGGATCTGGCGCAACAGATCCGCCGGCACGCACTCGGCGTCGCCGGTGCTACGGTCCCCCGTCTCCAGACGTGACAACAGCAGGAGATCGGTGATCAGCGCCTCCATGCGGTTCGCCTGATGACGCATGGCGTTCATGGGGCGCTGCCACTCTGGCGGCATTCGGTCAGTCTGGTCCGCCAGGGTCTCGAGATAACCGCTCAGCACCGTCAGGGGCGTGCGCATCTCGTGCGAGACGTTGCTGACGAAGTCCCGCCGCATCTTTTCCAGCTGGTAGAGGCGGGTGACGTCCTTGATGGTGATCAGCCGGTCGTCCGCGCCGAAGAGATTGATCTCGATCTGAAGCCGGGTCCGCGGCCGCGCCGGCGATTCGATTTCGAGCGGTTCCGCGTACTGCTTGGCCTCGAAGTAGTCCCTGAACTCGGGGGTCCGTAGGAGGTTGTAGATGTATTCGCCCTGATCCCGGGTGCTGTCAAAGCCACAGAGGTATTCGGCGGCGTGGTTCCACCATTCCATGCTGCCGGCAGCGTCGGTCATCAGGACGCCATCGCGCAGTGAGTTGGTGGATTCCTGTACCCGGTTGATCATGCTCTGCAGCCGGTCCCGTGCCCTCAGATGGCGTTTCTGGAGGCGATAGATGTCATCCAGCACCTCGCCCCAGAGTCCTGGGGCTTCCGGGGGCTCGGCCTCGCGGCTGCTGCGTTTCAGCCAGAAGTGGAGGCGGATCAGCTGGTGGAGCATCCAGCCGGCATAGAGCGCCAGGGCCAGAGCCACGAGCAGGGCTGGTTGGCCTAGCAGGAGCCCAAGGAGCAGGGCCAGGCCCAGCAGCAGGGCGAAGCGACGGAGATGCTGTTTCAGGCCTGTACTCATGGAACTCCGTGGTCATTCACTGCTGGCGCGTGGAGAACCGGTAACCAGCCCCGCGGACAGTCTGGACAAGGGCCCCGTGCTGCGGCCCCAGGACTTTTCTCAGCCGGCGTATGTGCACATCCACGGTACGCTCCTCCACATAGATCCCCGCCCCCCAGACCTGGTCCAGTAGCTGCTCACGGGTGTAGACGCGCTCCGGGTGAGTCATGAAGAACTGTAGCAGACGGTACTCCGTGGGACCGATATTGACGTTCTCGCCGTCGACGGTCACCCAGTGGCCCACCGGGTCAAGGTGGACACCACCAATCTCGACCGGCGTATCCGTGCCAGGTGGGGTGGAGCGGCGCAGTACCGCCTTGAGCCGGGCCACCATTTCACGCGGTGAGAATGGCTTGGTGATGTAGTCGTCCGCGCCCACCTCCAGGCCCTGGATCCGGTTATCTTCCTCGGTTCTGGCCGTGAGCATGATGATGGGTATTTCGCTGGTGCCCTCGTCGCGCTTCAGGCGCCGGGCCAGGTCAACACCGGAGGTGCCAGGCAGCATCCAATCCAGGATGATCAGGTCGGGGCGTTCGTCCACGACCAGGCTGTGGGCCTGGCGCGCATCACCGGCTTCGATGTAGCGGTAGCCGGCCATCTCCAGCGCCACGGCGATCATCTCCCGGATGGAGGGCTCGTCATCAACGATCAGGACGGTTTTCTCGGCCATGGATGTCACGTCTTTGTCGCTTCAGTTACTGCGCCATTACACAGCTTTAGTATGACAGAATCATGACAGGGCCAGATCCAGCGCGAGCCCCAGGAAAACCGCCAGTCCGGCCCAGTTGTTATTCAGGAAGGCGCGGAAACAGCTGTCCCGCTCTCGGCCCTGGATGAGCCACTGCTGGTAGCCGAAAAGTCCGCCCATGGCGAGTACCCCCAGCACAAAGAGTGCGCCCAGTTCGGTCTGGAAGCCGACCAGCAGCAGGGTGAGCAGGGTCGTGGCCTGGAGGACGCCCACTGCCGCGCGGTCCATGTCTCCGAAGAGTACGGCCGTGGACTTGATGCCGATCTTCAGGTCGTCATCCCGGTCCACCATGGCGTAGAGGGTGTCGTAGGCCACGGTCCAGACCAGGTTGGCGATGTAGAGCAGCCAGGCAATGCGGGTGACCTCGCCGGCCTCGGCCGCCCAGGCCATGGGAATGGCCCAGGAGAAGGCCGCTCCGAGCACGATCTGGGGAAGGTGGGTGTAACGCTTCATGAATGGATAGATGAAGGCCAGTGCCACACCACCGAAGGACAGCCACAAAGTGAGGCGGTTGGTGAAGAACACCACCATCAGGAAGGACACCAGGCAGAGACCCAGGAACAGGGCGATGGCCTCGCCCGGGCGCACACGGCCGGTGGCGAGGGGGCGTTCGCGCGTGCGTTTGACGTGGCCGTCGAGGTTGCGGTCGGCGTAATCGTTGATCACGCACCCGGCGGCGCGCATGAAGAAGACCCCGAGGGTGAAGATCACCAGGTTGGCCAGGCTCGGGATGCCTTCGGCGGCCAGCCACAGTGCCCACCAGGTGGGCCAGAGCAGCAGCAGGCTGCCGATGGGCCGGTTGATGCGCATCAGCTGTATGAAATCCGGCAGGCGCTCACGCGCCCGGTCCAGTGCGGGCTTAAGGCGTGTCGTCGTCATGGTTCCCTGTCCGTTGCGGCCCGTGACTAGAGTGGTCGGAGGCTGTCCCCGTGGGTTGGGTGGCGGCGCACGGCCTGTTCCCTGATGTCCTCCCACAGCTGGGGCAGGAAGCACTCCGTGACCAGCAGGGTACATCGGCCGCGACGGAAACGCGAACGGCGTGCCGGGCACAGTGGGCCATGCTCGGGCGGCTGTGCCTGCCCACAGGTGAAGGCCTCGCGGGTCCAGGGGTTGCGGCCGAACAGCGCGGAACCCAGCGGTCGGTTGCCGAGGCGGCGCAGTTGCCGGTTAGAGCCTCTCAGGCATGCCAGCGGAATGACGGTGCGGGCCCGTACCCAGGCCTGCCCATCACCGATCAGCTGGACTTCCCTGACCCACGCCATCCGGCGCGGCGGCAGCCCGAGTTCATGGGCTTCATCCGGGCGCGGCACCTGATAACCCTCGCGGAGGACGCGCACCTGGAAAGCCGTGTCAGTGAACCCGCGCAGCAGGCGCGTCAGCGACCCCCGGTGCCTTACCACCCGGCGTTGCGGCCGTGGTAGCCAGTGCCAGGGGCGTTGATGGAACCCCATGGTGGAGCCCGCCACTGGGTTACAGGCCCCGGACCGCGTAGATGCCCGGCGCGTTGCGCCAGTATCCCTGGTAGTCCATACCGTAGCCGAACAGGTAACGGTCCGGAGTCTCCAGGCCGATGAAGTCCGCCTCGAAGCCCGGCTGGCTCTTGCGGTCATGGTGTTTTTCCACCAGTGCCAGCGTCCAGACACGTTCGGCTCCCTCCGTACGGCAGGCTTCGGCCAATGCCGCCATGGTGTCGCCCTCGTCCAGGATATCGTCGACGATCAGCACAGTGCGTCCACTCAGACGGGTCTGGGGGTGGACCTTCCATTCCAGCTCCCCGCCCGTGGTGTTTCCCCGGTAGCGGGAGAGCTGGGCGTAGTCCAGTTGCAGGGGAAAGCTCAGTCGCGGCAAAAGCTGGCCCGCAACCACGAGTCCGCCGTTCATGATGCAGAGAATCAGCGGGTCCTGATCGCCGATGGTTGCGGTCACCTCGCTGGCCAGTTTATCCAGGGCTTCGCCGACCTGATCCTCCGTGTAGATGCAGTCGGCTTCGTCGAAAACCTTTTGCATTTCAGCTGTGTTCCGGGGCATGGCTGGTCGTGTTCTCCGCAGGCATCAGGGTTGATCGAGGGGGGGCGAGTATAACGCCGTGACGATGGATTGTCCCGATTCTCACACTGTCGGGTGTAATCCGGGGGGTGTATTTGGTTAGAATGCGCTCGATGTTGTCATTCGTTAAGGAGTAAGCCATGAAAAAGTGGCAGTGCGTAGTCTGCGGATTCATCTATGACGAAGCGGAAGGCTGGCCCGAGGATGGCATTGAGGCGGGTACCCGCTGGGAAGACGTCCCCGAGGACTGGACCTGCCCCGACTGCGGCGTGGGCAAGGAAGACTTCGAGATGGTTGAGATCGACTGAGCCCGCCCATGACCCAGAATCAATCCCTGCCCATTGTCATCATCGGGACCGGACTGTCCGGCTATACCCTGGCCCGTGAGCTGCGTAAGCTCGACAAAGAGACCCCGCTGGTGCTGGTCACGGCCGATGATGGCCGCAGCTACTCCAAGCCCATGCTCTCCAACGGTTTTGCCAAGGGCAAGACCGCGGATGAACTGGCTCAGGCGGACGCGGCGGCCCAGGCCGAAGCGCTGGATGCGCGGATCCTGACCCATACCCGGGTGGAGGCCATAGAACCTGAGGACGGCCGGATTACAACGGACGCCGGAACGCTCGACTATGGCCGCCTGGTGCTGGCCTGGGGGGCCAACCCCATCCGAATTCCGCTGGAAGGCGATGGCCTGGATGCCCTCTATCAGGTCAACGACCTGGAAGACTACGGTCGCTTCCGCGAAGGGGCGGCCGGCTCGCGTCGGGTGGTGATCCTGGGTGCCGGCCTGATTGGCTGTGAGTTCGCCAATGACCTGATCAATGGTGGCTACAAAGTAGAGGTTGTCGCGCCGGATTCACGAGTCCTGCCGGCGCTGCTGCCGGAGGCCGCTTCGGAAGCGGTGCGTGCCGGGCTGGAGGACGCGGGTGTCCGGTTCCATCTTGAGCGTTGCGCCACCGCGGTGCACCGCACGTCGGAGGGGGTGACGGTCACTCTGGATGACGGCGGCGTGATTGAGGCGGACCTGGGCGTTGCGGCCGTGGGCCTGCAGCCGCGTACAGAGCTGGCCGGCGCCGCCGGTCTTGAGTGCGGCCGCGGTATCCGGGTGAACCAGTATCTGGAAACAAGCGCGCCCAATGTCTACGCCCTGGGCGATTGCGCCGAGGTCTGCGGGCATGTACTGCCCTACGTCATGCCCCTGATGGCGGCGGCCCGGGCGCTGGCCAAGACCTTCAGTGGTGAGCGCACAGCGGTGCACTACGGCAGCATGCCGGTGACCGTGAAGACACCTGCCTGCCCCGTGGCCGTGTGCCCGCCGCCGGCGAACGCGAGCGGCGAATGGCAGGTGGAGGGCGAGGGTCGCAGCCTGCGGCTTCTCTTCCGCTCTGACGATGGTAACCTGCTGGGGTTTGCGGTCACCGGTGACTGCGTGGGTGAAAAGCAGTCGCTGTCGAAGGAAGTGCCGGCCATTCTGCCGGCCTGAGGATCAGGTTGATAAAGGGAACGGGCAATATGGAAGACGTGACACGCAGGCTCGTGGGGCTGCTGGATGTCGCCCCGGTGGGGGACGATCATTTCAGTGGTGAAAGCGATGATCTCGGTTTTCCCAATGTGTT
>JBNJEG010000104.1:0-7262 GCA_051745655.1 Pseudomonadota bacterium
CCGCGAAACCCTAGCGGCTATTCATAATCGGATCAATACTGCAACGACTCAGGGCATGGAAAACCAGGGCCCTGCCGCCACAAAATGCGGGTTATACACGCTTTCCTTGCCATAACGGAGCGGCTCCCCCTCAAAGGTCAGGACCCTGCCGCCGGCCGCCTCCAGAACCGCCTGGGCGGCACCGGTATCCCATTCACAGGTCGGCCCCACCCGCGGGTAGATATCCGCCTCGCCCTCGGCGATCCGGCAGAACTTCAGCGACGACCCCGCCTGCACCAGGCAGTGCGGCCCAAGACTCTCGATGAACGCCTCAGTCTCCGCATTCAGATGATTCTTGCTCGCCACCACCCGCTTCTCTTCCGGCGGCTCAACCACCTGCAGAGTCACCGTCTCTCCTTCCCTTCGCCGGAACGCGCCGCTGGTCTGGGTGCCCCAGTACTCAATTCCCAGCGCCGGCACCGTCACCACGCCCATCACCGGAACCCCGTTCTCGATCAGCGCAATGTTCACTGTGAACTCACCGCTCTGCTTGATGAAATCCTTGGTGCCATCAATCGGATCCACCAGCCAGAAAGCCTCCCACTGCCTGCGCTCCTCCCAGGAGATCTCTTCCTCCTCAGAGAGGATTGGCAGCTTCGGCTCCAGCGAGCGAAGGCCCTCAACAATACGATGATGGGACGCCATATCCGCCTCCGTCAGAGGACTTTCATCCTGCTTCTGCGTCACCTCGTAGTCCTGACGGTAGAACGCCATGATCTTCTCACCGGCATCCGCCGCAATGGCCAGAACTTCAGGAACAAGCGCGTCGTAATCCATGCAGACAATCCGTAACGGGTGGCTTTAATGGGCGGAATTGTGGCGCCGGAGCGGGTCTGAGTCCAGCCACCCGCGATTTTTGGCGGCAGTTTCGTTATAATGGAAGGCATCGTGAATCAGAGCAGCCCATCTTTCTCCACGCCTGAGGAGAAGGGGCCGGGAGGCCTCCATGGGAAGCTCTGGAGCCATGGATGGCGGAAGAGCAGCGTACAGGGATGTATTTACAGCGTTTCCCATGGAGGCCTCCCGGCCCCTTCTCCGGCAACGGATTCAGGGTTTGCCCGATCAAGGAGTCAGTACTGGACCATGAGTGATCGCCAGAAACCCCGCAGCGGCGAAAAGTTCCGCAGCGAACACGGCATCGCCGCCATCAAGGACGGCCAGAAAGCCTCCCGTGCCCAGGAAGTCGAACGCACCCGCAAGCCCTCCTGGCTGCGCGCCAGAATGCCCGGCGGCGAACGCTTCGAACAGGTCAAAAAGAACGTCCACGAACACCGCCTGAGCACCGTGTGCGAGGAAAGCCACTGCCCCAACATGGGCGAATGCTGGAACAACGGCACCGCCACCATCATGGTCATGGGCTCCGTGTGCACCCGCGCCTGTCGCTTCTGCGCCGTCGACACCGGCAACCCCAAGGGCTGGCTCGACCAGGACGAACCCGAAAACACCGCTCACTCCGTGGAAATGATGGGCCTGCGCTACATCGTGCTCACCTCCGTCGACCGCGACGACCTGGAGGACTTCGGTGCGGGCCACTACGCCGACTGCGTGCGCGCCATCAAGCGCCGCACCCCGCACGTGGCCGTGGAAGCCCTGACCCCTGACTTCGACAACATCAACGAGCACGTGGAAACGGTGGTCGACTCCGGCCTGGAAGTCTTCGCCCAGAACGTGGAGACCGTGGAGCGGCTGACCGAACGCGTCCGTGACCCCAGGGCCGGCTACAAGAAGACCCTGGATGTGCTGGAACACGCCAAGAAGCACAACCCGAAGGTCATCACCAAGACCAGCCTGATGCTGGGCCTGGGCGAGACCGAGGACGAAGTCCTGAAGACCATGGACGACCTGCGCGCCATCGGCGTCGACATCGTCACCTTCGGCCAGTACCTCCAGCCCACGCGCAACCACCTGCCGGTGGAGCGCTGGGTGACCCCGGAAGAGTTCGAGTGGTATCGGGAAAAGGGTCTGGAGAAGGGCTTCCTGGAAGTGCCCTCCGGCCCCATGGTCCGCTCAAGCTATCGCGCGGACCGGGTGTTCGAGAAGAACAACCTGGGGCTGTCGGAGGCACCGGAAGTACCGGGCAGCGAGCCGGACCCGAACATCATTCCGGTGAAGACCGTCGGCTGAGTACCCTTCCCTGTAGGAGCGCGCCTCGCGCGCGATTGAAGCCGGCACGGGCGTTCAATCGCGAGCAAGCTCGCTCCTACGTTACATGACGGCTGCGGTATCCACCGCGTTCGCGTGAACACAGCGCGCCACCGAAGACAGCAGCGCCTGGAGCGTGGCTGAGGTGGTGTCCTCGGCCAGCGCCGCCGCACTGTAGACCTCACCGTTCACCTGGATCCGGATGCAGGCCAACGCATTGGCACTGGTACCCTCGCCCAGCGCGAACTCGTCATAGGCCTCAACGGCCACCTTCACATCATGGCGGCGCTGCAGCGCGTCCACCACGGCCTCAACGGCCCCCTGGCCACTGCCCTTGAGCTCGGTACGCTCACCATTACCCACCACGACCGACGCCTGTACACCGTCGTCCGTCCGGTGCAGGTCATAGGTGTGCAGCGTCCAGCCCTTAGGGACCTGCAGATAGTCCCGCTCGAAAAGCTTATGGATGGTGGATGAATCCACCTCGCCACCGGTGATCTCGGCCTCTTTCTGGACCACCTTGGCAAACTCGATCTGCAGCCAGCGCGGCAGGCTGATGCCGTAGTCGCGCTCCAGCACCATGGCCACACCGCCCTTGCCGGACTGGCTGTTGATGCGCACCACTTCCTCGTAGCGCCGGCCGATGTCCTGGGGATCAATGGGCAGGTAGGCCACGTTCCAGATGTCGTTCTCGCTGTGCTTGGCCATGCACTTGCGGATGGCGTCCTGGTGGCTGCCTGAGAAGGCCGTGAACACCAGCTCGCCGGCCCAGGGATGACGCGGATGGGTCGCGATCTCGGTACAGGCCTCGACCACGTCCACGATCTCCGCCATGCCGGACAGGTCCACTTCCGGGTCGATGCCCTGGGAGTAGAGGTTCATGCCGAAGGTCACCAGGTCCATGTTGCCGGTGCGCTCACCGTTGCCCAGCAGTGTGCCCTCGACCCGATCGGCGCCCGCCATGATCGCCAGCTCGGCAGCGGCAATGGCGCAACCCCGGTCATTGTGAGTGTGCACGCTCAGGCTGAAATGGTCGCGGTAGCGCACATGGTCGCAGAACCACTCGATCTGGTCCGCGAAGACGTTGGGCGTGGCCATCTCCACCGTGGCCGGCAGGTTGATGATGACATCCTGCCCCTGATCCGGGCGCCAGATGTCATTGACCGCATCCACCACCTCCACGGCGTAGTCCACCTCGGTGGCGGAAAAGCTCTCCGGCGAGTACTGGAAGGTCCACTGGGTGTCCGGGTAGTTCTTGGCGTGACGCTGGACTTCCCTCGCCCCGTCCACAGCGATCTGCTTCACGCCTTCCATGTCCATCTCGAACACCTGCTCGCGCTGGGCCGTGGAGGTGGAGTTGTAGACGTGCACGATGGCGCGGTGCACGCCATCCAGCGCCTCGAAGGAGCGCTTGATCAACTCCGGCCGCGCCTGAGTCAGGATCTGGATGCTGACGTCTTCCGGGATGCGGTTTTCGCTGATCAGCTTGCGGCAGAAATCGAAATCCGGCTGGCTCGCCGCAGGGAAGCCGATCTCAATCTGCTTGTAGCCGAGTTTGACCAGCAGGTCGAAAAGGCGCTGCTTCTGGGCGATGTTCATGGGCTTGACCAGCGCCTGGTTGCCGTCGCGCAGGTCAACGGCGGAATAGGTCGGCGCCTTCTCGATGACCTTGTTCGGCCAGCGCCGGTCGGTCTTGTTGAGCGGCTTGAAGGGCCGGTACTTGCGATGGTCAAAGGCCATGATCTGCTCCCTCTCTGTGTTTCTGCTTTGCCTGCTGCGTCTGAAATCGGATCAAGGCATCGGGGAACCCGTCCGCGCGGCTTCCCGGATGCCTCTGAAAGCGTGGGGCAAGCCCCGGGGCCTGCCCTGCCGCCGCGCCTGCGCTGCGGAGGGTGGATCACACCATCTGCTCCGCTTTCGGGCGCTTGTGGCACCCGGTCCAGGGTGGCGTCGCGGACCGCCACCGGCAGCCCCTGGTGCGGGCCTGCCTTTCCGGAAGCCTGGCCTGGCGCGGTAACGCCGGCTCACCTCCCGGGGACATGTCTAAGGTAACGAAAACACCGAGCAATGTGTTTGCGAATTTGTGGTGATTTCGGAATTATAAGCAATATCCTGCTAACACTTACACCAATAAAGACTTATTATTTCCCTATTAAAGAAAAAGGCGTTATTCCATGGCGAAAAAAGACTCCGAGCTGATCCAGATCGACCGCATCGACCGCCAGATCCTGGAGCACCTCCAGAAGGACGGCGGCCTCACCAACCAGCAGCTGGCCGAGCGGGTCGGCCTCTCCCCGTCGCCCTGCTCACGCCGTGTGAAGGCGCTGGAGGAAGCCGGCATCATCCTGGGCCGCAAGACCCTGCTGGAACGGCGCAAGCTCGGGCTTTCGCTCACCGTCATCCTGCAGATCGGCATGGACCGCCACACCCCGGAACGCTTCCAGGAATTCGAGGAACAGGTGGCCACCTACCCGGAGGTCCAGGAACTCTACCTGATCACCGGCCAGCAGGCGGACTACATTCTCAAGGTCGTGGTGCCGGACATGGAGCACTACCAGCAGTTCCTGCTCAACAAGGTCACGCGCATCACAGGAGTCAGCGGCGTCCACTCCAGCTTCGTGATGCGGCGGGTGATCGATAATACAGAGCTGCCCCTGAAATACCTTTAAGGCAGAGAGTAGGTTCCGCTGACATGGGCCACCAGTTCTTCGCTGCCCTTGGAGAACAGCTGCACCTCGCAGAAGGCGTTACGGCGGCCCAGTTTCAGAACCTCGGCCCGGGCAAGCAGGTCGCAGCGGCCCGGCTTGCGCAGGAAGTTGATGTTCAGGTTACTGGTAACCGCCATCTGCACCTCGCCCAGCGCCCCAAGGACCGCCGCATACATGGCCGCATCCGCCAGCGCCATCTGCACCGGCCCGGAGAGCGTGCCGCCCGGGCGCACCATGCGCTCACTGAACGGTACTCGCGCGGTTGCCGCTCGCGGCTCGATGGCCTCCACCCTGAAGTCGATGTCCTCGGCCATGGGCACCCCTTCCCGGATCAACTGCTGCACCTCGTCCGCGCTCAACTTCATGGTTCCACTGTCTCCTTATTCGCTCCGGCGTGACCGCCACCCTGTACCCTGGCGGGCGGACTTCGTAGAATAACCCCTCTCTCACTGAACAGTCACATTCGCCACAGCCCTGACGGACCGACACCTATGCGTGCAAGCCAGTACCTGATCGCCACCCTCAAGGAAACCCCCGCGGACGCCGAGATCGTCAGCCACCAGTTGATGCTGCGCGCGGGCATGATCCGGCGCCTGGCCGGTGGCCTCTACACCTGGCTGCCACTGGGGCTGCGCGTGCTGCGCAAGGTGGAACGGATCGTGCGCGAGGAGATGGACCGCTCCGGCGCCCAGGAGGTGCTGATGCCCGCGATCCAGCCCGCCGAACTCTGGCAGGAAAGCGGCCGCTGGGAGGAATACGGCGATGAGCTGCTGCGCCTGAAGGACCGCCACGAGCGTGACTTCTGCTACGGCCCCACGCACGAGGAAGTGATCACCGACATCGCCCGCAACGAGCTCAAGAGCTACCGCGACCTGCCGGCGAACTTCTATCAGATCCAGACCAAGTTCCGGGATGAACGCCGCCCGCGCTTCGGCGTGATGCGCTCGCGCGAGTTCCTGATGAAGGACGCCTACTCGTTCCACGCCAGTCCGGAGTCCCTGAACGAGACCTATGAGCTCATGGTCGAGACCTACAGCGCCATCTTCCGGCGCCTGGGCCTGAACTTCCGCGCCGTGGAGGCGGACTCCGGCGCCATCGGAGGCAGCAAGTCCCAGGAGTTCCACGTGCTGGCCAGCTCCGGCGAGGACGCCATCGCCTTCAGCTCCGACAGCGACTACGCCGCCAACACGGAACTGGCAGAGGCGCTGGCGCCCGCGGGTGAACGGCCCCCTGCCACGGAAACGATGCAGGAAGTGGCCACACCGGACCAGAACACCATTGAGCAGGTGGCCGGCTACCTGAACACCACACCGGACCGTGTACTCAAGACCCTGCTGGTGCATGCCCCGAAGAATGAGGACAGCAATGAGCAGCCCCTGGTGGCCCTGGTTCTGCGGGGTGATCACACCCTGAACGACCTAAAGGCGGAAAAACGCCCGGACGTGGCCGAGCCGTTGACCATGGCCAGTGACGAGGAAATCCGGAAGGCTCTGGGCGTGGACGCCGGCTCCATCGGCCCCGTCGGACTGAAAGTGCCCATGATCGTGGATCACGCCGCCGCGCACCTGGCGGATTTCGTCTGTGGCGCCAACCGCACCGGCTACCACCTGACCGGCGTAAACTGGGACCGGGACGTCACCCCTGGCGAGACCGCCGACCTGCGTGAGGTGGAGGAAGGCGACGCCAGCCCGGACGGACACGGCGTCCTCGAAATCCAGCGCGGTATCGAGGTGGGTCATGTGTTCCAGCTGGGCCGCAAGTACAGCGAGGCCATGAACGCCACGGTTCTGGACGAGAACGGCAAGTCCGTCCACATGGACATGGGCTGCTACGGCATTGGCGTCTCGCGCCTGGTGGCCGCCGCCATCGAGCAGAACCACGACGACAGCGGCATCACCTGGCCCACCGCCATTGCCCCCTTCGAGATCGCCATTGTCACGCTCAACGGCCACAAGTCCGAGAAGGTGGCGCAGGCGGCGGAGAAGCTGTACGAACAGCTGCGCCAGACCGGCTATGACGTGCTGCTGGACGACCGCAAGGAACGCCCGGGCGTGAAGTTCGCGGACATGGAGCTGATCGGGATCCCGCACCGGGTGGTCATCAGTGACCGCGGCCTGGAAGCCGGCACCCTTGAATACAAGGGTCGGAAGGACGCCGATAAGCAGGATGTGGCAGCGGACGACATCATCCGGTTCCTGGCGGCTCAGGTGATTGCGGACTAGACTCCGGGGTATGCGCAACACCCTCAGCACCCTTGTTCTGGGGCTTGCCCTGCTGCTGGCAGGCCCCACCCATGGCGCAACCGCGACAGACTCTGACCCTGAACTGCGATCCAAGCTGCGCGATGCGGTCAGCGCCGCCGACAGCTTTGAT
>JBNJEG010000105.1:0-7257 GCA_051745655.1 Pseudomonadota bacterium
ACCTCGAAGGTCAGTCGGTCCATTTCGCCTTCCAGGTTCTGGAAATGGCTCTGGACTTTCTGCGGCAGTCCCGGGTTGGCCAGGTCCAGTGCCGACAGGTTGATGGCCAGCTTCAGGTCCAGCCCCCTGGATCGCCATTCACGGAGGTCTTCCGCCGCCATGGCCATAACCAGCTCTGTGAGCAGCAGGGTCTGGCCGGAGCTCTCCGCCAGGGGAATAAACTCCTCGGGGCTGATGAAACCAAGTTCGGGATGGTGCCACCGCACCAATGCTTCCACTCCGATGAACTGCCCCGTATCCAGAGCCACCTTGGGTTGGTAATTCAGGTGCAGCTGCCGATTCTCGATCGCATCGCTGAGATCCCGGATCAATTGGATCTCGCGCAGGTGTTCCTCATCGCCGCCCGGAGTGTAGAGGGCGATATGATCCGCCGCATGGGAGGCGCGCTCCAGGGTCAGATCCAGCCGCCGCTGTATCTCATCGATGGTGTTCGCCTGTTCCGGGATACTCAGCGCGGCAAGGTCCACATGGATCTGGATGGGGCTTCCGAATATTTCCACGGAGGTTTCGATGCGCTCTTTGAGCCATACCAGACGCTCATGCAGGTCTCTGTCTTCAAGGTAGGGCAGTATGGCAACAAACCGACTGCCTCCGGTCCGGGCCAATTCACCCGGTCTCAGCAGGACGCCGTTCAGCCTGAGCGCGGTAGCGATCAGGGTCTCATCACCAAAACGGAAGCCCAGCATTTCATTGATGGTCTTGATGTCGGGAAGGTCGATGGCAATGACACTGGCCTGTTCGGCGTTGTCCAGATAATGCTGTAACCGCGCCTTGATGGCGCGCCAGTTGGGCAGTCCGGTCAGGCTGTCATGGGTTGCGGCGTGCTCAATACGCTGCTCGTGCTCGATGATGCTGTCGCGCATGTTCAGCAGTGACCGCAGAAGGATCCGGGGCTCCCCCTGAACCCTGATTTCGGGGGATGTTGCATGTCGATCCTCGCCCAGGGCCTGGGCAAAGCGCGACAGCTTGAAGATGGGGCGCCCGAGTGTTCGGGCGGTGATGAGAACAACGCAGCCGGCGATCGCCAGGACCACCGCCAGGACTATGGCCATGTCGAGGATAAGGGCATAGTAGCGCGCCAGGGCATTGGCCCGGTCCTTGAGCAGCCAGACTCGGGCCGGTGTCTGGTCAATACCCTCGAGGTTCATGGAACGCATGAAGAACTGGCTGTTCTCATGCATCTCGGCGCCTGCTGCTGGTGTCGATGCCATCGCCTCGTGAGGCTGGTCCCGCTCGGGCAGGCTGGCGCCGAGAATCCGGTTTCTCTCGCCCGTGGCCTGGAACACGATCTCGGTAGCCGTGAGATTGGCGATTGTTCGGGCAAAGTCGTTATCCAGATCAAAGCCGGCGATCAGCCAGGCATTCAGGCCTCCGCCGTCAATCGGCACCATTAGGATCTGGTGAACCTGATCGCGCCATTGGATCACGGCGGAGACGTTGCCTTCCCTGCGGGCCTTCCTGAACAGCGCCTCGAAAGGCACCTGGGTACCGTTCTCAAGGTCTGCCAGATTGGCGATCAGCTTGCCGTCCTCGTCCGCGATCATGGCCACATCGGCATTGGCCCGTGCGCTGTGATTTTCGAGCGCACTGGTAATGGTCGCAATGTCTCTGGAGGCGATGGCGGATTTGAGGCCGAAGTCCCGAGAGACGATCTGCAGGTTGGAAACCAGCAGGTCCGTGCGCGCCTCGATTACCTCGTTGGCAACCCTCTCGGCGACATCCAGCTGTTCTTCCGCGCGGGCCTTTTCCTCTTCGAACAGGTTGTACATCAGCACCGCGGCCACACTGCCGCTGGCGAGTACCACCAATGCCAGCATCGCCAGCATCAGGCGTGCACGGAACCCGGTTTCAGGCATTAATGCCATCACAGGTCCTGGAATTCCTGCTGGAGCTGGTCGAGTTCGTCATCCTCATCTTCGTCCTTCGATTCCAGGGTTACCTGGATGCGGGTTTCGGATTCTGACTCGGACGTCAGCGTGTGTTCGGTGAAGCGGTGGGTATCGGCGAGTCGTCGGTGCCAGACGTTGGCTTTGAACGGTTGGCTGTCGGCATCGGAAGTCATCTCGAAGTGCGCCTGGCCACTGGCGTTCGTCAGGGCGTAATGGGGGCGCTCTGTGACAATGACGAAACCCTGCATGTGATCGTGGATGTTGCACCCGAGTTCGACGATACCTGTGTCGTCGAACTGGATGGGGGACTCAGGTTCGCCAGCGTAGAGTTCAATGTTGAAGGTTTTTGCCTCTGAAAAGGAGTAGACGTGATGTTGGGTGTCGTCGCGGTTGGGAAAATTGACGTCCGACCCGGCCGGAATCACCAGTACCTGAGGTCGGAAGGCCCGGTCTTCCTGAGCAATGGTAAAGGCCTCCGGTTCGGGGGGCCCGGAACCGGGAAGGGTTATCACTGCGTTCTCGACGGGCTCGTTGGTGCCCTCATCGAGGACGGTAATGGTGAGGGGGTTGGCGGAGGCGAGCATAGGAATAAAGAGGGTGCTCAGCAGGGCGAACCATACCGGACGGTTCAGAACAGGTCTCATGGCCCCACCTAACGGGATCGTCTGAAAGCATGAAGGTAACAGATATGGTGAAGGTACGACGCTGGGAATCGTTGCGTTCAGCGCTTTTTGTCAGTGTTTTTAAAAGAACAGCTCCCCGAGTTTGTAGCGCGGACTGCCTTTGGAAGCGGATGCAATTCAGCCAACTGGTAAGGGCGACTATGGGACCTGTGTCTCACGTGTAAATGAGGCGAAAGGGGAGGCAGCTGACTCCCTGGATCAGCTGTCGAGGATGGCACCGCCATGTGCGGCGGTGCCTGAGGTCGACTTCAGTGGTTGTGGTGGCTTTGTTGCTCAGTGGCGCTGTCGTTAGAGGCGTGCTCCTCCCCGGCGCCCAGTGGCTGCCAGTAATGGTTCCCACTGATGCCCCGGCAATCGGCTTTGCCAGAGCGCTCCATATGGATATGCCAGTCGCCCAGAGCCTGTGATTCACTCTTGTCGTCCGGCACCTCATTCCGGTTCAGCCTTGGGTCTACCCAGGCATAGCGACCGGTACTGGCCACGTTGGTCCAGTCCACTTTGTCGTCAGACGTTTCCTGTTTCTGGTTTTCCTCGAGGGCCTGCCAGGTCTCGCTGTGGCGATTGGCCTTGACACCCTGCTTGGTGAAACGCAGGAAAGGTTCGCCAGACTCACCAAAGAAGGTCAGGGTTTCATCCCCGCTATAGCTCACAAGCATGCCCTGGTTTTCGCCTTCGAGAAGCATGACTTGCAGTCCTTTGATATCGGGGGCTTCCGTTATCTGCGCCTGCACCATTCCGTCAGGTAACTCCTCAACCTCACCTGGGCCGTGGCCGTGTGCGGGAGCAGCCATCAAGACCATCCACAGGATCAAACCTGTCAGGGGGAGCCCGCAGGCTCCCTGTTTGTTGTGTCGGATCATGATTCAGGTCTCCCCATCCGCCGTATCGGTCGCCAGGCATTCCATCTCTGGATTGGTCACGCGAACCGATGCTGAGGTGGAGGGAACGCGACCTTCCTCGGAATCGCGGCTGACAAACAACATGTATTCCCCGGCGGGCACAACGTTCTGGTTGTCCGGCATGGTGACCTCAAGGTTATTGCCATTGCGCCCGTCGATGGACAGCTCCACGGCCCGTTGATCGCCGTCGATCACATGGGTCATGACCGTGCGACGGATCAGCATGACTTTATCGATGCTCGGGTCGTCCGTCTGAATGGTGAATGAATCGCCCGTTCCCAGGGTTTCGGGAGCGCTGCGGATTGAGGGGCGATCATCGCGCATGGCGTAGGGGGGCGTGTAGATCTCGAAGCTGGGATCGCGGCCATCGTTGGGTGAAAAGCCCACGTCCTGAAGGTCGATGTTGGACAGATAAGCCGTATTGATGGGCGCATGACCACCGATCATGACGCGACCATCCGGCATCAGTACCGCGGTATTGTGATAGGTCCGCGGTTGATTGGCCGTGGCCATCTCTGTCCACTCTTCCGTCTCCGGATCGAAACGCTCAGCGGTACGGATGGGGCCGTCAAGGCCAGGGCCGACGACGCCGTCCCGGTTAGCGCCGCTGAACACCATAACGCTGCCATCGGGCATCAGAACGTTGGTGCCGTACCAGCGTGGTTGATTGAGGTCCCCGGTCAATCGGGATACGTAGTCGATGTCGCCGTCCTGATCACTGTTGACCTCGACCGTATCAATCCGGCTCTGGGCCGTGGGCAGGTACCCTCCGGGGTTGGTCAGAAGGGCGTATGAGGGAACGCCCCCAGCGGTCAGGAACTCGACGGTATCGTATTCACCGTCTTCATTGGGGGTCAGCGGCATCATGGTCGATGAGGTCGAACCCCGCATGCCACCGGCGACCGCCTTGCGGACCTGGTCCTCATCCGCATCAAGTTCATCGAAGGATGAGAGCAGTTTGTCGGTGTCGTTCGCGGTGTCCAGCACGTCACCCACGAGACGATCGACCTGATCCAGCGACAGGTTGGTCACATTCAGTGTACTGGTAAGTTGCCCAAGGCCGGCTTCATCAAGACGCAGTGGTAGACCCGCATAACCAATATCCGTCCAGCGTTGATTGTCCGGATTGTAGGTGGCCACGATGTTCCACAACGGCTGGTCGTAGCCCTGACCGAAGGGATTGAACGCCTGTCCGCCAGCGTTGTAGAACACATGCCCGTTGGGCAGAAGGTGGAGGCGGGGGTACAGCGGTAGCGACCGGTCCGCCGTGGAAGGATTCTGGCTCCAGGTACCCTCACAGGGGGCGTATGTCTCGGTTTGTACGACATTGCGGCCACTCTGGAGAGGGGCTTCCGGGTAAACCGGTTTCAGGAGTTTCGTTACACCGCTGGCCACGAAGATGTCGCCGCTACCCATCGTGACCATGGAGGGGTACCAGCGACCGTAGTTCATGTCGCCACTCTGGCGCCATCGATTCTGCTCCGCATCAAAAATCCGCGAGTTTTCGATGCCTTCGAGTTCGACAACACCTCCCACATCGTCGATCCCGGGCTCGGAATAGTAATCGGTGCCGCCCACCGCCATGACACTGCCATCAGCCAGCCCGACAACATCGGAACAGAACAGGGCACCATCGTTGTCCTCTGTGTTGTCGGAGGTATCGATCAGACCGGCGAAGGGCGTGCCGCGGGTGAGGGTTTCGCTGTCGTTCCCATCGGGGTTAGCGCCCGCGCGGAGCGGCTCAGGCTTGGTCCAGCTTGGCTGATCGCTGTCATCGAGGGAAAGCACACGGGACTGGTCATTAACCGACACTTCGCCGAATTCAGCGACAATTGAAAGCTCCACGTTCTCTGTGCCCTCAAGCGCATTGAGATAGAGAATGCGCCCGTCAGCAAGCATGGCCATGGTACCGGCGGCTGGCTTGCATTGCTCCAGCCCTTCCTCGTTGGTTAGGCACTTCTGGTCGGTTTCTACCACTTCACCATCGACGACCAGCGTCGGTTCTGAGAAGGAGTCACTGAAGAGCCCCTCATCGCGCGCCTCTTCGGTGAATGACGGGTTCTCCTGCGGTCCGTCGGCTGATGACGAGTTGCCGTGCGCGTCGTCACCGGATGACGGATCGCCCTGCGCTTCGTCGTCGGATGACGAATTGCCATCGCTCTGCACGTCGCTGTTGGCGGTTTCGTTATCGGAGGACTCGTTGGCGCTGTCGCCGGGGCAGCCGGCCAGCATCAGTGAGCTGGAAAAGACGGCCACAACCAGTGCGAGCCGGTGTTTGGGGAGTTGCATTTTATTGTTCTCCGTTGGGTCTAATTGTTGTAGGACAACTCAAGTCATGAAGTGTCCTAAAGAACCCTACTCGAACTCCACACGGACCTCCAACACTTGGTTTTACAAATTAAATTACGGTTTCTTAACTTATTTGACATTCTGTCGCCCTGGAACTGGTGCTTACCAGGCGTATTCCTGGCGCCAAACGGTGTCCACAAAGGCGCCAATCGACCTATCTCGAGGCGGAAGAAGCACAGGTTTGAATGGGGGCATTTGTGCGGGTAGGGCAGGGCGAAGAGAGGGGGCCGCCTGAAGCGTTTTCGGTGATCAGGCGGAGAAAAACAGCTCGCCCAGTCTGTAGCCGGGGCTGCCGGCGCGCATGAAGGATTCACCCACAAGGAAGGCATGGATACCACGTTCGCGCATGGCGGCAACATCCTCGTGGGTGTGGATGCCGCTTTCGGTGATGGTCACCCGATCCGCTGGCACCCGCTGATGCAGGTCCCAGGTTGTTGCCAGTGATACGTCGAAAGTGTGCAGGTCGCGGTTGTTGATGCCGAGGAGAGGGCTGTCCACCTGCAGGGCCTGGTCGAGTTCGGCTTCGTTGTGGACTTCCACGAGGACATCCATGCCCAGTTCCCGGGCGATGCCGGCCAGTTCCTGCATCTGGGCAACCGACAGGCAGGCGGCGATCAGCAGGATGCAGTCGGCGCCGGCAATGCGGCTCTCGTGGATCTGGTACTCGTCCACCATGAAGTCCTTGCGAAGGACCGGAAGGGCGCAGGCGTCGCGGGCGGCCAGAAGGTCGGCTTCGCCGCCCTGGAAAAAGTCCCTGTCGGTGAGAACGGAGAGGCAGGCCGCGCCGTGGGCCTCGTAGTCCCGCGCAATGGCGGCGGGGTCATAGGGGTCACGGAGCACGCCGGCGCTGGGGGAGGCGCGCTTGATCTCGGCGATCACGGCCGGGTCGCCGGCGTCGATGCGCCGTTGAAGGGCGGCGGCAAAACCGCGCGTGGCTGGCTGCTCCCGCGCCTCGGCGCGGCAGTCCTCGAGGGAGAGCCGGCCGCGGCTTTCCGCCACCTCTTCGTGCTTGCGGGCAACGATGCGCTTGAGAACCGTGGGCGTGTCGGTCATCCGTTCTGCTCCATCTGCTGGCTGAGCGTCGCCAACTGTTCCATGCGCGCCAGTGCCTGGCCACTGTCCATGGCGGCCAGGGCCTTTTCGGCGCCGGCCGCAAGGGTTTCGGCCAGGTCGGCCGCATAGAGCGCGGCACCGGCGTTGAGGGCGATCATGTCCCGTGCCAGGGTAGCCCGTTCCCCCGGGGATGGGCTCAGCGCCTCGCGGATCAGGGCCAGGGATTCGGCGGCATCGGCCACCTGCAGGTCCGTAATGGCCTGGGCCTTGATGCCCATGTCTTCGGGGCGGATGTGGTACTCGCTGATCTCGCCATCCTTCAGT
>JBNJEG010000106.1:0-7211 GCA_051745655.1 Pseudomonadota bacterium
CCTGAGCCTGAGCCTGAGCCTGAGCCTGAGCCTGAGCCTGAGCCTGAGCCTGAGCCTGAGCCTGAGCCTGAGCCTGAGCCTGAAACACAGGATGAGGGCGATTCCGCCGGCGAGGCCAGCGCCGACTTCGACCCCGAGCTGGCGGAAATCTTTCTGGAGGAAGCCCACGAGCTGGTCGACAGCACCGGTGAGGCCCTGCACCAGTATCTGTCGGAGCCGGACAACACCGAACTGGCCAAGACCCTCCAGCGCGACCTGCATACCCTCAAGGGCGGCGCGCGGATGGCCGAGATCGCGCCCATTGCCGACCTGTCGCACTCACTGGAGGACCTGTTCGAGCGCGTTGCCGAGGGGCGCCTGGCCCTGGGCGAAGCCACCGGCGAAACACTCCTCGCCTGTCACGACGCCCTGGCCCGCATGGTCGAACAGGTCAGCGCCTCCCAGCCCTGTGAACCGGCCGACGAGCTGGCTGAACGGGTGCGTGCCCTGATGCGCGGCGAAACAGCCACCCCGGAAGCGCCCGCAGAAACGACAGAGCCGAAACCGGAGCTGCAAACGCCCACTGAAAGCACTGATACTGCAGCAGCCGAGCCGCAGGCCGAACCCGCCGCTGCGCCGGACAACGAGCTCAGCGTGCTGTTCCTGGATGAAGCCCGCGAAATCGAGAGCGCGCTGGACATGGCCATCCAGGACTGGGAGGCGGACCCCGAACAGGGCGAACCCATGGCGCGGATGCGCGAGGAGCTCCACAC
Organism: Pseudomonadota bacterium; assembly: GCA_051745655.1. GTDB lineage: Bacteria > Pseudomonadota > Gammaproteobacteria > Pseudomonadales > Oleiphilaceae > Halospina. The sequence goes on from JBNJEG010000106.1 coordinate 753, forward strand.
CCTCAAGGGCGGCGCCCGTCTCTCCGAGCTCGAGCCCATCGCCGAGCTCGCCGACACCTGGGAAAGCACGCTCGACAGTGTGATCGAAGGTGCCGGCGACAGTCGCCAGGCCCTGACCTACAGTCAGCAGAGCCTGACCCACCTGCGTGGAATGCTGGACCGGGTCGAGTCGGGCGAGGCCCTGGTCGCCGCCCCTGAGGCAGACAGAACCACAGACGCGGGCGCCGGCCCGGATCAGGAGGATGACCCCACTAACGTGGACCCGGAAGTTCTCGAGATCTTCCTCGAGGAAGCCGGTGAACTGGTCGACACCCTCGATCATACGCTGGCTGCCTGGCACAAGGCGGAAGACGGGAATGCGGCTACCCACAGCCAGGAGGCCCAACGGGCCCTGCACACCATCAAGGGCGGCGCCCGCCTGGCCGAACTGACCACACTGGGGGACAGGGCCCATCGCTTCGAGAGCCTGCTCTCGACCATCGAGGCCGAGGGCAACCGGCCCTCGGAAGCCCAGTGGGAGACGATCCACGGCTTCCATGACGACATCATCAGTCGTGTGGAGCAGGTGCGCAGCACCTGGCAGGCCAAGGAGGCGGGCGAGCAACCTGAGCCCACCGCACCCGAGCCCGACTCCGAGCCCACGCCAGCAACAGAGGAAACGACCGAACGCCCGGATCAACCCGAGGAAGCCCCTGCGGAGGAACCCGCGGGCCCCACGGAGACGGATACTGCCGGGGCTGACGCCGACCGTCAGGTACAGACCCCGCAACAGGACCAGAAACAGAGCCAGGACCAGCGCAAGGCCGAGCTGGCCCGCAGCGCCCAGGAAACCCTGCGCGTCAACGCCCAACTGATGGACGAGATGGTCAACCTCGCGGGCGAGAGCAGCATCACGCGGGGCCGTCTGGAACAGCAGATCAGCGACTTCAGCCACACGCTGGACGAAATGGCCGCCACCACCGACCGCCTGCGCGAGCAGCTGCGGCGGATGGAGATCGAGACCGAAGCCCAGATCCTGCACCGCGCTGAACAGGAGTTCGGCCCCGACTACGAGCAGGACTTCGACCCGCTGGAAATGGACCGCTACTCCGCCATCCAGCAGCTCTCCCGGGCGCTTTCCGAGTCCGCCTCGGACCTGGCAGACCTGCGCGAGACCATGGGCGAAAAGGTACGTGACGCTGAAACCCTGCTCCTGCAGCAGCAGCGCACCAACACCGAGCTGCAGGAAGGGCTCATGAAGACCCGCATGGTGCCCTTCTCCTCCATGGTGCCGCGCCTGCGCCGGATCGTGCGCCAGATCTCAGGCGAGACCGGCAAGAAGGCCCACTTCGAGGTCAGCAACGCCGAGGGTGAGCTGGATCGGACGGTGCTCGACCGCATGGTGGCGCCGCTTGAGCATATGCTGCGCAACGCCATCGACCACGGCATCGAGGATGCCGGCGAGCGGGAACAGGCGGGCAAGTCGGCCACGGGTAATATCCGCCTCGACCTGAGCCGCGAGGGCGGGGAAGTGGTGCTGCGCCTGCAGGACGACGGCGGCGGCATTGATACCGAAAACGTTCGCGACAAAGCCATCCGCCAGGGCATGCTCGACAGCGGAGAGGACCTGACCGACCACGAGATCCTGCAGTTCATCCTGCAGCCCGGTTTCTCCACTGCCGCGGCCGTGACCCAGATCTCCGGGCGCGGCGTGGGCATGGACGTGGTCGCCAGCGAGATCAAGCAGCTCGGGGGCAGTCTGGATATCGACTCCACCCTGGGCACCGGCACCACCTTCACCGTGCGTCTGCCGTTCACGGTCTCCGTGAACCGGGCGCTGATGGTCACCATCGGCGAGGACTACTACGCCATCCCGCTGAACACCATCGAGGGCATCGTGCGGGTCTCGACCTACGAGCTGGAGGAGTACTACCAGCCCGACGCCCCGCTGTACGAATACGCGGGCCAGCAGTACCGGCTGCAGTACCTGGGTGCCCTGCTCAATTCCGAGCACCAGCCCAAACTCCAGGGTCAGGCCCTGCCATTGCCGGTGATGCTGGTGCGCGGCGCCGACCAACCCATGGCCCTGCAGGTCGACAGCCTGATGGGCAGCCGCGAGATCGTAGTGAAATCCCTGGGGCCGCAGTTCGGCAGCGTGCGCGGCGTCTCCGGCGCCACCATCCTGGGCGACGGCAACGTCGTGGTGATCCTCGACCTGCCGGCCATGATCCGGGGCGACATCCTCGCCCAGCGCCAGCGCATGCTGGCCCAGGTCGAGACCCGCGAGACCCCGCGCGAGCAGCGCCCCGCCCAGGTCATGGTGGTGGACGACTCGGTTACCGTGCGCAAGGTCACCTCGCGGCTTCTGGAGCGCCACGGCATGGAAGTGCTGCTGGCCAAGGACGGGCTCGACGCCGTTGCCCAGCTTCAGGACCGGCGCCCGGACGTTGTGCTTCTGGACATCGAAATGCCGCGCATGGACGGCTTCGAGGTGGCCAGCTTCATCCGGCATGACAGCAAGCTCAGCGACGTGCCCATCATCATGATCACCTCCCGGACTGGCGAAAAGCACCGGGAGCGGGCCGAGGCCATTGGCGTCAACCACTACCTCGGCAAGCCGTTCCAGGAGCAGGAATTGCTGGACACCATCATGGAACAGACCGGTGTTGAGGTGTCGCAATGAGCACGGGCCACGGCGTCATCGTCATTGCCGATGACGTGCTCCAGCGCCACCGCCTGCAGCAGGCGCTGGACAAGCACGGCCTGCCCATCGCCTTCATGGGCGACCCAGAACGTTTTGTGGCACTTGATGCCATCCCCGAGGCCGATCTCTGCCTGGTGGAGCTCACTGACGAGGAGGAGTATCCGGAGCTGATCGAGACCCTGCTGGCCGCGGATGACCGACCCCTGCTGTTCGGCCCGGGCGCGGCTCCCGAGCCAGGACGCCAGGAGTATGTGCGCTGGGAACGCCGCCTCTTCGCCAAGCTCAGGGACCAGCTGGGTGAGCTGGAATCGCTGGAAAACCAGGACAGTCTGGAAGCGCTGGCCTCGGCGCCGGAGGGCGGCGAACGGCTGGCCATGCCGGCCTGGCTGCCGGCGGCAAAAAGCGGTGAGCCGGCCCGGGAAATCTGGATCCTCGGGGCTTCCCTGGGAGGCCCCGCAGCGGTCAAGGCGTTTCTCGATGCCCTGCCCGGCAACCTGCCGATCGCCTTCGCCTACGCCCAGCACATCGATGCCCACTTCAGCGGCGTGCTCGGCCGGGTACTGACCCGTGATTCGGAATGGTCGCTGGTGCCGGCCGAACAAGGGCGGACGCTCCACTGCGGCGAGGTCCTCCAGGTACCGGTGGAACGTGAACTCTGGTTGGACGACCAGCGCGCTGTCCAGCTCAGGGAGGATCCCTGGTCCGGTCCCTATGGCCCGTCCATCGACCAGGTGATGACCAACTTCGCCCGGGTCCATGGCGGGCGCTGCCACGCCATCATCTTCAGTGGCATGGGCAATGACGGCGCCCTGGCTGCGCCCGCGCTCCAGCAGGCAAGTAGCCATGTCTGGGTTCAGCGACCGGACACCTGCGCCAGCCCGGCCATGCCGGAATCCGTTCAGGCCACCGGCGCCACGGATTTCCAGGGCGACCCACGCGAACTGGCGGCACGGTTGCTGCGCGTACTTGAGGAACAGAATCTGCTGGCGGGGCGGTCCCGATGCCATTCAGCCTGAGTCGATCTGCAAGGAAACCATAATGGCGGAGAATCCCGAACAATTACCCTGCGTACTGATCCCGGTCCAGGACACCACCCTGTTGCTGCCCAACGTCTCCATTGCCGAGATCGTGGACTACGAGCCGGAGCCCGCGGACGACGACCAGGAATGGATCCTGGGAAAACTCCAGTGGCGCGGTGTCACCCTGCCGGTGCTATCCTGGGAGGCCGCCAATGGTGGCGACCCCGTGCCGCCGGAAGGCCGGCGCGGGCGGATACTGGTGCTCAACACCATCACCGAACGCCACCAGGCCATGCCCTTCATGGCAATGGCCACAAGAGGCATCCCGCGCCAGGCCAAGGTGGACCCGGACGACCTCAGGCGCGAGGCCGAGGCCACCGGCGACGCCGCCCTGATGGCCGTGATCTGTGAAGGCGAGCACTGCGTGATCCCGGACATGGCCGTCCTCGAGGACCTGGCCCAGCGCGCCGGCGGTTGAGGTTCCGTCCCCCTGGGGGCAGTGTTACCCTGTAACATATGACACGACCACTGCCCTACCGTTCCCATGACCACCAGGCCTGCGTCAGCCAGGCCATGGCCGAGGCGCGGCGTATCTGCACCGAAAGCGGCGCACGCCTGACACCACTGCGCGAGCAGGTGCTGGAACTCGTCTGGCAGTCCCACCGCCCCCTGGGGGCCTACGACATCCTCGACATCCTCAATGGTGAGGGGCGCCGCTCGGCGCCACCCACCGTCTACCGCACCCTGGATTTCCTGCTTCAGATGGGGCTGGTGCACCGGATCGCCTCACTCAATGCCTTCGTCGGCTGCAATCAGCCGGACCACCGCCATACCGGCTGTTTCCTGATCTGCCGCCAGTGTCACAACGTCCTGGAACTGGAAGCCGCCGGCATCCAGCAGGCCATTGACCAGGAGGCCCATTCCCATGGGTTCCGCAGCGAAGAGACCGTTGCCGAGGTGACCGGCCTCTGCCCCGCCTGCCGGGAGGCCGATAACCATGACTGAACCGGTGGTGTCACTGGAGGACGCGGGGCTGCGCTACGGCGAGACCCATGTGCTGCATGACCTGAGCTTCGCCATGGCCGAGGGCGACATCGTGACCGTCATCGGCCCCAACGGTGCCGGCAAGACCAGCCTGATCAAGCTGATCCTGGGCATCGAGAAGCCCACGGCGGGTCGCGTCCGGCGCCGCCAGGGGGCGCGGATCGGGTACGTGCCCCAACGCATGACGCTGCAGCCCACGCTCCCCCTGACGGTCAGCCGCTTCCTGCGCCTGGCCGGCGGTGACGACGCCGCCGTTCACGGAGCGCTGTCACGTACCGGCGTCGCCCATCTGGCGGAGGAATCCGTGCACCACCTGTCCGGTGGTGAGTTCCAGCGCATGCTGCTGGCCCGGGCCATACTGCGCCGCCCACAGCTGCTGGTACTGGACGAACCGGCCCAGGGCCTGGACGTGAACGGCCAGTCCGCGCTCTACGAACTTATCCAGTCCCTGCGCGACGAACTGGACTGCGCGGTACTCACCGTCTCCCACGACCTGCACCTGGTCATGGCCTCTACGGATACGGTGCTTTGCCTCAACGGTCACATCTGCTGCCGTGGGCAGCCGGAACAGATCTCCCGGGATCCCGCGTTCACCCAGCTGTTCGGCGAGCATCTGGCCAATACCCTGGCGGTCTACCATCACCACCATAACCACAGCCACGACGTGCACGGAGACACCGTGCCATGATCGACCTGATTCTCAACGACTTCTTCTGGCGCGCCATGGCCGGCGGCCTGATGGTGGCGCTGGTGGCCGGCCCCCTGGGTTGCTTCGTGGTCTGGCGGCGCATGGCCTACTTCGGGGACACACTGGCGCACTCGGCCCTGCTGGGCATTGCGCTGGGCACCGCCTTCCAGGCGAACCTCAATCTGAGCATCGCGCTGGTGTGCATCCTGCTGGCGGTAGTGCTGATGCTGCTCTCGCGCCAGCAATCGCTGGCCAGTGACACCCTGCTCGGCATCCTCTCCCACAGCTCCCTGGCCATCGGTCTGGTCGTGCTGGGGATGATGCAGGATTTCAGCATCGACCTGACCGGTTACCTGTTCGGGGACCTGCTCGCCATCAATCAGCGGGACCTGCTCTGGATCGCCCTGGGCGGCGCCCTCATCCTGGCGCTCACTGTCTGGCTCTGGCGCGGCCTGCTGATGATCACCATCCACGACGAACTGGCAGCCGTGGAGGGCTACCGGACCGGACTGCTGCGACTGGCACTGATGCTCATGCTCTCGCTGGTGATCGCCACCGCCATGAAAATCGTGGGTGTTCTGCTGATCACCGCCCTTCTGATCATCCCCGCGGCAGCCGCCCGCCCCCTGGCCGCCACCCCCGAGCGCATGGCCGTGATCGCCTCCCTTCTGGGCATGGGGTCGGTGGTGGCGGGCATGACCCTGTCCTGGCACATGGACACGCCCGCCGGCCCCTCAGTGGTGGTCGCCGCCTTCGGGTTCTTCCTGGTGCTGTGGCTGGCACGGGCGCGCTCGCCGGCCTGAGCGTACTGCCGCTTGGTATGCGGGAACCTCTGCGCTACAGTGATCTGAAGCAGACAGCGCGGGAGCCAGGACGATGGAGCCGGAAAGCGTACCCGATACCGATCAGCCGGGCTGGTACCGTGCGTTACCCCCGCTCGTGTTGGGGGTAGGGCTGGCGCTGAGCCTGCTGCTTTGGTCCGAGACCCGCCAGGCACTGATCCGTGCCGCCACCGGCGGTGCGGA
>JBNJEG010000107.1:0-7151 GCA_051745655.1 Pseudomonadota bacterium
CTGTCTTCCATGCTCACGGCTTCCGCCCCGGCCTCGAGCAGCATCTCTTCCACCAGTTCGGCATGCTCACTGTCCGACTGGATGTGGAGCTGGATCCAGGCCATGCGTCAGTCCCGCCGTATCAGCTGTTCCAGATAGTGGATCGTAATGTCACCGCTGCGGAAGCCCTCGTCGCGAACCAGCCGTTGGTGCAGTGAGGCGTTGGTCTTGATACCAATCACTACCAGCTCATCCAGCGCGTTATGCATGCGCGTGAGGCAGGTGTTGCGATCCTCCCCGAAAGTGATCAGCTTGCCCACCAGGGAGTCGTAGTACGGCGGAATGCTGTAATCGGAATACAGGTGCGAGTCGACGCGCACGCCAAGACCACCCGGCGGATGGAACCGGTCGACGCGCCCGGGGCAGGGCGCGAAGGTCTTGGGGTCCTCGGCGTTGATGCGGCACTCCACGGCATGGCCGCGCACCTCAATGTCCTCCTGGCGATAGCGAAGTTCCTCGCCAGCGGCCACCCGGATCTGCTCGGCCACGATGTCGACCCCTGTGACCATTTCAGACACGGGGTGCTCGACCTGCACACGGGTGTTCATCTCGATGAAGAAGAACTCGCCGTCCTGATACAGGAACTCGAAGGTGCCGGCGCCTACGTAGCCGATTTCGCGGCAGGCGGCGAGGCAGGCCTGGAGGGTACGCTCGCGGGCTTCCGGGTCAATGTTCGGCGCCGGGGCTTCCTCGATGATCTTCTGGTGGCGGCGCTGCAGTGAGCAGTCCCGATCACCCAGGTGGATGACGTTACCGTGCTTGTCGGCAAGCACCTGGACCTCCACGTGGCGTGGGCGTTCCAGGTACTTCTCGAGGTAGACGGTCTCATCGCCGAAGGCGCCGCGGGCCTCGCGCTGGGTCACATGCACGCCCTTGAGCAGGGCATGCTCGGTGTGCACCACCTGCATGCCACGCCCGCCACCGCCGGAAGCGGCCTTGATCAGGACCGGGTAGCCGATCTCACGCGCGACCTGGCGGGTACGCTCCTCGTCCTCGGTCAGCGGGCCGTTGGAGCCGGGAACCGTGGGCACGCCCGCCTTAACCATGGAGCGGATCGCGGACACCTTGTTGCCCATCAGCCGGATGGTTTCGGCCGAAGGTCCGATGAAGCGGAATCCGCTTTTCTCGACCTGCTCGGCAAAGTCCGCGTTCTCGGACAGGAAGCCGTAACCCGGGTGGATGGCATCGGCGTCGGTAACCTCGGCGGCGCTGATGATGGCCGGGATGTTGAGGTAACTGTCTGCCGCGCTGTTGGGGCCAATGCAGACGGATTCGTCCGCCAGGCGCACGTGCATCAGGTCGCGGTCCACGCGTGAATGCACGGCTACGGTGCGGATGCCCAGTTCCTTGCAGGCCCGCAGTATGCGCAGGGCGATCTCGCCCCGGTTCGCAATCAGTACTTTATTGATCATGATGCGGCGCTTCGCTGTCAGGTGATGACGAACATGGGCTGGTCGTATTCAACGGGCTCGCCGTCTTCGACCAGTATCTGGGATACGGTGCCACTTATGTCGGCCTCGATCTGGTTCATCATCTTCATGGCCTCGACGATGCAGAGGGCGTCTCCGGAATGCACGGACTGGCCGACTTCCACATAGGATTCGGCAGTGGGTGAGGGCGCCCGATAGAAGGTGCCCACCATGGGTGAGCGTACGAGGTGACCCTGGGGCTCGTCGGGCTCCGATTTGACCTCCGCCTGCTCGCTGGCGCCGCCGCTCCCGCTCTGGGGTTGCGGTGCCTGGGGCTGCGGTGCCGGCGCCGGGGCGGGCGCGGCCATGGTCACGGTGTCGCCGCGTCGGCGACTGATGCGGACCGAATCCTCGCCTTCCTGGATCTCCAGTTCCTCGACGTCGGATTCTTCCAGCAGTTCGATCAGTTTTTTGACCTTGCGAATGTCCATACGGGGGCTCTCATTCACGTCAGTTTTTGGCATGCCGCTGTCAGGGCCAGTTGATAGCCCTGAGCACCCAGCCCGCAGATCACACCCTCGGCGATGTCCGAGAAATAGGAGTGATGCCGGAAGGGTTCGCGTGCATGCACGTTCGACAGATGTACCTCAATGAAGGGGATCGCGGCGGCCAGCAGTGCATCCCGCAGTGCCACGCTGGTGTGCGTGAAAGCTGCGGGATTGAACAGGATGAAGTCGATGCCTTCATCCCCCGCGTCATGGATCCGCTCAATGAGTTCGTATTCGGCGTTGCTCTGGAGCGCGAGCAGGTGGTGGCCGGCCTCGCTGGCCTGTTCGTGCAGGCGCTGATTGATGTCCGCCAGGGTTGTCGCCCCGTAGGTGCCGGGCTCGCGGGTGCCGAGCCGGTTCAGGTTGGGCCCGTGGAGGACGAGGATGGTGGCCATACTTGCTTCTGTTCGACTTATTTTGCGTTGGTTTTTGTGTTTTCGCGCAACGATCAGGGCACGTTCACGAAAGTGTGAACGCATGTTAGCTGTAGATCAAGGCCGGTGATACGAAAGATCAACCTGTTGCAACCACCTGGTTCCGGCCTTTTTCCTTGGCTTCGTAAAGCAGCATGTCAGCGCGCTCGCACAGTTCCTGGGGTGACTCCCCCTGCCACTGGGCAAGCCCACAGGAGAAAGTGACGTGGAAATCAGTCCCAGCGGCGGGCTGGCGCAGTTGGCTGAACTTCTCCCGGATCTCATTCATCACCCCGACGGCATCTTCCGTGCGGGTATCCGGGAGAATGATCGCGAACTCCTCGCCGCCGTAACGCCCGATATGGTCCGTTTTGCGCAGCCGCTGCTTGAGAAAGAGCGACAGACTCTTGAGGATCCGGTCGCCAATGGGGTGGCCATAGGTGTCGTTGATCTTCTTGAACTGATCCAGGTCGAGCATCACGTAGGTCAGAGGCAGCCCGCTCTGCTGTGCCCGGCCGATCTCGTTCTCCAGCAGGCTCAGGGTGTGCGTGTGGTTGTAGAGCCCGGTCAGGCTGTCGCGGATCATCAGCGCCAGCAGCGAGCGTGCGCGCCGGCCCCGGTTGTGCAGGGTGGCCACCAGATGCTTGGCATCGATCGGCTTGGTCAGGAAATCGTCGCCGCCCATGCTCATGGCATGCAGCTGTTTGGTGACGTCTTCCTCGGCAGACAGATAGATGATGGGCACGCTGTGGAGGTGGTCCTGTTGCCGGATGACCTTGGCCAGTTCCGTGCCGGTGCACCCTGGCATGTACATATCCAGGATGATGATCTCGGGAGAGAACTCCTCAAGGGCGTTCATGACCTCCATGGGGTCGGTCAGCACGCAGGAGCGCATGCCGGCTTTCTGCAGCACGTTCTCCATGTACTTGGCCTGGGCCTTGGAGTCATCCACCACCAGGACCTTGTAAGGGTCGGCGGGGTGGGCGTAGGAATAGTGCTCAATCTTCTCGATCAGCTGGCCCGGGTCCAGAACCTGGTAGAAGAACTCCTCGCCACCCGAGCGGACCGCCCGCAACCGCGTTTCGATGGAACCGTCCTGACGGCTCATGTACAGCACCGGAATGGGGGTTTCGTGGCGCTCCTGGATGCGTTCCACGGTGGCGATACCCTCGACGCTGCCTGTGCCGCCGAAATCCACATCGATCACGATCGTCTCAGGCTTGTTCCGCGCGCATTCCTCTTCCAGTTCCTGTGGTGTTGTGAATGCCGCGGCACGGAAACCGAAGAACTCCATCTGCCGGATGATGCGCTGGGCGTACTCGCCGTCATTGAAGGCGAGGTAGATGGGTGTGCGCAGGTAGGTCCGCGGTGCATCCCCTTCCTCCTGGTCCGAGCGCCGGAGTGTGCAGCGTGAAAGCTGGTCCATGCCCTGCTGCAGGCTCTCGCGGATCTCGGTATTGATGGGGCGCCCTTCGGGCCAGATCTCGAGCGCTGTCCGGATGCTGTCACCGGCCGCTTCATGATCCGTCATCTCGAACCGGCGCGCGTACTTGATCAGCTTTTCGGTCGCCACCATCAGGTCTTCGCGCAGGCCAGGCGGTGGCTCGCCGGACTCAAGGAACTTCTGCCAGGTTTCAAGCACCACCCGGGCCTGGGTGGTTACCCGGCGTGCGAAATGCTGGCGCAGTTTTTCCTGCTGGGAGCTGGTGTCTGTCATGACCGCGAACTTGTTATTGGTGTGCTTTGTCACATTCCGTGCAGTCACTATAGTCGTTCCTTCGAGATCTGTGTCAATCTTCCGGTTTTAGGCCTTTTCGGGGGGGAATCGCCATGCGTCAAAAGGACGCCGCCGGTTTCAGCCTGCGAGTGCTTCTCGTGGCCTTCATCGCTGTGCTGCTGGTGCTGGTACTGGCGGCGACCACCTGGTTCAGCGCCAGTCGCTTCGGGGCTCACCTGCAGGATGAGCTGCGTATCAAGGCCCAGGATACGGCGACGGCGCTGGGTGTTTCCGTTTCCGCTCTTGAGTCCGAGGGGCAGATTCGTCGTCTGTTGGACGCGGTGTTCGACAGTGGTGCCTATACCCTGATTGAGCTCCGTGGGCCCGAGGGGGAGATGCGCCACCAGCGCTCGGTCGAGGGTGGCCCGCCGCCGGTGCCGGGATGGTTCCGGCAGTGGGCGGACCTGCCGGCGCCGGTGGGGCATGCCTCGGTTGTGTCCGGCTGGGAGCCTGCCGGCAGCGTGCGCGTCCGGGGTGATCCGGTATCGGCCCTTATACGGCTCTGGCACAGTTTTCTGGTGGATCTTGCCTGGAGCGGCGTGCTGCTGCTGGCGGCCCTGTGGCTGGCATGGCGCGGCGCGGGTCGGCTGCTGGCACCGTTGCAGCAGATGGAAGGTCAGGCCCATGCCCTTGAGCAGGGCGATTTCGGGGCGCGGACCGAGCCGCCACGTTCCCGCGAGCTGGCCCGGGTTGCCCGTGCGCTCAACGACATGGCCCGACGACTCGGCGAAACCTTCGAGCGCCAGCTGGGGCTGATCAGTGAGCTGGAGCACCGCGCCAGCCGGGATCCGCTCACCGGGCTGCGGACCCGTGAGGCGTTTGATCAGGCCCTGGGGGCGGCACTCCACTCACAGGAGGCGGTGCCTGGAGGCGTGCTGGCCATATTGCGTCCGCTCGGCTTCCAGTTGTTCAACGAGCGCCGCGGGCGGAGTCAGGGGAATGCTGTACTGACAGAGTGCGGCTCCCGGCTGCTTGATTTCGAGTCACGCCATGAAGGCGTTGTGACGGCCCGGGGTCGGGGTGCGGACTTGCTGGTCGCTGCCACTGGGGTCGACCCGGTCGAGGGGGATGCCTGGCTGCAGGCACTTGTGGAGCAGTTGTCGGAGCGCTACAGCGCGCACGCCGCATCGGATGCCGGTGTTTTCCAGGCCGGGGTCACGACGGCGGACGCAACCCTGGGCGTGGGGGCGCTTCTGGCGCGCGCGGACCAGGGGCTGACCACGGCCGCCGCCAGCGAGGATCCGTTGGTGTTCTGGGAGCAGAGCAGTGCATCCGTGGATGACGCCGGCGCCCGTCTGGAAGCTATCGATGCGGCCCTGGATTCCGGGCGGGTGGGGCTTGCCCGGCAGTCGCTGCAGGGTCTGCAGGGCGAGCCCATCATGACCCAGGTTCTCGGTAGACTGGCCGTCGCGGGTGACTGGGAGATTGCCGGGCGCTTCCTGCCCTATCTTGAGCGCGCCGGCCGTACGCCGGTATTTGATCGCCTGGTGATTGAGCAGGTCCTGAAGCGGGGAGAAGAGTCGCCTCAGGGTGACGTGGTGGTGACGCTTGGCCTGGCCTCTCTGGTTGATGATGCCTTCATGCACTGGCTGGCAATGCGCCTTGAGGCCGTCGGGGAACAGTCGCGGTCACTCTGGCTGGCAGTGCCGGAGCGTGCTCTTCGTGTTCAGCCTTCAGCGGTCGCTTTGCTGGCGGATACCGCGTCTCGGACCGGCGTTAATCTTATGGTCGATCATTTCGGCGCCGGAGGCCTCAGCTTCGGCTACCTGGGCCAGTACGCCATCCAGGGCGTTCGCATCAGCCGGGAATACGTTCGGGATCTTCATCAGCGTCCTGACGCCCGTTTCTTTCTGTCCAGCATTGTGCCGGTGCTCCGGGAGCAGGGTATCCGGGTGTTCGCCAGTGGCGTGGAAGTGGAGGCTGAGTGGGCGGTGCTGCGTGGGTTACCGGTGGACGGTGTGATGGGCTTCTACTTTTCACGGCCGGAGGAGCCGGAAGAGGAAGCTTGACCGGACGGCAGGGAGCCGCCCGGTATCGGGGTCACCGTATCCGTTAGCCGGCGGCCTTGACTGCTTCTTCCACTGCCTTGCGTGCAGCTTCCGCGTTGTCCCAGTTGCGTACCTTGACCCACTTGCCGGCTTCGAGATCCTTGTAGTTCTCGAAGAAATGCTTGATCTGTTCCTTCAGCAGCTCCGGTACGTCCTCGACGTCCTGCACGTCCTTGTAGGCCGTGGTCAGCTTGTCGTGGGGCACGCAGATCAGCTTGGCGTCTTCGCCCTCTTCGTCTTCCATGTTCAGCACACCGACCGGGCGGGCGCGGATGATGGCGCCAGGCTGGACCGGGTAGGGCGTGACCACCAGAGCATCCAGCGGATCATCGTCATCGGCCAGCGTGTTCGGGATGAAGCCGTAGTTGGCCGGGTAGAACATGGGCGTGGCCATGAAGCGGTCGACCAGCACAGCGTCCATGTCCTTGTCGATCTCGTACTTGATCGGCTGGGCGTTGGCCGGGATCTCGATGGCCACGAAGATGTCTTCCGGTGGGTTCTTGCCGGGGGGAATCTTGTCAAAGTTCATGGCGGGGTCCTTTCTCTCTGGATGAATGAAGGCTTCATGAAACAGAGCGCGATTATACGCGTGGATGGACCCGGATAAAAATCAGTAGACAACCAAGCGCTTGCTAGGTTTTGGTGGTTGCGGCACACTCGGGCTGATCCAACGAGTCCGGAACGCTGAAGGAAAGCCCATGAAGACCTCAATGCACTGCTTCAACGAAACCCATGAACAGGCCCGCCAGACGGCGCTGCGCTTTGTGGAGCGTGAAGTCCTGCCCCACATCGATGACTGGGAGGAGGCGGGTGAATTCCCGCGCGAGCTCTATGCGAAGGCGGCAGAGGCCGGCCTGCTGGGTGTTGGTTATCCGGAGGCCCTGGGCGGCACCGGCGAGGGGGATCTCTTCCTCAAG
>JBNJEG010000108.1:0-6899 GCA_051745655.1 Pseudomonadota bacterium
CGCTATCGGGCGATCCGGGATGAGGTGAACAGGCAGCTGGGGATTGTGGCAACGGACTCGTCGGAAGCCTGAAGTTTGGATCAGACAATCGGCAATGGCCCGTGAGCCCTGGGCCGTGGAAAGAGCTGACCCAGTTCAGCGAGCTGTTCCCGGTCGAGTGTTATTTCCGCTGAGGCGCGGTTCTCGGCTTGGCGGCCCGGGTTGCTGGTTTTCGGGATGGCGATGACGTCGTCGTACGACTGCAGCCAGGCAAGCGCAGCCTGGGCCGGTGTTATGCTGTTGCGCTCGGCGAAGTCGCGCAGGACCTGTTGTTCCAGGAGCTGGCGCTGGCCAAGCGGGCAGTAGGCCATGGCCGGAATGCCGTATTCCCGCATCCAGGGCAGCGGGTCGTGCTCGATGGTGCGCTCGCCGAGGTGGTAAAGGAGCTGGTTGGTGCTGCATACGTCCCCGCCGGGGACCTCCCACAGATCCGCCAGGTCGGCGGCATCAAAGTTGCTTACGCCCCAGTGGCGGATCAGCCCTTCCCTTTGCAGATCCTCAAAGCCGGCGACCGCCTCAGCCAGGTCGGCTCCGCCGCGCCAGTGCAGGAGGTAGAGGTCGAGCCGGTCGGTGCCCAGGCGCTCCAGGCTCGCCTCGCAGGCGGCGCGGACGCCGGCGCGAGAGGCGTTGTGGGGGAAGACCTTGCTGACCAGAAAGAGTTTGTCGCGCCGGCTCCCCATGGCTTTGCCGACAATGCGCTCGGCTCCGCCGTCGCCGTACATCTCGGCTGTGTCGATCAGTGTCAGCCCGGCGTCGATGCCGGCCCGTACGGCTTCCACCTCACGCTCGCGATCCTGCGGCCGCTCGCCCATCCGCCAGGTACCCTGGCCAAGCGCGGGGATGCGTTCCCCGCCCGGGAGTTCAACGTATTTCATGGCTCCACCTTCCCTCTCAGTGCCTTGGTCTTGCCTCTCCGTGTCTTGCTCTCAACGCGGCGTCTCTGTGCGGACTTTGTTGGCTTCGTGGGCCGGCGCGTTTTCTGTTGTTTCACTGCGCCCTGGATCAGCGTTTTCAGGCGCTGCAGGGCATCGTCCTTGTTCTGCTCAAGGGTACGGTAGGATTGCGCCTTGATGATCACCACCCCCTCCTTACTGATGCGCTGATCGGAGAGCGCCATCAACCGTTCCTTGTAGAAGGGCGGCAGGCTGGAGTTCAGGATGTCGAAGCGAAGGTGCACCGCTGAGGCGACTTTGTTGACGTTCTGGCCGCCGGCGCCCTGGGCACGGATCTGGGTGATCTCAATCTCCCAGTCAGCAAGTTCAACGGTGTTGGATAGGGTCAGCATGGCCCTACGATACCGTTCAGGGAAAGCACTCTCCACCCGAGCTGCCGATATCGGGGGCCACTCCGTGTTATCGAGGCATCGGGCTCATGATGACTGCGTGGCTCGGAAATGTTCCGCACGATTGACCATATCGGTCATGTGATCCGCGGCTTTGGTGGTGAGGGGATGCTGGGTGAAGCCTGCTCGCGGGGATATGTAGCTGGCCATTTCCCGGGCAACCTCAAGCTGCCGATCAGACCCTTCAGCGAGCAGCGTAATGAGCAGGTTCTCCAGTGCAATCACCCGGATTCGGAGATGAACCAGTTCGGCGTTCGTCAGTTCGGGGATGTCATCCTGGACGTCGGTCGGACAGGCACCGCCTTCATCGTTCCACACGGAAAGCGCCTCCTGGAACTGCAGAAATTCAGTTTCCGTCGTGCTTGGGCTTGGGTGGGCCATTGGTAAATACTCCTGCCGCAACTTGGCTTGAGGAATATTCAATTTAGCTCTGAGGCCGAGGGGCGTCTGTTGGATAGCGCACAGACCGTGGTCTATGGGATAACCTCTCCATGGTCCGACGATCCCTTTCGGCGTTGTCTGCTCACGCCGAATGCGTGGCCAGGGGTGCCCGTCGTACCGGCCAGACCTCCAGAACGCCTGCGCTCAGGACCAGCAGGCCACCGGCAATCTCAATTGGCGCCAGGTGTTCTCCGGCGATGATGGCCGCTGAGGCTACACCCACCAGGACCTCGGCCATCAGCAGAATACCCACCCGGGCAGGTTCGAGCCGCGCCGTTGCCCACATCAGACAGATCATCGACAGCCCCCACCAGAGACCACCTGTGGCAAGCGCCCAGCCGAAGGCGGGGATTGCCGTCTCGATTGTGAGACTCGGCAGGGGCTCAAACACCGGCGCCAGAACGGCCGCCCCTACGCAGGCTCCCAGGGCGAAGACAAAAGCTGCCTCCACTGGCCCGGTTTCGGGCTGCGAGCGGATGCCGGTCGTGGCGATTGCCCAGAGCAGGCCCGAGCTGAGGCCCAGCCAGTCCCCAAGGCCTTGCGGCAGCGGTAGTCCCCCGTCCGCCCCCAGAACAACGCCCAGACCGATGACGCCTACGACGATGGCGAGCATTCGCAGCCAGGGGGTTGGCCATCCCATGCCGTAGCGGGCGATCAGGGTGCTC
This sequence comes from Pseudomonadota bacterium, assembly GCA_051745655.1. Lineage (GTDB taxonomy): Bacteria > Pseudomonadota > Gammaproteobacteria > Pseudomonadales > Oleiphilaceae > Halospina. The sequence continues at coordinate 2,488 of JBNJEG010000108.1, forward strand.
CAGACCGGTGTGAGAAAGAACAGCAGAACGACCACCGCGACGCGCCCGTACACCAGGCCAATCGAGTAGAGAACGAATGCGACCCCGCCCAATGCAATGGACGCCAGCGCAATCGGGCTGGAGCGCAGGAGCCGGTGCCTTGCCCGAACGGCGAAAGGGGTGAGCACGAGCGCGGCCATCGCGACGATGGCCAGGGTGCCCCAGGCACCGGATAGCCCGCTGGCCGCAAGGTGGCGGACTGGTAGCCAGTAGAAGCCCCAGAGGCTCCCGGTGCCTATGACCAGCAGCGTGGCGATGAGAGTGATGCGGCTGTTATTCATGGAGAATCGGTGTGATGAGTGAGTCCTGACTTGGGTCATTTTCTGATGGTTCTATCCATGTATTCTTGAGGGAATAGGCGTGGCCTATTCGGTGCTACGTAGTTTACGCCCTGAAAATAAGGAGCAGGACAATGAAAAGAATCGTCTTGATCGGTGCTGTTTCGTTCTGCCTGTCGCTGCCCGCTGTGGCCATGGCGCAGGATCAGGGTTCCGATCAGCGGAATCGCGGTATGCAGATGGAGAACATGCAGGAGCGGATGCTCAGGATGCATGAACAGATGCACAGGATTCTCGAGACTGAAGACCCCTCTGAGCGCGAACGACTCCGGGAGGAACACCGTCAGATGATGCAGGATAACCGCGCCATGATGCAGCATGACATGCAGCAGGGCCAGGGTATGATGGGCGGCCCGGGAAGAAACGGCAAGGTGGGCAGTGAGGATCAGTAAGCCATCCATTGTGACTGCAGCTCCGGATTGTCGGCGTATACAACGCATTCCGCAGTCATCATGGGCAATGATGTGAGGTTCGCCCTGAGCGGCGCGGTCAAATGGTGTGCCTTTGTGAGCGCGGTCATCGTGATCGCGTGCGGCTCGATGCTTCATTTCGCTTGGGAATGGTCTGACCGGAGCCCCCTTGTAGCGGTTTTTGCCGCGACAAACGAGAGTACATGGGAGCATCTCAAACTCGCCTTCTGGCCTGCTCTTGCACTGGCGCCCATCCACCGGGTCCTCTACGGTCCTGCCCCCGGCTGGCTTACTGCAACCACCGTCCGCTGCGTGCTTCCTCCCTTCCTCATTGTGGTTATGTTCTACGGATACACTGGGCTGTCAGGGGCCCATTATCTGGTGGCGGACCTGGCCATCTTTGCGGTCGCAATCATGGCAGGCGAACTCCTCGGTCACGCCATTCTCGCTCACGAGTTCGGTCCAAACGCTCGGAGGAGCTCTCTCGCCCTGCTTCTGCTCGCGACGCTGCTGTTTTCAACACTGACGTTCAATCCACCGGACTTCTTCCTTTTTCAGGCGCCGCCTCTGCCATAATGGACTATAGCCGGGTCCAACCGGGCCCAGAGAGGAACTGCCGGAAAATACGGTGCGGCTGCTGCTGAATGGGGATCCTGAATGGCCGAACATGACGATGGAAGAGCACCACCTGCCCAGTCACCCCTGGAGGAGCGGAGTGCGCTTCATCAGGAACTTCCGACCGACTTCCCCGATCCTTTCTTCCGCGCGTTGCACCGGGTCATCCGTTTTGCGATTCGGGTTCTGGCCGTACTGATGGTTGCGGTCATTCTCTGGGGTGTGGGTGATGTCGTCTACATCATCTATGACAGGTTGATCACGCCGCCTTTTCTGCTTCTGAATATCAACGATATTTTCTACACCTTCGGCGCCTTCATGGCGGTGCTGATCGCCGTAGAAATCTTCATCAACATACGGCTTTACCTGGGAACCAATGTGTTTCCAGTCCAACTTGTGGTCGCCACAGCGCTCATGGCCATTGCCCGGAAAGTTATTGTTCTGGATTTCGACACACTGACGCCAATGTACCTGATTGGTATTGCGGCGACGACGCTGGCGCTTGGCATTACCTATTGGCTGTTGAGACAGGGCAATCAGTACCATGAATGGGATGACTGACTGCGAACTGCCCAGAACATGCCTGGTTGATCAGTCCGCCGAGACCTTCATTTCCATTGCAATGCGCTCGTCGCTTTCGGGATCGATCCCGTTGGGATCCACTACGCGCACCCGGTCGGCGTCGATTGGATTCTCCGCGCTGGCGTCAACCAGAGCGTCCTGCACCGCGGAAGCGCGGGCATTGGCGAGGGCCCTGAGATCAGCGTCCGTGACGGATTGGGTGGCAATGACCTTTTCGGCCAGGTGGTTGCGATAGGCCAGGGCGTCAAAGCGGGTCTCGTCGGATGACTCATTCTGTTGTTCGGTGAAGCGCGCCTGTAGGGCATCCAGATCCGCGTCCGGGTAGGACTCGGTGAACATCGTCTCCACAATTTCCCGGTTGGCCTCGGCCGTCAGGCTGGGGTCTTCGCCTTCGCGGTCTGCCTCAGTCAGGCGCTGCCGCAGGGCTTCGGTGGCTTTCCCGCGCTGCAGGGCGGGGCCGTCAAACGTCTGGTTGAAGGGGCCTGCGAGCTCCAGAACCAGCTCTGGGCGCTGATTGAGGGCCTCGCGCAGCTTGGCAACCCGCTCGCGCTGGGGTGGCAGCAGATCGGAGCGCCCCGCCGGGAATTCAACCCGGCCAAGCTCCTCCGAGTCAGCGCCGACGAGATTAGCCAGGAAACGGAATGGCGATTGGACGACGGACGTAATGGTTTTGCTCAATGCCTGGCGGACGACCTGGCCGATGTCGAATTCCGGGCTGCCAACATCTCCGGTTATCGGGAGATCAAGATCAATGACCCCGTCGCTGTCCTTGAGCAGGGCTATGGCGAGGTCGAGTGGCAAGTCCATGGCATCACTCGCCGCCATCTTTTCACCGAGTTTCAGGTCACGGAGTACGAGGCTGTTGCTGCCGTCGAGTTGCTTTTCCGTGACCCTATAGTCGAGATCCAGATCCATGGTGCCTCCCGCTATCTTGCGGCCGGCAAAACGTACGGTATAGGGGGAGTATTCCGGAATCTGGAGGTTGCGGAATCTCAGCTTCAGGTTGGTTTCGCGCATGGGGTGCCAGGCGTGAAGCGCGCCGTCTACGCGCGTCAGGCCGTAATCCGCGACCTGCCCTTCCAGGGCGACCTGCGCTGGCTGGGCCGAGCTTGAACTCAGGGTCGATACCTGACCCTTCAGCGTGTGGATGCTCGTTGAGAACGGCAGCGGCAGGGAGTGATCCGCAAACCGCAGGGCGCCATCGGTCAGCTCAATGCCCTCAATGGTGATGCCGAAGGGGGCTGTCTCTTCGTCGGTGTCATCCGTGCGCGCAGCCTCCTCATCCTCTTCCCCGGCGCCAGCCTGGCCCTCTTTCGCCATAAGCTGCCCGAAGTTGGTGGTCCGGTCCTCGTTGATGATCAAGCGCCCGAAAAGGCCGTCGACGGTGATGGGAGCAGTCTCGAGCTGCTTTTCTGCAAGGCGCAGGTGGAGTTTTTGGGTATTAAGGCTCTGCCAGCCGATGAGCGGTTCCTCATTGGAGCCGTCCCTGATATTCAGGGCCTCAATGCCGGCGGAGCCCTCAAATGCGAAGGGCTGCTGAGCATCGGTCTGTAGTCGTCCGTCCAGGTTGAGCGCCCCGTCACCGAGCTGAACGTTCGCGAACTGGCGCAGGTAGGGCTGGGCCTGTTTCAGTGCCAGTTCCTTGATACGGGCGCTGCCCTCAAGGGCGGGCGCCGGCACAAGCTGAAGCGTGCCGTCGAAGGCGAGCGCACCGCCGCCCGCGAGTTGTCCGTCCAGAGCCACCGGGAACCGAGCACCCTCTTTTAGCGAGAGGTCACTGGCGGACAGCCCGAGGTCCTCCAGTACCAGCGATGCCTGGTTCGACTGATCCGTTTCAGCCGCCTTGTCCTGGAGGTTATCCGTGAAGCGCAGAACAGCGTCCGTCACGCGCAGATCATTGACCTGCAGAGCAGGCAGGGGGGAGGCCTCGTCTTCGGCCGGAGAATCTCCTTCGGGCGGGGCGTCATCCGAGGGCTCGGGAGCCAGTCGGGAAAAGCGGGTCTTGCCGGAGGCGAAGCGTTCTTCCTGAATGATCGGATCGTCGAGGTGGACGGTCTGGACAATCAGGGCGCCGTTGACGGCGCTTGACCAGGCCACATCGATGAACAGCCGCTGCCAGCCGAGCATCTGCCGGTCGTCGGTGTCCTCGAGAGTGAGCCCGTCAATCTGGAGTGTGAGAGTGTAAGGATTGACGTGGACGGACTCGATGCGGAGTTCCCGCCCGAAATCCTCCTTAACGGTGCTTACGGCCATGTACTGGATGAGCCAGGGCAGGGCCAGAAAGCCCAGCAGGGTGTAGGCGACCGCCACAACGAGCACCCAGAACCGGATCCGGCGTGGTGAGGCCCATCGTGTTCGCAGGTAGCCGCCGAATCGGCGGAGTGAACTACTGTGCATGAGGCCACGCCATCCTTTGGAATCAGTCATC
>JBNJEG010000109.1:0-6898 GCA_051745655.1 Pseudomonadota bacterium
CAGTATGATGGAGTCGGTGATGGTGGAGATGTGCGATTCAGTCACTGAGCTGCCTCCGAAGAGCTGCGGTGTGGCGGCGGTAAACAGGCCTGCAACTTTCTGCTGCTTCACGTAGGAGGTCAGCCCGATCACGAACTGGCGGAAGCCCTTGATGGTGGCGATGCGCTCAAGGGCCGACAGGCTGTCCACGGCTATGCGGTCCGGCTGGAACTCGTCCATTGCCCGCTTCATATTGAGCAGGTGATCTTCAATCCCCGCCGACTCGGGATAGTCACAGATCACCCTCAGTTGCTCGTTCTCTTCCATGGCACGCACATCCATGCCCCAGCCCTGGGCGTTGCGGGTGAACTGGTCACGGCTTTCTTCGAAGGCAAACAGCAGGCAGCGCTCGCCCTGGCTGATGCCACCCTGGAGGAATTCCGTGGCCATGAGCGTCTTACCGGTACCCGTTGCCCCGGAGATGAGGATGATGGAATCGCGGAAAAAGCCGCCACCACACATGGTATCCAGGTCCTGACTCCCGGAGGTGATCCGCTTGCTGGTTGAACCCTGGGCAAGCTCCATAGCGGAAAGCGGAATGCAGGCCATCCCCTCACCGTTAACGATGGAGAAGGGGTATTCGCCCTTCTGGTGCTGTGTCCCACGGAATTTCAGGATCTCAATGGTGCGCCGGCGTTTCTCTTCCTCGAGGATGTTGCGCAGGATGATGACGTTGTCCGCCACGAACTCCTCGACACCGTAACGGGCGATCTCACCGTATTCCTCCCGACGCTCGGAGGTCAGAAGAGCCGTAATGCCCAGTTTTTTGAGGTGCGCGGAGACACGGAACATCTCTCGACGGATGCTGTTGCTCTGGGAAAACTGATTGAAGACCGCGCCGAGCGAATCCATGGAAAGCCGGGTCGCACCCACACGCTGGACGGCGTAGCTCACCCTGGCCATGAGTCCGCCCAGGTCGTATTCGCCGAGGACCACGGAGTTCACCTCCGGATCGGGCGAGGCGTCCACGAACGCCCACAGCCCCTGCTCTTCCCAACCCTCGATGTCCCAGCCGAAGCTGGCGAGGTTACGCCGCAGGTCACCGGCGTTTTCCTCGAAGGTGACAAAGACCCCGGACTCGCCAAACTGAGTTATACCTTCGGCCAGGAACTGAGCGGCCATCAGGGTTTTGGCACTGCCTGCTGATCCCGAGATCAGTGTTGTCCGGCCCGCGGGCAGACCCCCGGATGCAATATGGTCAAAACCCGGAATGCCGGTCGCAACCTTGCCGATCGCCCGGTTATGAGCCCTGTTTGCATCTGTCATGGAATATCCTCCGATGTATCCTCAAACGTCGATATCCAGTGCCGCCAGCACGTCGTCAGCGTTTGAAAGATCCCCTATGACACGGCGATCCGGCACGGGGAACGATTTGATGAGCGTCGGTGTGGCCATGACCCGGCTGTCCTCCGCCCGTTCAGGGTGTTCAAGTACGTCTACCACCTCGTAGCTGCAGCGACCGGCCAGCACGCTCGAGCACATGGTCTGGAGATTACTGATGGCCCGTTGACCACGGACCCCGTCGCCGGTAACGAACAGAACCAGCTGGAGTTGCCCCGCGCTCATGGCGTCGCCCCCTGCAGACAGCAATGCCTACGTAAGCTCATAGTTGCCTTCCCTGAGGTAGTCGGCCAGCTCACTGGCTGGAATGGGTTTGCTGAAATAGAAGCCCTGGTAGGCAAGACAGCTGTTGTCGCGCAGAAAATCAAGATGCTCCCGGGTCTCGACCCCTTCGGCAATCACGCTCAGCCCCATGCTCTGGCCCAGGCGGATCACCGTGCGGGCGATGACCGCATCATTGGCATCCTCCAGTATATCCCGCACGAACGATTGGTCGATCTTGAGCTGGTCCAGAGGCAGGGTTTTCAGATAGAACAGCGACGAATAGCCCGTGCCGAAGTCATCCAGCGAAAAGGTGACACCCAACTCACGCAGTGACGCCATCTTTTCAACCACCTGCTCAATGTCATCCAGTAACAGGCTCTCGGTGACCTCCAGTTTGAGGCGGTTGGGATTAGCGCCCGTGTCATCCAGCACGCGGCGAATGTCAGTAACGAACTCGGGATGACGGAACTGGCGGGCACTGACGTTCACCGCCAGGGTCAGGCCCGCTGTTTCCGCTGACCGGGACCACATCACCAGCTGCTCACAGGCCGCGCTGATCACAGCTCGCCCCAGGTCCACGATCAGCCCGGTTTCCTCGGCCAGTGGTATGAATTCCGCCGGGCCGATGATGCCGCGCTCGGGATGCTGCCAGCGTGCCAGTGCCTCACAGCCGGTAACCCCCTGTTCAAAATCGATCTGGGGCTGGTAGAAGAGCACGAATTCATTGTCATTGATGGCACGCCGGAGCTCTTTCTCGCGCGCGGCCCGGTCCGCAACCTCGGATTCCATGTGATCATCAAAGAACCGCATCGAATTGCGCCCGCCCTCCTTGGCCTGATACATGGCCAGGTCCGCACGCTTGAGCAGTTGATCAACACTGGTCGCGCGATCCCCGAACAGGGCGATTCCGATACTGGTGGTCACAAAAAATTCCTGACCGGAAAGCTCAAACGCGGCGCTGAACACCTTCAGGATCTTGTCGCCGACCAGGGCAGCCTGTTCCGCGGCGTTTGAGGAGACCGGATCCATCTCCGGCAGCATCACAACGAACTCATCCCCACCAAGGCGCGCCACCGTATCGCTCTGGCGCACCGCGTGGCGCAGGCGCACGGCCACCTGCCGCAGCAGCTCGTCGCCCAGGTCATGCCCCAGGGTGTCATTCAGGATCTTGAAATTATCGAGATCCAGGAACAGCAACGCCCCGACCTGGCCATTACGACCACTGGCCACCAATGCCTGCTGCAACCGGTCCACCAGCAGCCGACGATTCGGCAACCGGGTCAGCGGGTCGAAGAATGCCAGCTTTTCAATCTCACGCTCCTGTTCCTTGCGTTGCGTGATATCGGTGTTGATCACCAGCATGGACTGGGGGCGGTCGTCATCGTCGCGCACCATGGTCCAGCGCCCCTCCACGATCAGGCTGTGGCCGTCACGGTGACGTTGAGCAATCTCGCCCTTCCACTCCCCCTCCTGCAGAACCCTCACGAAGGTTTTCGAGAACTGGTCCCGACTATCCGCCACAAGGCTTTCCAGCGGCTGGCCAAAGGCTTCTTCAGCCCCCCAACCGTATAGGCGTTCCGCGCTCTGGTTCCAGAACAGCACACGCTGATCCATGCCCAGGACGATGATCGCATCCTGGGCCTTGTCCAGCAGTGAGGCCTGATCCCGGATGCGGACATCGGTGTTGCGCCGCTCGATTTCCGCGGCCGCGCGGCTGGCGAAGATCTGGATGGTGTTGTAGACAAAGGACTCCTCCTCCAGCGGCCACGCGAACAGCGTGATGACGAACCCGATGGGCTGACCCGCCGAGTTGTCGAGCCGCCAGATGACGCCCGCGTTGACCTCGGGCCACTCGACGTTGTGCCACGGGAACTCGCTGCCATCGAGCTCCCTCAGCATGACGCTGCCGCGATCAAAAGCCTCCAGGCAGGGTGTCTCCGCCAGCCGGAACTCGAAATTCTCCCGCGCCTCGTCATGCACCATCACCGACAGCGTCTCGGCCGTTGGGTCCTCTCCCATGCTCACCCGCGCGACCATGGTGATGACGCTGCCCAGCGCTTGGTTCATGTTAACGGCCAGTTGCTCGAAAAATTCCGTGCCCACGCTCGCTGATACCCCGGAGGCGACCTTGAGCACGGTCTCCTGCACACGCTGCTTCTCGCTTTCCGTGCGCACATGCTCGATACCAAACGCGAGGTTTCGGGACAGGCGCTGGAGCAGCGCCAGCTCTTCATCGGTGATGCGCTGCGATTCCCAGCCGTAGAGCCCCAGGACCCCGAAGGCGCCCTGCTCATTGCATAGCGGAAGATAGAGCAGTCGACCGTACCCCTGCTGGATTGCAGGCTCTACTTCGGCGGACAGGTGCGGCATTTCGGAGGCGTCGGCGTAGACCATGGGCGTCGCGCGCCGGATGGCCTCCCCTGCAGGCGCGAGTCCCGTCCGGACACCGGCATCCCAGCTCAATTCAGCGGCACCGATGAACCCGGCACCCTCGCCGGCCCAGTGCACCGGGCGTAACGGGTTACCCGGGGTGGTTTCCGCCAGTCCCACCCAGGCCAGGTCGTATTCCCCGATGGTCACGGCGGTACGACAGATCTGCTCGAGAAGTTCCTGTTCATCGCTGGCGTGCAATACGGTCTCATTACAGGCACTGATCAGGCGCAATGCGCGATTGCTGGCCTGAAGCTCCTGTTGGGCGTCATAGCGCTCAGTGACGTCCCGCAATGACGCCAACCACGCCAGATCATCCTCCCACTCGATGTCGACAACCCGCATCTCCATGATCGTGTAGTCCCCGTCACCATGGGGAACCTCCACCTCGGTGCACTCGCCGGCGGTCAGCGGGAAACCGAGATCACGGCCCATCAGGGCGTCCTGGTCGAGCCGGAACAGTCGCAGGGAGGCCTGATTGCACATCCGCACCCGACCGTCACGGGAAACGATCACAATGCCGTCGGCATTTCGCTCAATGACCCGCCGGAACCGGGATTCACTGCGGCGCAGTGCATCCTGGGCCTGCTTGAGCTGCAGAAAGCCCTGAACCCGGGAGACAAACTCTGGGTCGGATACCGGGCGTGTGATGAATCCGTCAACGTAATGCGGCTGATCCGGAGGAATCTGGGTCTCGGCCCGACTGGAGGAAATCCCGACGATGAAGGTGCCGCTGAGTTCCGGCTTTTCCCTCAGACCACGAATAAAGGCGGAACCCGCTACATCACCTGGCCGGATTCCAAGAAGAATCAGGTCGGGGTGGTGGCGTTCAACCAGGGTCAGGCAGTGGTCAGTGGGGGTAGCTTCGTAAACGCGATGGCCAAGGGTTCGAAGCAGCTCGGAAGTCACCGATACCGCGGAGGGATCATGATCAACAACAAGAATACTGCTCATTAAGTAACCGCGGCACCTGTGGGCATTTTTTTGAATTACGAGCCATTCATACTACCAGTTCAGTTGCCTTTCCAACTTTTATTTTTCATCGTCTGACCCAGATTTCGGGCCTGTCGCCAAAGATAGCGCCAGGTCTCGTCACGCCGGCGCTCACGCAGGCAACGCAGAAGCCGCACCCGCCGGGCCTCGTCGAGTTCGCTTTCGAGGGCCTCAAGCAAACCGGGCGAGACATTGAAAGTGGCGCCTTCGCAAAGGCTTACAGCGACCCGGTGCCCCGGATCCAGTGCCAGCTCATCGCCCACGGCGCTGAGCGCGGCCGCGATGTTGCGGGCCTTGGCGGTCTCCGGCTGGGTCAGTGAATAGGGCGGCGACCACTCCCGGGCTGGCCGGACCGCATCCACCCCCGTCACTACGCCGATCATCGGCGGCGGTCGACGGGACGGGTCATCCCGGAACCAGCCACGGATACGGTCCAGGACGGCCCGTTCGCCCTCACGATCGGCGCGAAGCGCCGGGGTCACCCAGAGCACCAGGTCCGCCCCCAGCACCTCGCGGCGCAGGGTTGCACTGTCGAGCGCGTCCGTATCCACGCCAGGTGTATCGATCAGCAGCACGTCCTCCTGGTCATCGCTGACCCAGACATGGACCTGGACACCATCCGTGGTACCGGCAGTCGCGTCCACCGCAGCCACGGACTCCCCGACCAGCGTGTTGACCAGGCTGGAGCGCCCGCTGTTGCTGCGGCCGAGCAACAGTACCCGCAGCGGCTCCGAGACCGCCTCTCGAGCCTGGTCTTCCTGCTGCAGACGTGATGTCCGGGTTACCGCGTCAACCGGCGTTTCCGACTCCAGAAGCAGACGGCCACTGTAGAGCTCGATGGCGTAATAGCCGACCTTGCGGATGTACTCGCGCAGCAACCAGGTCTGGATCTGCTCCGAGCCATAGCCCAGTACGCGGTTGCCCAGGTCCCGACGCAGCTCGCGGAACATCACACTGGTCGGATCAACGGCCGCGTGCCCCAACCGATAGAGCCCCTCCAGCTGGGCCGCAGTCTCCCGCCACTGGCGGAGGCGGGCCATGCTGCCCAGTGTCAGGCGGTGACTCAGGGGCACATGGTCGGCGATCTCCGCCCTCAGCTCCCGGCTGGCGCGCTCGATGATCAGCAGCATGTGTGGAACGGTCAGCTCCAGAAGGGGGCGCTCGCGGCGGGGATGGTAGTAATGCGCCACGTCTTCCAGCGTATCCCGGCCAAGCCGGAACAGGCCGGTGGCATCATTGAGCGGGTACTGCTCCGGCGTGGCCCCGGTAGCCCGCGCCTCGACCCGTTCCCAGGCCGCATTCGAATCGGGGGGCCAGTGCGCCTCCGGTTTTGTGGCCGGCGGCAGCCGCTCCCGCGAGAACCAGCGCGAGAGCCAGTGCAGGCCATAGCCAACCACGCCACAGCCCGCCAGCAGCAGGAACCACGCCAGGAGCTGGCCCGACTCCCACAGCAGCACGACCCCCAGTGCGGGCAGTACCAGTAAAGGCAGGAACGAGATGGCGACCGCCACCACACGCAGGTAGCCGAATTCGCGCAGCAGTGCCCTCATTCACCGTCCCTCTCACGCCCGAGACGCAACCCCTGTTCGAACGCCTCATGGTAGAGACTCCGGATGGTGTCAGCGTCCACCGGCATACCGTCAGCCGTGCGCGAGAGATAGAAGTCCGCCGCCTTGCCCAGCGCGTAGGTCACGGCCCCTGCACTGGAAGCACCCCAGGCGGCCCCCAGCGTCTGGCCCCAGCCGGGCACCATTTTCACCAGGCTGCGCCCGGCCCAGCGAAGGCCATAGCCCGCCAGGACACCCAGCCCCAGAAGGCCAAAGAACTCGGA
>JBNJEG010000110.1:0-6873 GCA_051745655.1 Pseudomonadota bacterium
GCCTGCATTTTTGCGACAAAGTCATTGAGATGGTGTTTGAGGTCGTTGGGATCCTCACGGCCCAGGCCGATGTTGAGGAAGTTGTCCTTGCGGAACACCCAGGCGTAGCCCATCAGGTCACGGCAGAACCAGAGTTCCGGGGTGTCTTCCCGGACCCGGCAGCGTTGGGCCTGCTCCGGGGTCATCTCGAACTCCACTTCCTTGGCGGTCACCGAGGTCTCGTGGCTGCCGGGCCCTTCGCCGATGGTCGCGGCCACCGGGCAGAAGTGGCCGCCGGCGCCGATTACCAGCGGCGCCTGGTATTCGCCGTTGAGGCACCATTCGCCATCGTCAGTGCGTTCCAGCGACTTGAACTTGACCCCTTCGGCTCGCTCACTGCCGCTGCGCTCGAGCAGGTAGTGGTCGAACTCGCAGCGGCGTATGCCGTAGCTGACAGGGTCGCTGCCGTGGTCGTTGACCACCGCCTTCTGCCCCATCATGCCGATGCGGAAACGGTGGATCGGCTGCATGATGTTGTTCCGGCGATAGTCGGCGGGGTCAATCTCCAGGATGTCCAGCACGGAAGGAGTAACCCAGCCCGCGCAGGTCTTGTCCCTGGGGAAGGTCTGTTTGTCCACCACCAGGGTCCGGTAGCCGCGGTCAGTGAGCGCCCGCGCCATGGTGGAGCCGGCCGGACCACCGCCGACGATCAGTGCATCGTAGCGCTGTACCATCAGTAGCTGCCCTCCGGCGGCACGTTGGAACTGGTGTAGAGGTGCTTACGGTTGCGCGGCACGTTGTTGTTCTCTGGGTGCGCGAGCACCATCTGGAACAGCTGCAGCGCGTTGGCTCGGAACGAAGCGATGGAACCTGCCAGGTAAAGCCGCCAGGCACGCACGAAATGCTCGCCGTACATCTCACGCACAGCGTCGATGTTGGCCTCGTAGCGGGCCAGCCAGTCCTCCAGGGTTTCGGCGTAGTGCAGGCGCAGGTTTTCAACGTCGAGTACCGAAAAGGGACCGGCTTCGCCGATGCTGGTGAATTCGGTGATGCTGGGTGGATAGGCGCCGGGGAAGATGCGCTTCTCGATCCAGGCGTTGGTGCGCATGGGGTAGTTGCGGCCGATGGAGTGCACCAGTGCCAGCCCCTCGGTCTTCATGTGCCGGCGGATCACCGCCGCCAGGTCCGTATAGTACTCGGTGCCTACGTGCTCGAGCATCCCCACGGAGACGAACCGGTCGTACTCGCCGGAGATGTTGCGGTAGTCGTCCAGCACGTATTCGACCTGATTCTCCAGGCCTTCCTCCCGGGCTTTTTCGCGAGCGAAGGTGACCTGCTCCTCGGAGATGTTGAATGCCCGGACCTTCACGCCATAGTGCTTCGCCATGTAGCGTGCCAGACCGCCCCAGCCGCAGCCGGCTTCCACCACGGTCTCGCCGGGCTGGAGCTGGAGCTTCCGGCAGACCAGTTCCAGCTTGGCAAGCTGGGCCTGCTCCAGAGTGATGCCCGGCTCCTCGTAATAGGCGCAGGTGTACTGCATCTGGGCCTTATCCAGCCATAGCTTATAGAAGTCGTTGCCCATGTCGTAGTGGTGGTGGATGTTGTCCTTCGCCGCCTTGAGGCTGGTGGAGCGCGGCGCCTGGTCGCGCCAGAGCATGCGCAGGAACAGCGGCAGCTTCTCGTAGGCGCGGTCCAGGGCCCGGTACAGGTCCGTTAACAGGTCCGGCATGTGACCGTCCATTTCCAGGCGCCCTTCGCTGTATAGGTCGCCGAACGCCAGATTGGGGTTGGTCATCAGTTCGTAGAGCGCAGCGCGGTCCGCCACCCGTAGGCGGTAAAGCGGGGTTACACCGGAAGGGCTTACGTCCTCCGTGCCCCAGAGGTCGAGGGTCAGGGGCGGGTGGCCGGCTACCGCAAGGAACTTCTCTGCCATCCAGCGCTCCGGTGCCTTGGCGGAGCTGCTGGGTTCAACCAGCGACTGGGTGACGTTCAGGGGCGAAAAGCGGTCATTGCGATAGGTGCGTTCTGCGTCCCTTTGTGGGGTCTTTTGTTCCATTGGATTCCCTCCAGCATGTCATTCTTATTCCCCATACGCTCTGAGTATAGGAAGTAACCAATTGAAACAGCAACTGTCCTTTGTGATGCGGGCAAGGTTTTCACCTTCCAAGGGTGGGGTGTGCAACCCCGACCTAAGCGGGTACGCTTGCCGGGGCATAACAGTTTTCCGGGAGGCGCGGGCGCGCAGTGTTCAGCAGATTGGTGGCATGGCTGGAAACAAACGAACTGGTCCTCTGGAGTCTGGGCGGTGCGTCCCTGTTCATGTTCGTGGCAACCCTGGTCGCGGTGCCCATCATCGTGGTGCGGATTCCTGCGGATTATTTTACCCGCCCCGAACGCGGCACACGCCTGATTCTTAAACGTCATCCGGTCATGGGGCTGTTCGTTCTGGTCCTGAAAAACCTGCTGGGGCTGATCCTTCTGGTCGCCGGTATCGCCATGCTGGTGCTGCCGGGGCAGGGACTGCTGACCATTGTGATTGCGTTGACGCTCCTGAATTTTCCCGGCAAATACCACCTGGAGCGCTGGGTGGTCTCACGTCCCCTGGTCTTCCGCTCCATCAACTGGATCCGGCGGCGGCGTAGGGTTCCAGAGCTTGAGCCGGTGACTTTCAGCGAGCACTGAGTGTGCAGGCCTTGGCATCGGCAGGTGGGCGCTGTATAGTTCTATCTATACATATATGGATATCCGGATATGATCACTCCTGAACAGTTTTTTCGCGCTCTTTCAGATACAACCCGGCTCAACAGTCTGCTGCTACTCGAGCAGGAGGGGCGGCTCTGTGTCTGCGAGCTGGTGGCCGCGCTGGCGCTTTCCCAGCCCCGGATCTCACGCCATCTGTCCCAACTCCGTGATCTGGGCATCGTCCAGGATGAGCGTCGGGGGCAGTGGGTTCATTACCGCCTGGCCCCGGACCTGCCGGACTGGGCCCGGCAGACCCTGCGCTCGGTACTGGCATCCCGGGACACTGGGGCGCTTCGCGCCCGGCTTTCCGCCATGGGCGCACGCCCCTCCCTCAACGCGGTTCAGTGAGGTTTGATGATGAAGGTACTGTTCGTGTGCACCGGTAACTCCTGCCGCTCGCAGATGGCCGAGGGCTTTCTGCGGCAACTGGCCGGGGACCGTCTGGGCGTGGACTCGGCAGGGTTGGAGGCCCATGGCCAGAATCCGCGGGCCATTAAGGTGATGGATGAGCTCGGGGTGGATATCCAGGACCAGCAATCCACCATGCTCACCGATGCCCATCTTGAATGGGCGGATCTGGTGGTCACGGTCTGCGGTGACGCCGACGAGTCCTGCCCGATACTGCCGCCGGGTACGCTCAAGCGTCACTGGGCGTTGCCGGACCCGGCAAGGGCGCGTGGCGGCGAGGAGCAGATCATGGCTGAATTCCGCGCGGTGCGCGATGACATCCGCCAGCGTGTTGAGGCATTGGTAACGGACATTGATGGGGGTCACCTTGGGCAGTAATCCGGACACGCCTTCGGTCAGCGAGGGCATGAATGTTTTCGAGCGCTACCTCTCGGTTTGGGTGGCCGTGGCCATCGTAATCGGGGTTGCCCTGGGGCAGTTCGCCCCAGGGGTGCCGGACTGGCTGTCACGGTTCGAGGTGGCGCAGGTTTCCATTCCGGTGGCGGTGCTGGTCTGGGCAATGATCTTCCCGATGATGGTGCAGATCGATTTTGACGCCATCATGGGTGTGCGCCGCCAGCCCAAGGGCCTGGTGATCACGACCACCGTGAACTGGCTGATCAAGCCCTTCTCCATGTTCGCCATCGCCTGGTTCTTCCTGCTGGTGGTCTTTGCGCCCCTGATCCCCGCGGACCTGGCGCGGGAATACCTGGCTGGCGCCATCCTGCTGGGAGCAGCGCCCTGTACCGCCATGGTGTTCGTCTGGAGCTATCTCACGCGGGGCGATGCGGCCTACACACTGGTGCAGGTGTCGGTGAACGACCTGATCATGCTGTTCGCCTTCGCGCCCATCGTGATGCTGCTTCTGGGTCTTTCGGACATCGTCGTGCCCTGGGAGACCATTGCCCTGTCGGTCCTGCTCTACATCGTGATCCCGCTGATCGCCGGGTATCTCACGCGCCGGGCGGTGATCGCCCGCAGGGGGCAGGAGTGGTTCGACAACGTCTTCATGAACCGGATCGGCCCCATCACGCCGGCGGGGCTGATCCTGACACTGGTGCTGCTGTTTGCCTTCCAGGGCGAGGTGATCCTGCAGCATCCCATCCACATCGCCCTGATCGCGGTGCCCTTGATCGTCCAGACCCTGCTGATCTTCGCGCTGGCCTATGGCTGGGCGCGGGCCTGGAAGGTGCCGCACAGCGTGGCCGCTCCCGGGGCGATGATCGGTGCCAGCAACTTCTTTGAGCTGGCAGTAGCAGCGGCTATTGCTCTCTTTGGACTGCAGTCCGGTGCCGCGCTGGCGACCGTGGTCGGGGTGCTGGTGGAGGTGCCGCTGATGCTGGCGCTGGTTAAGATCGCCAACCGCACCCGTCATTATTTCCCTGAAGCCGGCAAGGCCTGAGGAGGACCGCATGAACGATCTGCCGAACCTGGACCGGACCTTCCTGGACCACCCGGACCTGACCAAGCTCAACAGCCCCGGCAGTGCCCATCCACCCCGGGTGCTGCTGCTTTACGGCTCCCTCAGGGAGCGCTCCTATAGCCGTTTTCTAGCCGAGGAAGCCCAGCGGCTGCTGCACGAGTTCGGCGCGGAAACCCGCATGTTCAATCCTTCAGGCCTGCCGCTACCGGATGACGCGGAGGCGGATCATCCGAAGGTCCAAGAACTCCGCGAGCTGTCGCAGTGGTCCGAGGCGCATGTCTGGGTCAGCCCGGAGCGTCACGGCAACATGACCGGGATCATGAAGACCCAGATTGACTGGCTGCCGCTTTCAGTGGGTGGCGTGCGCCCGACCCAGGGCCGAACGCTGGCGGTTCTGCAGGTCTCCGGCGGTTCGCAGTCGTTCAACGCCGTCAACAACCTGCGCATTCTGGGGCGCTGGATGCGCATGATCACCATCCCCAACCAGTCTTCCGTGCCCAAGGCATATCAGGAGTTCGACGAGGCGGGCCGTATGCTGCCGTCACCGCTCTACGACCGCGTTGTGGATGTAATGGAAGAGCTGATGAAGTTCACCCTGCTGCTGCGCGACCGTTCGGAGTACCTGGTCAGCCGTTATTCGGAGCGCAAGGCGGAAGGGTGATCAGTTTAGGAAGAACAGCACGGTCATCACCGCGCCGGTGGTGATGACCACGAAGCGGATGGCTTGTTCCGGCAGCCGGCGGGCAACCCGCGCAACCACATAGCCGCCGGCGATTGCCGAGATCATCATCACCAGTGCCTGGAGCCAGAAAATGGCTCCGCCGATGGCATAGAGCGCCACGGCGATGGCGGTAAGCACGGCGGAGACCAGGTTCTTGAGCCCCTGCATCCGATTGAGGCCGCTGTGGCCGATCAGCCCGAAGGCGGCCAGCAGTACGATACCCAGCCCACCGTTGAAGTAGCCGCCGTAGACGCAGACCACCAGAAGAGCGGTTATCTGGATGGTGGCGCTGGATTCACCGCCATCGGTGTTCAGGTGCCGGAGCAGCCAGGGCCCCAGTGCGAACAGTAGGGTGGCCGCCAGAAGAAGCCAGGGCACGATCCCGCTGAAGACGTCATCCGGTGTGATCAACAGCAGTCCGGCGCCAATGCTGCCACCAATCAGGCTGGTGGCCAGAACCGCCCCCATGGAAAGCCGTTCCGGCGCCCTGAGGTCCTCGCGGAACCCCCAGGTGCTGGCCATGTAACCGGGGAGCAGCGCCAGGGTGCCGGAGGCGTTCGCGGCCACGGGTGGCACCCCGGCCCAGACCAGCGCGGGGAAGGTAAAGAAGCTGCCGCCACCGGCGATGGCGTTGATGCCACCGCCCAGGAAGGCGGCGGCGATCAGCATGCTCCAGGTGGGGATCGGTTCAACCATGGGGCGGGGAATTACCCGCGGTTCAGAGCGCGGAAGCCGATGTCAGTGCGGTAGTGGGCGTCTGCCCAGTGAATGCGGCTGACCCCGGCGTAGGCATTCTCCTGCGCCTCGGCCACGGTGTCGCCCAGGGCTGTTACGCACAGGACGCGCCCTCCCGCGGTGATGATCCCGCCGCTCTCGTCCTCTCCGGTGCCGGCATGGAACACCTTGCACCTGTCGGAGTCGACGCCGTCGAGGCCCGTAATGGCATCGCCCTTGCGGTATTTGGCAGGGTAGCCGCCAGCGGCCATGACCACGCCCAGGGCCGTGCGCTCATCCCAGTCGCACATCTGGCGGCCGAGCCCGCCCTGGGTGGCGGCGAGGCAGAGCTTGACCAGGTCGGACCGCAGGCGCATCAGAAGCGGCTGGGTTTCCGGGTCGCCCAGGCGGCAGTTGAACTCGATCACCTTGGGGGAGCCGTTGGGCGTAATCATGAGCCCGGCGTAGAGGAAGCCGGTGTAGGGTCGCCCCTCGTCCGCCATGCCTTTCACAGTGGGCTCGATCACTTCGCGCATGATGCGCTCGTGCACCTCCTCCGTGACCACCGGGGCCGGGGAGTAGGCGCCCATGCCGCCCGTGTTGCTGCCGGTGTCGCCATCGCCCGCGCGCTTGTGGTCCTGGCTGCTGGCCAGCGGCAGGATGTTTGAGCCATCGACCATGGCGATGAAGCTGGCTTCCTCGCCCACCAGGCACTCCTCGATCACCACGCGGTGCCCGGCATCGCCGAAGGTGTTGCCGGCGAGCATGTCACGCACGGCGTCTTCAGCTTCGGCAAGGGTTTCCGCCACAATTACGCCCTTGCCGGCGGCCAGGCCGTCGGCCTTGA
>JBNJEG010000111.1:0-6840 GCA_051745655.1 Pseudomonadota bacterium
GCCAGCGCAAAGGACAGGAGGACCACCTCAATAATGGAGCCCAGTTGCGCCGCGTGATCCGTGAAGAAATTTGAGGGCAGCACCCCGCCCTTGGACAGGGCCAGGATGGTGCCGCCGGCAAGCACGAACGACCATGCGAGGACGTAATACTTGGCGGTGGCCTGCCCCTTGTACCAGGCGTAGACACCACCGAAAAACGCTAAAACGCACCCCAACACCACCAGCGGGATCAGAACGGCAATCAGCAGGAAATAGCTCAGGAAGAACGACAGCACCGCGCAGACGCCACTGGCAATGATCACCAGGAGCGCGAAGGCGTTCAACCTGTAAGAGAGCTGGCTCAGTTCCAGGAAGCGCCGGGTAAAAAGGGCGGCGAAGCCGAGCACGCCGCTGATGAAGATCAGGATGGCCTGATCGTTCCACTGGGTGGCCCCCGGCCACAGGTAGCGGAACCCATAACCGGTCAGCGACGCCATCAACAGCGCGATGCTGAAGACAAACCCAACGTAGTACAGGTAGTTGCGCTCACCCAGGGCGAAGAATAGAAGCAGGTTGTAGACCCCGATCACCAGAAAGGCACCAAAGTAGATGCCCTGCAGGATATTGGCGGTGATGTCGTGGCTGCGGAAGGTGTCAGGGGCCCAAAGCGTTACCGGTACCTGAACGGAACTGTCGGTCCGGACCCGGACATAGACATCCAGCGTCTCTTCCGGCGCCCATGTCAGGGGGACCACGAAAAAGCGATGATCCACGGGGCGCTGGCTGTAGGGGTAGTCGTGCCCCAGCTGGTAGGACCGACGCAATTCCCCGTCGGCAAGCACGTACACCTGCACGTCGCCGAGCACCGGGTAGTCAATGGAAAACAGGCGCTCCAGCGGCTTATCCGCATTGTTCGGCAGGGAAACCCGCAGCCACCAGGCGGAATCCGAGTAGCCCTGGTTGAAGGTCCCGCCATTGAGCTGCTGCCAGTCGTCGCGCTCGCGCACATCCTGAAGCGCCTGCTCCGTGCTTGCGTCTTCCAGGAACTGGAGCCGATCCTCCAGGGGCAGGCGATGGTGCTCACGCACATCATCGGCCGCCCCCGTTACGGAGGCGGCCGTGAGGAGCGACGCCAGAAGTACCAGCAGCGCGACAACATTGGGGAGGCGGGATCCATGCATTCTCAGCATAGAAAGAGCCTAGACCAGGATGTGACGCATTTCACATTCTGCTTTGTTGCGTCATTGTCACCGATCAGTTGACCTTCGGATCAAGCTCGCCGCTGTCGTAACGGCTGACCATGTCCTCGAGCTTGATCGGTGTGATCTTGCTGGCATTACCCGCTGTGCCAAAAGCTTCATAGCGCTTGACGCAGACGTCATACATGCCGGCCAGTGCTTCCTTCATGAACTTACGCGGGTCAAACTCCGCCGGGTTCTGCGCCAGGAAGCGACGCACGGAACCAGTAGCCGCCAGGCGCAGGTCGGTATCAACGTTCACCTTGCGCACCCCGTGACGGATGCCCTCGGCGATCTCCTCGACCGGCACACCGTAGGTCTCCGGAATCTCGCCGCCGTACTCGTTGATGATGTCGAGCCACTCCTGGGGCACCGAGGAGGAGCCGTGCATCACCAGGTGCGTATCCGGGATGCGTGCATGGATCTCCTTGATGCGATCAATCGCCAGGATGTCGCCCGTCGGGGGCCGGGTGAACTTGTAGGCGCCGTGGCTGGTGCCGATGGCAATCGCCAGGGCATCGCAATAGGTGTCCTTGACGAACTGCGCCGCCTCTTCCGGGTCGGTCAGCATCTGGTCATGGGTCAGCGTGCCGGAGGCACCCACACCGTCTTCCTCGCCGGCTTCACCGGACTCCAGCGAGCCCAGGCAGCCCAGCTCGCCTTCCACGGACACGCCGCAGGCATGGGCCATTTCCACCGTCTTACGGGTCACGCCCATGTTGTAGTCGTAATCCATGGGCGTCTTGCCGTCCTCGCCCAGGGAGCCGTCCATCATCACGGACGTGAAGCCGAGTTGGATGGAGCGCTGACACACCGCCGGGCTGGTACCGTGGTCCTGGTGTACCGCGATCGGGATGTGCGGCCATTCCTCCGCGGCGCCTTCCATCAAGCGGCGCAGAAAGGGCGCGCCCGCGTACTTGCGCGCGCCGGCGGAGGCCTGGACGATCACCGGGCTGTCCGTCTTATCCGCGGCCATCATGATGGCACGCATCTGCTCAAGGTTGTTCACGTTGAACGCTGGAACGCCATAACCGTGTTCGGCGGCATGGTCGAGCAGCTGTCGCATGGAAATCAGTGCCATGTCGGCCTCTCCTTAATGTCTGGTTGGGTAACGGCGCTCAGGCGCCCCGTTCCTCGAGTACGGCGACTGCAGGCAGTGTCTTGCCTTCCACAAACTCCAGGAAGGCGCCACCGCCGGTCGAGATGTAGGAAATCCGGTCGCTGAGACCGAATTCGTCAATGGCGGATACGGTATCACCCCCGCCTGCCAGAGAAAACGCATCGCTGCTGGCGATGGCATCGCCCAGCTTACGGGTACCCTGGGAGAACGCCTCAATCTCGAACACACCCACGGGGCCGTTCCAGATTATGGTTTTCGCGCCCTTGAGCTCCTCGGCGAGAGCGGCCGATGTTTCAGGGCCAATGTCCAGGATCATGTCATCATCGGACACATCCTCCACCTTCTTGGTGGTCGCCTGCGCGCTCTCGGAAACCTCACTGGCCACCACAACATCCGTGGGCTGGGCGATCTCGACCTTCTCCATCAGCGCCCTGGCCTCATCCAGCATGTCATGCTCGCACAGCGACTTACCCACCGGCTTGCCACTGGCGGCCAGGAAGGTATTGGTGATGCCACCACCGACAATCAGCTTGTCCACCACCTTCGAAAGCTGCTCCAGCACCGTCAGCTTGGTGGAGACCTTGGAGCCACCCACAATCGCCACCACCGGCTTCTGCGGGTTATCCAGCGCCTTCGTCAGCGCATCCAGCTCCCCCGCCAGCAACGGCCCGGCACACGCCTCCGGCGCGAACTTCGCCACGCCGTGCGTGGACGCCTGCGCCCGGTGCGCCGTGCCAAAGGCATCCATCACGAACACATCACACAGCGCCGCATAACGCTTCGCCAGCGCCTCATCGTCCTTCTTCTCGCCCTTGTTGAAGCGCACGTTCTCACACAGGACCACTTCCCCCTCGGCGACCTCAACGCCATCGAGGTAGTCATCCAGAACACGCACCTCCTGACCCAGCAGCTCACCCAGGCGCTTCGCCACCGGCTTGAGCGAATCCTCCTCCGAGTAAACGCCCTCCTCCGGACGCCCCAAATGCGACATGAGCATCACCCGCCCACCAGCATCCCGAGCCGCGCGAATCGTCTCCAGCGACGCCCGCAGACGGGCATCCCCTGTCACCTCACCATCCTTGATGGGCACGTTCAGATCCTCCCGGATCAGAACCCGCTTGCCCTTCAGATCCATGTCGGTCATGCGTTTAATGCTCATTGGTGCGATTCCTCAAAAGCGCGATTAACGATGAATTTTCAAAACTCTACCCGAAACCAGTCGTTCTCCGGCTCAGCGATACCAACAAAGCCGGAGTGACGGAGTGGGGGTGCCCTTTCCGGGAGGCTCGGCGGCAGGAAGCCGCCGCGCCAGCGCCCAGGGATGGGTTCACAGCGGTCCCCGAAAGGGCACCCCCACTTCGGCACCTGCAACCACATCCCAATCTGGTCACTGCAAACTAGAGAGAGACCCAATACCGAGCCACATCCAGCATCCGATTCGCATACCCCCACTCATTATCAAACCAGCAAAGCACCTTAACCATCCGCCCCCCACTGACCCGGGTCTGCCCCGCATCAACAATCCCCGAGCGCGCATCATGGTTGAAATCCGTACTGGCCAGAAGCTCATCCGTATACCCGATAATGCCATCCAGCGACGACGCCGCCGTCTCCTTCAGCACCGCGTTCACCGCATCCGTATCCGTCTGCGAACGCACCGACACCGTCATATCAATGGCCGAGACATTGATCGTCGGCACCCGCACCGCAACTGAACTGAAACGCCCCGCCATCGCCGGAAGCAGGCGTTCGATGCCCCGGGCCAGCCCCGTATCCACGGGTACCATATTATGGAAGGCACTGCGCGTGCGACGGAGGTCCTGGTGATGATAGGCGTCAATAACAGGCTGATCATTCATCGCCGAATGGATGGTGGTCGTGGAACCCTGCTCTATGCCATAGGCCGCATCCAGAGCCTGGATGATGGGCACGATGCAGTTGGTGGTGCAGGAGGCGTTGGAGACGATGCGATCACCGGCGGCCAGGGTCTCATGGTTCACCCCATAGACCAGAGTCGCATCCAGATCGGGATCCCCGGGCTGTGAGAACAGCACCCGTGCAGCCCCGGCATCCAGATGCTTCTGGCCCTGCTCCCGGGTCGCGCCCAGGCCCGTGCAGTCGAGCACCAGATCCACGCCGATCTCGCCCCAGGGCAGGTTCCGGGCTTCCGGCTCCCGCACGATGCGGATGGCATCACCATCGACCACCAGCCCCTCCCCATCGACCTCAACCTGACCGGCAAAACGGCCATGGGTGGTATCAAAACGGGTCAGATGCGCAATGGTCTCCGGATCGGAAAGCTCATTGATGGCGACGACCTGCAGCCGGTCCCGGTAGCCGTTCTCGTAGAGCGCACGCAGCAGGCACTGACCGATGCGCCCGTAACCATTGATCGCTACCCGAGCCGCCATCGGTCGCCCCCCGCTCACGCCATGTCGTCCAGCAGGGTTTCGCTGATGGAAAGCAGATTGTCCACGGTGAAGCCAAAGGCCTCGAACAGCGGGCCTGCCGGCGCCGACTCACCAAAGGTGGTCATGCCGAGCACACGCCCTTCCATGCCCACGTACTTGCTCCAGTAATCGGCAATGCCGGCTTCCACCGCCACACGACAGGTCACCTCAGCCGGCAACACCTTCTGGCGGTACTCGGCCGGCTGGGCATCGAACCGGTCCGTGCTGGGCATCGAGACCACCCGCACCTGGCGACCCTGGGCCCGCAGCTGGGTCGCCGCCTCCTGGGCCAGCGCCACTTCGGAACCGGTAGCGATCAGGATGATCTCCGGGAAGCCGTCGGAATCCGACAGGATGTAAGCACCGCGCTCGATGTCCGCGAGCTGCTGCTCGTCCCGCTCCTGGTGGGCCAGCGCCTGGCGGGTAAACACCAGCGCGGTCGGGCCATCGGTGCGCTCAATGGCGGCCTTCCAGGCCACAGCCGTCTCGACCGTGTCACAGGGGCGCCACAGGCTCATGTTCGGGGTCTGGCGCAGGGAAGCCAGTTGCTCCACCGGCTGGTGGGTGGGGCCGTCCTCGCCCAGGCCGATGGAATCATGGGTGTAGACCAGCACGTTGCGCTGCTTCATGAGTGCGGCCATGCGCGTGGCGTTACGCGCGTACTCCATGAAGATCAGGAAGGTCGCCACATAGGGAATCACGCCGCCGTGCAGGGCCATGCCACTGCCAATGGCGGTCATGGCGAACTCACGGACACCGTAGTAGACGTAATTGCCGCTGCCGTCGGCGGCCGTGATCGCCTGGCAGTCACTCCAGAGCGTGTTGTTGGAGCCGGCCAGGTCCGCCGACCCGCCCACAAGCTCAGGCAGTGCCGGGCCATAGGCATTGAGGGTCTTCTGCGAGGCCTTGCGGGTGGCCATGTTCTCGCCCCCCTCCTGGCATTGGCGAACGTAGTCCTGGGCCTTCTGCGAGAAATCGGCCGGCAGCTCGCCCGCCAGGCGGCGCTTGAGCTCAGCGGCCAGTTCCGGATGCGCCTTCTCATAGGCGGCGAAGCGTTCATTCCAGTCCTTTTCGGCGGCCGCCCCGGTCTCGCGGGCATCCCAGCCTTTATACAGTTCGTCCGGCACTTCGAAGGCCCCATGGGTCCAGCCGAGGTTCTCACGGGTCGCCTCAATCTCGTCATCACCCAGCGGCGCGCCATGACTGCTTTCGGAGCCCGCCTTACCGGGGGAACCGAAGCCGATCACGGTGCGACAGCAGATGAGCGCGGGCTGTTCGGTGTTACCCCGCGCCTGCTCGATGGCGGCCTTGACCGCCTCCGGGTCGTGACCGTCCACGCCCGGAATCACCTGCCAGTTGTAGGCCTCGAAGCGCTTGGCCGTGTCGTCGGTGAACCAGCCGCTGACGTCGCCGTCGATGGAGATGCCGTTGTCATCGTAGAACACCACCAGCTTGCCCAGCCCCAGGGTGCCGGCGAGAGACGACGCCTCGTGGGAGATACCTTCCATCAGGCAGCCATCGCCAACGATGCAGTAGGTGTGATGATCCACCACATCATGGCCATCACGGTTGAACTGCGCCGCCAGGTTCTTTTCCGCCAGTGCCATGCCCACGGCATTCGCCAGGCCCTGGCCGAGCGGTCCGGTCGTGGTCTCAACCCCCGGTGTGTAGCCGAACTCCGGATGCCCCGGGGTGCGGGAGTGGAGCTGGCGGAACTGCTTCAGATCCTCGATGCCCAGATCGTAGCCGCTGAGATGCAGCAGGCTGTACTGGAGCATGGAACCATGGCCATTGGAGAGCACGAAGCGGTCGCGATCGGGCCAGGCCGGGTTGGCCGGGTTGTGTTTCAGGTAATCGTTCCACAACACCTCGGCAACGTCGGCCAGCCCCATGGGCGCGCCGGGATGGCCGGACTGCGCCTTCTGCACGGCGTCCATACTGAGCGCGCGTACCGCATTGGCAAGGTCTTTACGCGACGGCATCGGAATTGTCTCCCACTGGCTGATTGGATACGGCCCAACAGCGGGCCGTTTCAAGAGGCGCGTATTTTCAC
>JBNJEG010000112.1:0-6833 GCA_051745655.1 Pseudomonadota bacterium
AACAGCAGGATCAGGGTGTCGAGCTGTTCCGAGCGGGTGAAGTAGTCCTGCAGGCACTCCTGGAGGGTGTCGGACTCCAGCGGCACGATGCCCTGGTAACGCTGGCCCTGCTCCGGCTCAATGGTGATAACCAGCTGACCGTGGCCGAGCTGCTCGCCAATGGAGCCGTGCTGGATGTGGTCCTCGGTGTGGATGAGCCCGCGTGCACCGCGCTCATCGCTGCAGTCCGCCATCAACAGGGTCACCGGGCCCTGACCCTTGGCCTGGAGGCTGATGCGGCCCTTCATCTTGAGCACGCCCCCGAGCAGTACAGCGGCGCTGAGACTCTGTGCCAGCAGCCGCTGGGCGGGCTCGGGGTAGTCGCGTCCTTCGATGGCGGTCTGGAGAGTATCCTCGATCAGCACGAGCTCACCACGGACCTCGCCCTCGTTGAAGACAAAACGCTGCAGGGTATCGGTCATGACGGCTCGCTAGTGGGACATCTGGTCTTTCACGCGCTGCAGTTCGCGGCGCTGCTTCTTGTTCGGGCGACGTGCGGGCGGGTGCTCGGCGGCCACCATCATGCGGCGGCGCCAGGCGTTGTCCTCGCGCTTTTCCTTGCTGGCCTCGGTCTCGGTGTAGAGCATCTCGGCCTGGGGAGCGCTGCCGCGCTTCTCGCTGAGTTCGTCGATGATGACCTCGAAGGTGGTCGAGCCCTTGTGCACCTGGACTTTCGCCCCTTGGGTCACGAACTTGCCCGCCTTGGGGCGTTGCCCCTCGTAGCGGACCTTGCCGCCTTCAATGGCTTCGCGGGCCAGAGTACGGGTCTTGAAGAAGCGTGCGGCCCAGAGCCACTTGTCGAGGCGCACGCGCCCGGAGTCGGAATCGGATTGGTCGCCCTTTCTGCTCATGCGCTCATTGTACCGCCTGCGGCGGCGTGATCGGAAGGAGCGTTTCGAAGCGCTCCAGGGCCGGCCAGCGACCCTCGGGCAGGGGGGAGGCCTGGCTGTCCGGCTGGCGGATGCTCAGCAGGTGGCCGATGCCAAAGGCCTCGGCGGCACTCAGGGCAGCATGGTTGTCGTCGATCAGGACGGTGGTGGCCGGGTCAAAGGGCTCGCTGGCGTGCAGCGCCGGCCAGAAGGCCGGGTCTTCCTTGGGGCGGCCGAAGCTGTGCGTGGTATGGATGGCGTCCACCCACTGGTCCAGGCCGGTGCGTTCGCGCTTGAGATCCAGTCCGCCCCGATGGGCGTTGGTCACGATCACGGTGCGGCAGTGGGAGCCTTTCAGGGCACGCAGAAAGTCAGGCGCGTCCGCCCGGAAACGGATACGGTCGCCCACTTCGTGCTTGAGCCGGCTCACGTCCATGCCCAGGCGGTTGCTCCAGAAGTCCAGGCAGTACCAGTCCAATGACCCCTTGAGGGTACGGATGGTCTCGTGGATCTCCTGGCTGGCCTGCTCGGGATTAACCCCGCGGGTCTCCGCGTAACGGGCCGGGAGATGGGTGAGCCAGAAATGCGTGTCGTAATGCAGGTCCAGAAGGGTGCCGTCCATGTCGAGCAGGACGGTCTGGACCCGCCGCCAGTCAATCATCGCCTTCGTTGACGACCTCGCTGGTGTTACGGCCGGACTGGGTGCAGCCCAGACAGCGCACGAAGGTGGCCTTGGCCGGGCCGACCACCAGGGTCTCGCCGACTTCATCGGCGTTGCCGCCCAGCGCCGAGAACGGCAGCGCCGCGGTGTGAACAACGCTGCCGACCACGGTGGCGCCCAGCAGCAGCGGGCGCGCAATGAGCGCATCACCGACCATGGCGAGGGCGGAGGGTTTTTCCTCGACACGCTGGGCCTGGGCGGGACCGGCGAATGCCATGAAGCCGCTCAGGAGGGCAACGGTGACCAGTGTACTCAGCTTTCTCATCGGGGTGTCTCCGGAGCTTTGTGATTCTGCCTTCACTATGGCCCAGATACGCGTTTTTTCAAGTCCCACGTGCAGAGGGAAGCAGTGCTCAGCGTTGGCAGCGCGCGCAGAAGACGGTGCCGCGCTGGCCGATGACCCGGTGGCGCAGGGCCTCGCCGCAGTGGTGGCAAGGCTCACCTTCGCGGCCGTAGACGGTCAGTGACTGGCGGAAGTAGCCGGGGTTGCCCTGGCTGTCCGTGAAATCCCTCAGGGTGGTACCGCCGAGCTCGATGGCGTTGGCCAGCACTTCACGGATGGCGTCCGCCAGCCGGCGGTAGCGGGCCCGGCCCACGCGACCGGCCGGGCGCTGGGGGTGGATGCCGGCCATGAACAGGGCCTCGGAAGCGTAGATGTTGCCCACGCCCACCACGATCTTCGCGTCCATGATGAACGCCTTAACCGAGGCGCGGCGGCCCCGGCTCAGCCGGTACAGAAGGTCGCCGTCAAAGTCCGGGCCCAGGGGCTCCGGGCCAAGCGGGGCGAGCAATGGGTGCTGTTCCGGGTCCGTGCTCCAGAGCCAGGCGCCGAAGCGGCGCGGGTCGTTGAATCGCAGAATCCGTTCCGCCAGCGGGATCTCCACATGGTCGTGGGGGCGGCGGGGCTCGTCCGGCGGGCTCAGGCGCAGACTGCCGGACATGCCCAGGTGCACCAGGGCCGTGCCACGTTCATTCCGCAGCAGCAGGTACTTGGCGCGCCGGCCCACGGCGGTGATAGGCGTGCCGGTCAGGCGTTCCGGCAGTTCCGGCGGGATGGGCCAGCGCAGGGACGGGTTGTGCAGGCGGACCTCGCTGGGCGTGACGCCTTCCAGCCAGGGGGCGACGCCGCGCCGTGTGGTCTCAACTTCGGGCAGTTCCGGCATGGCTCAGGCCACCTCGAACAGGCTGTAGGCGACCTGCCCCGCCTGCTTGCGCCGGACCAGCTCCCACCCCAGCGGTACGGACGGCTCATGGTCATCCTCGTGTTCCACATAGACGCGGGCGTTGTCCGCGAGCAGGCCGGAGACCGCCAGCGCTTCGCAGACCGGCTCCACCAGGCCCGCCCGGAAGGGCGGGTCCATGAACACGATCCGGAGAGGGCTGGTGTGTGACGGCGCCCTGAGCCAGCCCAGGACGTCCTGCTTAACCACGTTCCCACCTTTCGCGTTGAGGGTGGTCAGGTTCTGCGAGAGGGCACGGGTGAGGTCGTCGCTCTGCTCCACAAAGGTGACGCGGTCCGCTCCCCGGGAGAGCGCTTCCAGCCCCAGGGCGCCGCTTCCGGCGAACAGGTCAAGGCAGTGGCTGCCCGGCAGTACCGGCATCAGCCAGTTGAACAGGGTTTCGCGCACCCGGTCCGGTGTGGGGCGAACGCCGTCCACGGCGGGGAAGGCCAGAGTACGGCGGCGCCATTCACCGCCAATCAGGCGGACCTGGCCCTGGTCATTGCGCCGGCCCCGGCGCTGGCTGCGTGGTGGCATGCTGTGTTCGCTTTTTGGACGGCCCTGCTGAGGGTCGGTAGAATAACGCGCCTTGACCACGCCCGGCCAGTTTCCCCGATGGTCGGCCAATGGCACCGACGACCCATGGGCAGGATTGATCGCCATGAACGCAGAACTGATTTTCAACGCCCTTTTCGTGCTCCTTGTCGCCTGGTTCGTGGTGGACCTGGTTCGCGGCCGGCAGCAGATCCCGAGGCCACCCAAACCGCCCGAACGCCAGCAGCGGGAATCAGCGGCAGAGGCACCGACACAGGCCCCCGAGACGGAAGCGCCGGCAGAGCCGGCACCTGCTGAAGCGAAGCCGTCGCCTGAACCGGAACCCGAAGAGCCGGTCAGCTTCTTCCAGCGCATGCGCGAAGGGCTGGGGCGCACCCGTGGGCAGCTGGCGGATGGTCTGGCCGGCCTGTTTGCCAGTAACAAGAAGATTGACCAGGACCTGCTGGAAGAGATCGAGAACCTTCTGCTCACTGCCGATGTGGGCATGACGGCCACCACGGAGATTATCGACAGTCTGAAGGAAAAGCTCGAGCGCAGTGAGCTCCGGGATTCGGACGCCCTGTTCCAGGCTCTGCGCGAGGAACTGCACGGCATCCTGGAACCCTGCACCACGCCGCTGGAGCCGGAAACAGAGAACAAGCCCTTCGTGATCCTGATGGTGGGCGTCAACGGTGTGGGCAAGACCACTACCATCGGCAAGCTGGCACAGCGCTACCAGAACGATGGCAAGAGCGTGATGCTGGCCGCCGGCGACACCTTCCGCGCTGCGGCGGTGGAGCAGCTCCAGGTCTGGGGTGAACGCAATAATGTGCCGGTGGTGGCCCAGCACACCGGTTCCGACAGCGCCTCCGTCATCTATGACGCGCTGGAGTCCGCCCAGTCGAAGGGCACGGATGTGCTGATCGCCGATACCGCTGGCCGGCTCCAGAACAAGGACAACCTGATGAACGAGCTGGCCAAGGTCGTGCGGGTCATGAAAAAGCTCGATCCCGAGGCACCGCACGAGATCATGCTGGTACTGGACGCCGGCACCGGCCAGAACGCCCTCAGCCAGGCGCAGACCTTTCAGGAGGCGGTGGGCGTCAGTGGCGTGACCCTGACCAAGCTCGATGGCACCGCCAAGGGCGGCATCATCTTTGCCATTGCACGCCAACTGGGACTGCCGATACGCTACATCGGCGTGGGCGAGACGGCTGACGACCTGCGGCCTTTTGCCGCCGATGAGTTCGTGCAGGCCCTGTTTGATGGCCGGGAGTGATCCGGCTCCCGGAGATGAGGCGCCATGATTGAATTCCGCCAGGTAACCAAGCGCTACGGCCAGCAGTTCACCGCCCTCCGGGGCGTGGACTTCGCGCTCGAGCGTGGCGAAATGGCGTTCCTGACGGGCCATTCCGGCGCCGGCAAGAGTACCCTCCTCAAGCTCATCATGCTGATGGAGCGCGCCACCGCCGGCCAGGTGCTGGTGGGCGGTCAGGCGCTGGAGAAGACCCCGCGCCGGCGCATTCCCTACATCCGGCGCCACATCGGGGTCGTCTTCCAGGATCACCAGTTGCTGTTCGACCGCACCGTCTTCGACAATGTGGCCATGCCGCTGGAGGTGACGGGGGTTCCGCCCAACGAGGTGGGCCGGCGTGTACGCGCCGCGCTGGACAAGGTGGGCCTGCTGAAGAAAGAGCAGCTCAACCCCATCAGCCTCTCCGGCGGCGAGCAGCAGCGGGTGGGCATTGCCCGCGCTGTGGTGAATAAGCCGCCACTGCTGCTGGCGGACGAGCCCACGGGGAACCTGGACCCGGCGTTATCCTCCGAGATCATGGACCTGTTCCGGGAGTTCAGCCGCGTGGGTGTCTGCGTGATGGTCGCCACCCACGATATCGGCCTGATCGAGACCATGGGTCAGCGCACCCTGGAGCTTTCCCAGGGAGAGCTGGTCCACGACGGCCTGCCGGCAGCGCTGGAGACCGGGCATGCCTGAAGCGCGTCAACAGAGTTCCCGTGGCGCGGCGCGCGCCCGAACGCCCTGGCGGGATCAGCTACAGAGCTGGTTCAGCCACCACCGGCGCTCGGCCCGGGACAGTGCCGCACGACTGCGCGATGCGCCGCTCTCCAGCCTGATGACGGGGCTGGTGATGGGCATAGCGCTGGCCCTGCCCACGGCCCTGTTCCTGATCATGGGCAGCATCCAGCAGATCGGCGGGGGCTGGGAGCAGGCTGGGCGCCTCAGCGTCTACCTCACCCCTGAAACCGGTATGGAGCGGGCAGAGGAGCTGGCCGAGCGCTGGAGCGAGAATTCGGCGGTGGGCGACGTCAGGATCATTCCCCGCGATGAGGCTATGGAAACGATGCGCTCGAGCGAGGGCTTCGGCGGCACGCTGGATTTTCTGGATGAGAACCCGCTGCCGAACACCCTGGTGCTGACGCCGGACCCTGCCTACCGCGAGGCCAGTGCGCTGGAGGACCTGGCGGAACGGCTGCGTCAGGCGGATGGCGTGGACCAGGTGAAGCTGGACCTGGCTTGGTTGCAGCGCCTCAATGCCATGGCGGAGGTGCTGGGGCGCGGTACCCAGGCCCTGGCGCTGCTGCTGGTCGTCGGCGTGGTGCTGGTCATCGCCAACACCGTGCGGCTGGCCATCGAGAGCCGGCGCCGCGAAATCATCGTGGCACGTCTGGTCGGTGGAACCGACAGTTTCGTGCGCCGCCCCTTCCTCTACACTGGACTCTGGTACGGCGCTCTGGGCGGACTACTGGCGTGGTGGCTGGTAGAAGTGGCATTCTGGTGGCTGAGTGGACCCGTAGGCCGTTTGGCCGAGCTTTACAACAGCGGTTTCGAGCTCCAGAGGCCGGGGCCTGATGAAGTGGTTCTTCTCCTTGGCAGTGCCCTGCTGCTGGGGTGGCTTGGCGCCTGGTGGGCCGTGCATCGTCATCTCCGCTCCGTGGAGCCGGGATAAACTGTTATCCGGAACATTCCGTATAGACACGTAGGCCTTGAAAACGTAATAAAGGACCATATATTGATCACCAGACTCTTTGTCGGGAGACAATGAACAGAGGGGAGAGCACCATGGGTACAGAACTGCAGCTCAGCCAAAATCTGGTGCCGGGTGCCAATCTGGAGAGCTACATCCAGACCGTGAACCAGATTCCTGTCCTGAGTTCCGATGAGGAACAGACACTGGCGCAGCGGTTCCAGGAGCACGGTGACATCGAAGCCGCACGGCAGATGGTTCTGTCGCACCTGCGGTTCGTTGTGCATATCGCCCGCAGCTATTCCGGGTATGGGCTGGCGCAGGCGGACCTGATCCAGGAAGGCAACGTTGGCCTGATGAAGGCGGTCAAGCGTTTTGACCCCGGCTACGGCGTGCGCCTGGTTTCCTTCGCCGTGCACTGGATCAAAGCCGAGATCCACGAGTTCATCCTGCGCAACTGGCGCAT
>JBNJEG010000113.1:0-6789 GCA_051745655.1 Pseudomonadota bacterium
GAGAGCCAGAACACGACCCGCGAGCAGATGAAGATGTTCCTCACGCGGATCGGCTTCGGCTCCACCGCCATCATCACCGGCGACATCACCCAGATCGACCTGCCGCGCGGCCAGCACTCCGGCCTGGAGCATTCACTGCGCGTGCTGCGGGAGGTCAAGGGCATCGGCATCACCTACTTCGGCGCCGAAGACGTGGTGCGCCATCCGCTGGTCCAGCGCATCGTGGAAGCCTACGACGACTGGGACGACCGCAACGCATGAGCCGCGTAACCCTGGACCTGCAACTGGCAACCGGGCACACGAACCTGCCCGGCCAGGCGGATTTCGAAACCTGGGTAGAGCACGGCTGGCAGGGCGATGATGACACGGAAGTCACCCTGCGGATCGTGGACGAGCCCGAAGGCCTTGAGCTGAATCACCAGTACCGGGGCAAGGATTACGCCACCAACGTCCTGTCCTTTCCTTTCGAGGCGCCGCCCGGCGTGGATCTGGGCCTTCTCGGTGACCTGGTCATCTGCGCCGGGGTGGTTGAACGGGAAGCCCGTGAGCAGGACAAGGCACCTGGGGCCCACTGGGCACACCTGGTGATTCATGGCATGCTTCACCTTCAGGGTTACGATCATCAGGACCCCGACGAGGCGGAAACCATGGAAAATCTCGAAGTGCGTCTCCTTGCCGAACTTGGCTTTTCCAACCCTTATCAGTAGCATCCCGCGAACAGGAATCCGGACAGCGACCCATGAGCGACGACTCATCCAACGGCCAGACCAAGAACACCTGGCTGGAGCGATTATCCCAGGCCTTTTCCAGTGAACCCCGCACGCCCGAGGACCTGCTGCGCATCCTGCGCGACGCAGAGTTCCAGCAACTGATCGATTCCGATGCCATGAGCATCATCGAGGGGGCCATGCAGGTCACAGACATGCGCGTGGAGGAGATCATGATTCCTCGTTCGCGCATGGTCACCGTCAAGGCCGAAGCAGACCCATCCAGCTACATCAACGAGATCATCGAATCCGCCCACTCCCGCTTCCCGGCCATTGGAGATACCTCAGACGAAGTCATCGGCATCCTGCTCGCCAAGGATCTACTGCCGCTCGCGCTGCGCAACAATCTGACGCGCGACAGCATCCGCGAGATCCTGCGCCCGGCCACCGTCGTACCCGAGAGTAAGCGCTGCAACCAGCTTCTGAAGGAGTTCAAGGAAAACCGCAACCACATGGCCATCGTGGTCGACGAATACGGCGGCGTTGCGGGCCTGATCACCATTGAGGACGTGCTGGAACAGATCGTCGGCGATATCGAGGATGAACACGATGTGGACGACGACGACCAGATCCGCGAGCGCGAGCATGGCATCTATGCCGTCAAGGCGCAGACGCCCATCGAAGAGTTCAATGAATTCTTCGGAACCGATCTGGACGAGGAAGCCTTCGATACCATTGGCGGCCTGATGCTCAAGGAATTCGGGCGTCTGCCACGGCGCGGCGAGACTACGGCTGTCGACCGTTTCCGGTTCAAGGTACTCAACGCCGACAACCGCAAGATCCGCCTGATCCAGGTCAAACCCATCGCATGACGCCGGAAGCGCCATGATCCATCACCGACTGTTCCGTATTCCCGCGCTGGTCGCCACCGGCGCGCTCCAGACGCTGGCATTCGCACCCTTCCACCTGTGGCCCGCTGCACTGGTATCCCTCGTGCTGATCCTTGTGCTGTGCAGTGGGAGGGACGCCAGGGCGCTGTTCCGTGACGGCTGGTTCCTGGGCGTGGGCCTTTTCGGCAGCGGTGCATCCTGGGTCTACGTCAGCATCAACGAATATGGCATGACAGCCGCCCCCCTGGCCGCTGTCATGACGCTGCTCTTTGCCATGGGCCTGGCCCTGTTCCCGGCCATTGCCTTCTGGTGCTGGGGCCGGCTGGCCGGCCACCATACTGGCCGCAGCCTCTGGCTGTTCCCCGCGGTCTGGGTACTGACGGACTGGGTCAGGGGCTGGCTGCTCACCGGCTTCCCCTGGCTCTACGCCGGCACCGCCCAGGTAGACGGCCCCCTGGCCGGTTGGGCCCCAGTACTTGGCGTGCACGGCGTTACGTTTATCATGGCGGCGACCGCCGCCCTGCTGGTCGCGGCCTGGCGACATTACCGCGCCAAGCCTTACTGGGTTCCCACCGCTTTCGCAGCGGCCGCCCTGGTGCCCTGGCTTCTGGCGCCGCTCGTCAGCCTGGTGGAGTGGACCCAGCCACAGGGCGACCCCCTATCGGTGGCAGCCGTCCAGGGCAACATCTCCCAGCACGACAAATGGGACCCGGACAAGCTCCGGGAACAGATCCGGATCTACCGTGAA
Source organism: Pseudomonadota bacterium (assembly GCA_051745655.1). GTDB lineage: Bacteria > Pseudomonadota > Gammaproteobacteria > Pseudomonadales > Oleiphilaceae > Halospina. The sequence goes on from JBNJEG010000113.1 coordinate 2,346, forward strand.
CTTACGGAACCGCTCTGGGGCCGGGACCTGATCCTATGGCCTGAAACCGCCCTGCCCGCCACCCAGGGCCAGGCCTCACAGGTGCTGGACGCACTGGAGAGTCGCGCCTTTGATGCCGACACCACACTGGTCACCGGTCTGCCGTGGTACGGCGACAGCCCACACTACGCGGAGCCTGTGTTCCACAACAGCCTGATGACCGTGGGGCCGGGTCAGGGCACCTACCACAAGCAGCGCCTGGTCCCCTTTGGTGAATACGTTCCCCTGGAGTCGCTGCTGCGCGGCACCATTGAATTCCTGAGCCTGCCCATGTCGGTTTTCCGGCCTGGCCCGGACAACCAGTCACCGCTGCAGGTCGCCGATGCCCGGACCCACCCGGCCATCTGCTATGAGATCGCATACGCGGACTTCGTGGCTCAGCATGCGGTGGACACGGGTTTCCTTATGACAGTCAGCAACGACGCCTGGTTCGGGCGTTCACACGGGCCCTTCCAGCACCACCAGATTGCCCGCATGCGGGCCCTGGAAACCAGCCGGGAACTGCTGCGGGGCACCAACAACGGCATCACATCCATTGTGGATCGGGAAGGACGGATCCGGGAAACCGCCCGGCATTACGAAAGGGATGTTCTGAAGGGACAGATCCAACCGGTCACCGGCCGGACACCGTTCATGGCCACCGGCTCCTGGCCGGTGGTAACACTGGCGGCCATCATGATCGTATTCGGCCGCCAGCGTCGCGGAAGTGCCTAGGCGAAAGACGCGACCAGCCCATCCAGGGCCATCAGCCCCCCGAGCAGCACCCCGCCAAGGGCCAGCGCCAGAAGTCCATTCACAGAGTACTTGAGAGCCTTGTAACGGCGGCGGTTGGTCTTCTTCAGCTCCCGCACCCTTGCCAGGGCCGGAGAAATGCGTGCAAACAGGTTGTTTGCAAAGCCACGCTGGTCGCCGTCCATATTGGGTACCACGGTCAGGCGCATCAGGCCCTTGTAGAAAAAGTTGATGACACGCCCCAGCAGCCACGTGGGCCGTTCGACGTCGCACATCAGGATCAGGCGATACTGCTTGGCATCGTTGTGCGCGTAGTGGAGATAGGTTTCGTCAAAGATCAGGTCCTCGCCATCGCGCCAGGAGTAGTCCTTGCCATCGATGTTGATGTAGCAACGGTCATCGTTGGGCGTCGAGAGACCGAGGTGATAGCGGAGCGAGCACGCCACCGGGTCCGCGTGCCGGGTCAGCTGTGAGCCCACCGGCAGGATCGAGAACATCGCGCCATTCACCGAGGGCACCTGGTCCAGGATTTTGAGGGTCTCGGGGCAGGAGGCCTGGGCCGAGTTGTGCTTGGTGCCATACCACTTGAGGTAGAACTTGCTCCAGCCGTATTTCTGGAAGGTGCGGAAGCCGATGTCGTAGTAAGCACTGGATTCCGGATCGCTGGTCTGGTCGAAAACCCGGTCCTCGTACAGCCCTACGGCCTCCCGGCGAATGGTCTCCCAGTTGTCCTGGATCACCTGCAACTCAGGGAAGCGCTCGCGATCCATGATCGGCGCCCTGGCACGGCGTTGCGTGAAGATGTAGAGGAGGCAGTTGAGCGGACTGAAGATGGGCCAGCCCTTGCGCCAGTACTCACCGACACTCGCGTAGCGCTCCTGACCACGGAACCGGTACACGTAGACCATGGAGCCTATAACAAAGGCAACAATCAACAGAAAAACGGTCAGGGCGACCGGCATGACAAACCTCCCGGGATGCACTCAGATTCAGGCGTGTCATCCTAGGATAGTTTGCAAACTCACTCAAAGACAGTTGCGCTTACTGTCCACCCGGCTCAACATCCGGCGTGTGGGCGGTAACACGCTCATAATAATGGGATTCGCAGCGCTCACAGGGCTCAAGGCGCGTCGTGTCGGACAGTGTCACCATGTGACCACAGTTTAGACAACGTAACACGCCTGCCATGGCCAGCTCCCCGGCAAAGTAATGGTCGGGGTCCGAATCCTGGAGCTTCTGCTGCAGCGCCAGGGTATCCAGCCGCGTGGGGTCGGCAATCGACAGGAGCCGCTCAACGAGCCAGTCCTCAATCCACTCCAGGTCGATTCCCAGCCACTCGGCAACCCCATCCCCGGTTCCGGACACAAACCCGAGCAGATGGGAGAGGTCCCGTCGCAGGTAGGCACCCAGCAGGTTGAGCTCGTCCCGGGTCAGCTCGGCGACATCCTGTTCGAATTCAACGGCCTCCTCAATCTCATGCTGAAGCTGGTCCCAGGTGCGTTCCTCGACCTCGGCCAGTCGCGACTCCACCCGGGCGAGCATGCGATTGTAGGCGCTTTCGGCACCGTCACTGAGACGCGGGCGCTGCTTATCTGCCACAGTGTTCTCCTGCTGTTGGGTTGGAGGGGTGGCATGCCTACCTGTCACCCTCTCTCTACGCTAGAATGAGCCCTTTCCCAATGCAACAGCCATTTTCGATCCGAGAGCATAAGGCACCCGAACCCATGGAAGAGCACTACCGCCCCGACGCCGTCGAACGCAACGCCCAGCAGTACTGGGAGTCCAACGATGTCTTCGCGGTACGGGAAGAGCCCGGCAAGCCCAAGTACTACTGCCTCTCCATGTTCCCCTACCCCAGCGGCAAGCTGCACATGGGGCATGTGCGCAACTACACCATCGGGGACGTGATCTCGCGTTTCCAGCGCATGCAGGGCAAGAATGTGCTGCAGCCCATGGGCTGGGACGCCTTCGGGCTGCCGGCGGAGAACGCGGCCATCAGCAACCGCACGGCGCCCGCAGCCTGGACCCGACAGAACATCGAACACATGAAGACCCAGCTCAAGCGCCTGGGCTTCGGCTACGACTGGAACCGGGAGCTGGCCACCTGTGACCCGGAGTACTACCAGTGGGAGCAGTGGTTCTTCACCAAGCTCTACGAAAAGGGCCTGGTCTACAAGAAGAACGCCACGGTCAACTGGGACCCGGTGGACCAGACGGTGCTGGCCAATGAGCAGGTTGTGGAGGGTCGCGGCTGGCGCTCCGGCGCCGTGGTGGAACAGAAGGAAATTCCCCAGTGGTTCGTGAAAATCACCGACTACGCCGATGAACTGCTGGACGACCTGGATAAGCTCGAGGGCTGGCCGGAACAGGTCAAGGCCATGCAGCGCAACTGGATCGGCCGTTCCGAGGGCGTCGAGCTCGATTTCCAGATGGAGGACGGTTCCGAGACCCTGAGGGTCTACACCACCCGCCCGGACACCCTCTACGGCGTCACCTACATGGCCCTTTCCGCGCGCCATCCGGTGGCGGAGAAGGCCGCCAAACGCTCTATGGAGGTGGCGGACTTCGTGGAAGAGTGCCGCAACACCGTCGCCTCCAACGCGGATGTGGAGACCATGGAGAAAAAAGGTATAGAGACCGGTCTCTATGCCCTGCACCCGATGACAGGCGAACGCCTCCCCGTTTACGTCGCCAACTTCGTGCTGCACGAGTACGGCACCGGCGCCCTGATGGCAGTCCCCGCTCACGACGAGCGTGACCACGAATTCGCCCGCAAGTACCGTATCGCCATCCGCCAGGTTATCAGCCCCAGTGACGGCCGGGACGTGGATACCTACGAGCAGGCCTTTACGGAGAAGGGGCTGCTGACCGGTTCCGGCCCCTACACCGGCACCAGCTCGGACGAGGCTTTTACAGCTATAGCGGAGTATCTGGAAAAGCGCGGCATCGGTAAGCGAAAGACCAACTACCGCCTGCGCGACTGGGGTGTCTCGCGCCAGCGCTACTGGGGTGCCCCCATTCCCATGCTCACCCTGGAGAACGGTGAATCGGCGCCGGTGCCGAAAAGCGACCTGCCGGTCGCCCTGCCCGAGGACGTGACCATGGACGGCGTCCAGTCGCCGCTCAAGACCGATCCCGAGTGGGCGAAGACCACCTATAACGGCCAGCCGGCCTTCCGCGAGACGGACACCTTCGACACCTTCATGGAGTCCTCCTGGTACTTCGCGCGCTTCTGCAGCCCCTGGAAGGACGACGGCATGCTGGACCCGGAGGCGGCCAACTACTGGTTGCCCGTGGACCAGTACATCGGCGGCATTGAGCACGCCATCCTGCACCTGCTGTACGCCCGTTTCTTCCACAAGCTGCTGCGCGACGTGGGCCTGGTGAACAGTGACGAACCCTTCAACCGCCTGCTGTGCCAGGGCATGGTGCTGGCGGAAACCTGGTACCGCGAGACGGACAATGGCGGCAAGGAGTGGTTCTCACCCCAGGACGTGGACGCCGAGTACGACGGCAAGGGCAACGTGGTCAGCGCCACCCTCAAAGCGGACAGCCAACCGGTCCATCCCGGTGGCGTGACCAAGATGTCCAAGTCCAAGAACAATGGCATCGACCCGCAGTCCATCATCGATGAGTACGGCGCCGACACGGTCCGCCTGTTCATGATGTTCGC
>JBNJEG010000114.1:0-6705 GCA_051745655.1 Pseudomonadota bacterium
AGGTCGGTCGGGCCTCCGGTGCGGCATTTGAGGGTGATGGGCGTGGGTATCTCGAGAGCCGGTGCGATCACCCGGTAAGCGAACAGCTTGTGGATTGAGGCGACGATTCCGATACGCAGCTTCCGGACCGGCGCGGCATCGGCCTCGTCGAGCCTCGCCTCCAGCTCCTCCGCGGTCCGGAACATAGGGTCCGCATACTGGAAGATCGTGCGCGCATAATCCGTCATCACCAGCCGGCGACCCCGGCGCTCGAACAGTCGGGTGCCGAGGTCCGCCTCAAAGGTGCTGATCTGGCTGCTGAGTGTCTGTGGCGCCAGCTCAAGGACCTCAGCGGCTCGCGCGATTGAGCCCTCCCGGGCCACCATCCAGAAATGGTGAAGATGACGGTAGTTAAGCCGTCGGCCCACGGTTGATCCTCCTTCAGGTTGGCAGGACACTGACCCCCTTATACAGTTAGACGGTCCCTGAGTGAAAGGTCTTCCCGTTGGTCCCGATCATCCATCATCCTTGCTACAGTTTCCCGTTTCCCGGCTCGCACCGCTTTCCCATGAGCAAGTTCGGTCTGCTCATGCAGCGTCTTGATGACAGCGGGATCGCCACCGCCAATAACCGTTTCCGGCCGGGGCGGTGTCGAGATGAGTGGCTGCATGCGGTGCACTGCCCGGATTACATCCAACGCTTTCGTAACAACGATCTGACGCCTCGGGAACTCAAACGGGTGAACCTGCCCTGGAGCGAAGGGCTGGTCCGGCGCACGCTGACGTCACCGGCCGGGACCGTGCTGACGGCCCAGCTGGCATTGCACTACGGCGTGGCCTGCCATCAGGCGGGCGGCACCCATCACGCGCAGTATGACGTTGCGGCCGGGTTCTGCATTATCAATGATCTGGCCGTGGCATCCCATGTTCTGCTTGAACGAAACAGGCTGGAGCGGATCCTGATCTTTGACTGTGATGTGCACCAGGGCGATGGCACCGCCCGCCTGCTGGCGGATGAGCCCCGTGCCATCACCTGTTCCATCCACTGCGGCCGCAATTTCCCCTTCACCAAGGCCTTGAGCGATGTGGATGTGGCGTTGCCGGATGGGCTCGAGGACGACGATTACCTGAATGAGGTCTCCGATTGTCTGCACGCTCAGCTGGACCGGTGGCAGCCCGATCTGGTGCTTTATGCGGCAGGGGTGGACATCTATGCAGGAGACCCACTCGGGCGCCTGAGTGTCAGCCTCGAAGGCATTCGCCAACGGGAAGCACTTGTGTTGGAAACCCTGAAGCAGCGCGGGATTCCAGTAGCGACAGTCATCGCGGGCGGCTATGACGACGATCGGGAGGCACTGGCCCGCCGCCACGCCATGGTGACGGAAGAGGCGTACCGACTCTACGCTTTCTGAGGTTGCAGTAGCCAGGCTCTGAGATTGGCCAGGATACGGTCCGCGATCCGGTGCGCCCTCTCGGCATAAGGACCCTCGAACAGCTCGTTCACGGTGGCATGGAAGTGGGTACCCCAGCGTTCGAAGTGTTCCGGCTTCAGGGGCTCCTCAGCGTGAACCGCCTCATGCCGGGCCACCATGTTTCGTGTATAGACTCCACGCTCGCCCAACAGCATTTTGCGCCAGTACGCCTCGATGGTCGGCAGGTGGTGATCCAGGTCAATGCCGGCGGTTTCCAGGAACACAGGCGCCATGACCGGGTCCTCCAGCAGGCGGCTGTAGAACGCCTGGACCAGCTTCTGGATGGCTTCAGGGTTATCGAGATCGTTAGGGGAATGCTGTGTTGTCATTAACAACAACCGTCTCACCCGGTTGCTGCTCGCGGCAATGGCTGGAGGCTATCGCGTCCAGAAGATTTCGACATCAGCAATTCTGATATGATAATAAGTAAAGATCGAAAAGTAATAATCAAGGTAGGTGGAGCATGTGGCATGGATACAGCGAGTTTTCTTAACGGCGTTTTGGGCGGCGTGCTGATTGGTACGTCAGCGGTTTTTCTCATGGGCATGATGGGGCGGATCGCCGGGATCAGCGGCATCGTTTCGGGCCTGATATTCGAACGGGGTGGCAGTGATCGCCTATGGAAGGGGTTCTTTGTTATTGGGCTGGTCGTTGCGCCCGCTTTCCTGATGGGCTTCGCCCCGGAGCTCGGTAATGTAGCGAGGGAAGCAGGCGGCGTGATCGGGACACCGGTGGCAGGCTGGCTGCTTATGATTATTGCAGGGTTGCTGGTGGGCGTGGGCACCGGGATTGGTTCCGGGTGCACCAGTGGCCATGGGGTCTGCGGTATGGCACGGCTCTCCAAACGTTCCATTATTGCGACCCTGGTTTTCCTGGGCTGCGGCATGGCTACAGTATTTGTTGTCAGGCATCTGATCGGAGGTGGCGCATGAAGGCACTGGCTGGTCTGGTTGCAGGGCTGCTTTTCGGCCTCGGGCTTGCTATCGGTGGTATGACCGATCCCCAGCGCGTTCTCGATTTTCTGGATGTTGCCGGCGCCTGGGACCCCACACTGATTGGCGTCATGGGCGGCGCCGTTGTCACCAGCTTCATCGGTTACCGGCTGGTCTGGCGGATGGGCGCGCCCAAGCTCGAGCCACGCTTTTTCATTCCCAGCCGTCAGGACCTGGATGGGCGGCTGTTGGGCGGCGCCGCGCTTTTCGGTATTGGCTGGGGGCTCTCCGGTTACTGTCCAGGGCCGGCGGTTGCCTCGGTCAGCGGGTTGACCGGGCCGCTGGCGGGCTTCCTGGTTGCCATGGCGGCCGGCTGGTGGATCGCGCGCCGGATGGGATAGCGCCAGGGCTGAACGGGCAACCTATATTTCCTGCAGGGCCTTTCGGTCCATGCGATGCAGAGTCATCAGCCCCAGTAGCGGCCCCGGCAGCAGCCACCACAGCACGTGCAGTGACTGGCTTGCCCAGAGGCTTGTGGTCAGTGCGATGGCCGGTATCGTGACCGCGAAACCAACAGCGTTCATGATTGCCAGTGCGGCGCCCACGTTCTCCCTGGGCGCGGTTGCCGAAGCCAGGGCCGAGAACTGCGGCGAGTCGGCAATCACCGTGGTGCCCCAGACGGCCAGAAGCGCCAGCAACAGCAGTGGTGGTGCGGCGCCGAGGAACGGGTAGAAGAGGCAGAGTGCTCCTGAGATTGCGAGGGCGCCTCTCGCCACGTTGAAGCTTTCCAGCCATCGGCTCATCCGGCCGCCCTGCACACACCCCGGTAACCCGAGTCCGATGATCACGAACGCCACCCAGGGTGTGAGGGCCGGGTCTGCACCCAGGCGTTCGAGTTCCCTGGTGACCAGGAACGGCGTCAGTGTCCAGAAAGCGTAGAGCTCCCAGCAGTGCCCGAAGTACCCGAAGGCCGAGGCCCGGAAGTTGCGCTGGAAGAAGGCTTTCACGCCAGCGCCGGGGCGGATGCCACGGGACGCTGCTGGCAGGTGGGGACCATCACCCAGGATATGGATGAGTGCGGCAGCGACCACTGCCAGCGCGGAAGCCAGAAGCAGGGGCCACTGCCAGGGAAGTTCAAAGGTCGCGCCCCGGAGCAGGTGGGGAAGGGCGGTACCCAGTGTCAGCATGCCCACGAGCCAGCCGAGGGCGGCACCGGCATAGCGGGGTGTCCAGCTGACCACGAGCTTCATGCCCATGGGGTAGATGCCCGCAAGGCACAGGCCTGTAAGGAAACGTGCCGCCGTCGCCAGATAGAGGTCCGCGGCAATGAGGATGAAGGCGGCGTTGATGAGGGCTCCCAGAATCCCGGCGATGGCAAAGAGCCGGCTGGCGCGGATGCGGTCTGCCAGTCCGCTGATCGCGATTATGAGGGTGCCGGTCACGAAGCCGGCCTGCACGGCCATGGTCAGGATTCCGAGTTCGCTTTCACTGAGCCCCACGGCCTCCCTCAATGCCGGGGCAATGCTGTTGACGCTGAACCACAGAGAGGTGCCAAAAAGCTGGGCGATGACGATGACGGCCAGCGGGGTGCGGGTGAGCAGGGATTGGCGCATTGGGCGTCAGGGCCTTTGCTGGTTTGGGGACTGCATGCTGCAAAGGGTAGTTGGTGTTGGAGCCTGGTTCACGGCAGGAATGTCGTGTAGAGGCAGCACTGCTGGGAGAGATGGCGTGATGAGAGCTGGCCGAGGGAGGGATTATGAGGCCCTTTGGGCCTCACCCCTGGGGGCCACCTTCGCGGTGCGAAGGTGTTCCTCAGCCTGCCGGGGGGGCAGGCTTCGGTCGAACCCGTGAGGGTTCTCACCCGCCCGCTTAGCCATTACCAGAACCCACCTTTGGTGGGCTCTGGTAATGGCGGAGAGGGAGGGATTCGAACCCTCGGACCGCTTGCACGGTCGCCGGTTTTCGAGACCGGTGCATTCGTCCACTCTGCCACCTCTCCGCAGCGGACAGCGCGCATTCTAACGGCTCCGCCGCCCGCGGAAAAGCCGGACCTGTTCCCCCTGTAGGAGCGGCCCCGGCCGCGATCCTTCTTATGTCAGGTGCGGGAAAAGGATCCCATTCGGTGGAGGGTGACCCCGGAAGATGTTAAAAATAGGCCCTTCAAATTCTGGACCGAGGAGTGTCTGAATCATGTCAAAGCAGATCCCGATCGTTGATCCCGAAGGGCTCCTGGAGTATTCGGTGGTTTTCAACGACCGTTCCCTGAATCATATGAGTAAGGAATTTCAGGGGGTTATGAATGACATTTCAGGCACTCTGAAAAGCGTCTACAACGCCAGCGCGACCATCGTCGTGCCTGGCGGCGGCAGCTATGGCATGGAGGCGGTGGCGCGCCAGTTCGCCAATGACGCGCGCTGCCTGATCGTGCGCAATGGCTGGTTCAGCTATCGCTGGAGCCAGATTCTGGATGCGGGGCGCATTGCCTCGGAAACCACTGTGCATAAAGCACGTCAGCTGAGGTCGGGCAGCCAGGTTCCCTTCCGGCCGGCGCCAGTGGAGGAAGTGGTTGCCTCCATTCGTGAGCAGAAACCCGAGGTGGTGTTCGCGCCTCACGTAGAGACAGCAGCCGGCATGCGGCTGCCCGAGGATTACCTCAAACAGGTCGCCAGTGCGGCGCATGAGGTCGGTGCGATCTTTGTTCTGGACTGTGTAGCCTCAGGTGCGCTCTGGGTGGATATGCAGGCCATTGGCGTCGACGTGCTCATCAGTGCGCCCCAGAAGGGCTGGAGTGCCTCACCCTGCGCGGCCCTGGTCATGCTTAGCGATAAGGGACTGGAACGCCTGGAGGCGACCACGAGCAGCAGCTTTGCCTGTGACCTGAAGAAATGGCATCAGATCATGCAGGCGTACGAGGGCGGTGGCCATGCCTATCACGCCACCATGCCGACGGATGCGCTCAAGGACTTCCGGGACGCCATGAACGAGACCGTCAATGATGGACTGGACATCACACGTGAGCGTCAGGAAGAACTCGGTCGCCGCGTCCGCGCACTGTTCGCCGAGCGTGGGTTTGTGAGTGTCGCCGCCGAGGGCTTTGAGGCGCCGGGTGTTGTTGTTCTCTATACGGAGCGCGATGACCTGCACAAGGGCAGTGGTTTCATCCAGCAGGGTCTGCAGACGGCGGCCGGCGTGCCGCTGGCCTGTGATGAACCCGAGGATTACAAGACCTTCCGGATCGGCCTGTTCGGGCTCGACAAGCTGCGCAACATTGACCGGACGGTCGACTGGCTCGGCGAAGCGCTGGACGGACTTGGTGTCTGACGCACGGGCATGATCGACGCTTTACTGCCGGCAGCACTGGATCCGCTGATCGCGGGCCTGCTGCTGGCTGCCTCCCTGGTCACCTCCATGATCACGGCGGCCCTGGGGGCCGGCGGTGGCGTACTGCTGCTGGCGCTGATGGCGCTGTGGCTGCCACCGGTGGCCATCATACCGGTGCACGGACTGGTTCAGCTGGGCTCCAATACCGGGCGCTTCGCCATGACCTGGCGCCGGGCGGACTGGGGCGCTCTGGCCGCTTTCGCGCCCGGCGTCATCCTCGGTATGGGCGCCGGCGCCCTGGTGCTGGTGCGGCTGCCGGAACAGGTCTGGCAGGTCACCATTGCCGGCTTCATCCTCTTCCTGTGCTGGGGGCCATCACTCCCCGCTGCTGCCCTTGGGCGCATGGGCATAATGCTGGCCTCAACGGTGACCAGTTTCATCACACTGTTCGTGGGCGCCACAGGGCCACTTGTGGCCGCCTTCATCAAACAGCTCCATGAGGACCGCTTCCGCACCATCGCGACCTTTTCCGGCGCCATGACGATGCAGCACCTGCCCAAGGCGCTGGTGTTCGGGGCGGCCGGGTTCCACTTTCCCGAGTGGTTGCCCTGGGTCGGAGGGATGATCGCTTGCGGTCTGGTGGGCACTCGCCTGGGGCTGCACCTGGTCCACCGCATGGGCGATCATACTTTCCAGCGACTGTTCAGTGTCATCCTGACGCTGCTGGCACTGCGCCTGCTTTGGCAGGCGCTGGCCTGATTACTCCCAGATCTGCTTTTCCACGCGGTTTTCCAGTTCCGGGTAGTCACTGAGCCGGAAACGCGGGACCTGGCCCTGCTTGCGCTGGGCCAGGTAATCCCGGGTCAGTTTCACGACAGTGCCGGACAGGAAGACGATGGCAATAAGGTTGACGGTAGCCATCATGCCCATGGAAGCGTCCGCGGTATTGAAGACGGTGATGACCGCCTGGTAGCCGCCCCAGATCACCATGGCGAGCGCACC
>JBNJEG010000115.1:0-6469 GCA_051745655.1 Pseudomonadota bacterium
CATCATGAGCAGCCGGTGGAGGGCTGGATGACGCCGCGCTATGTGGCCCTCTCCTATGACTTGCCGCCCGGGGTGGTCCGTGACGCGCTGGAGCTGGAAGGCGTCGATGCGGAGCGGCGTACGCTGGAGGAAATCATGGAGACCTCCGAGCTGACTCTCCGGGAGATACAGCGACGCATCGATGACGCCGTTCGTTCCCATGAAGGTGCCGGGCAATGACGGACACAGTCTTCTTACTCGTTGCCCACTACGGCAGTGCGGCCCTGTTTGTGGTGACCTTCCTGAGTTGTCTGGCAGTGCCGGTGCCGGCCTCACTGATGATGCTTACCAGTGGTGCCTTTGCCGCCTCGGGGGATCTACCGCTGGTCACCGTGAGTCTGGCGGCGTTTAGCGGTGCTCTGGCGGGTGATCAGGCCGGGTTCCTGGTCGGGCAGTCATGTGCGGGGTGGCTGGAGCGCTGGGCGGCAGCACGCCGGGGCCGGGCTCTGCTGCTGGAGCGGGCGCGGGCCTCAGTGGACCGGTGGGGGGGAGTGGGCGTTTTTCTCAGTCGATGGTTCGTCAGTCCGCTCGGGCCTTACGTCAACTTTGCGGGGGGCGCCGGGCGTATGCGCTGGGCCCGCTTCAGTGCGTGGAGTGCGGCTGGAGAGGTGGTGTGGGTGACGATTTACGTGGGCCTGGGTTATCTGTTCGCGAGCAGCCTCACAGCTGTCGCTGAGGTTGCCGCTGATCTCAGTGGTCTGATCGCCGCTGCTGTGGTCGCTGTGGGCCTTGGGTTTTGGCTGCGGTTGATTTACAGACGCCATAGCCGGGCCAGGGAGTAATTCCCTGACGTGCTGCCCCCGTCCCGGCTACAACACCAGTGTGGAGGCCAGGAACAGCATCAGGCCCATGCCGATGATATCGGTGAAGGTGGTCAGGAAAATGCTGCTGGCGGTAGCCGGGTCGGCGCCGAAGCGCTGGAGCAGCAACGGCACCGCGACGCCGAAGATGCCACTGCCCATGCAGGCGCCGATCATGGCGACGAAAATAACGAAGCCGAGCATGGCCGGGTTGGCGGAGTCGGTGGAAACCGCATAGGCGAACATGGCGATGCCGGCAATCACCCCCACGGCAGCGCCGTTGAGCGCGCCCAGGAGGATCTCCTTACGCAGCAATCGGCTGATCGGGTAGTCCTGTATCTTGCCCAGGGTGATGCCGCGCAGGGTAATCGCCAGGGCCTGGCAGCCGGTATTGCCGCTCTGGCCGGCGAGCACCGGCAGGAAGGCGGCCAGGGCGACGATCTGCGCGATGGTGCTCTCAAACATTCCCACGACGAAGGCGGCGGCAAAGGCGGTGATCAGGTTCACCTGCAGCCACGGGTGGCGCATGCGGAAGGCGGCGAGCACCGGTGTGTTGATCTGCTCCTCTTTTGCCACACCGTACTGGGAGCCGGCCTGGGCGCTGAGTTCCGAGGCGATGCGCTCATACAGTCTCCAGCCGCGCACCTCGCCCACCACGTGCTGCTGTTCGTCGACAACCGGGTACATGCGGTAATGCCGGTACAGCACGTCGTCGACAGCCTCCCTGACAGGGGTGTCCTGATGAAAGGCAAAGGGCTCACGCACCATGATGCTGGCGAGAGTCTCGGAGGGCTTGGCGAGGATCAGGTCGCGCATACCCACCACCCCTACCAAGCGGTGCTCCTCGGTCACGAACATGTAACTGATTTCGTTGACGTCCGAGCTCTTCACCATGAAGGTCAGCGCCTCGGCGACGGTGTAAGTGGCTGGCAGCATTGCCGTTGGGGGTGCCATCAGCTCCCCGATGGTCTCTTCCATGCCTGAGAGGATGGCGCGTGTAGCCGCCTCGCCCGGGGCGGCCGCTTCGCCCATATGGGAGGCTATGGTTACCGCCTGTTCGGAGGGCAGTCCCGAGAGGATGAACTGGATATCGTCCGTCGGCAGCCGAACCAGTTCCTCGGCAGCATCCAGCGGAGTCTGCTCACGGATATGCTCAACCCGCTCGTTCAGATTCATACTCTGCGACATGTCTCACTCCGGTATCCCCAGCAAGTGATCCGACTATAACAGGAACAGGCGGGCGCCTCAGGACTGATCGCTATGTGTGTGCTAGCGCACCGACAAGGGAGGTTCTTCCGCTCAAGGTGAAAGAGCGTTCCCGTAGCCCGGGAGCGGCACTCTAGACCCAGGAGGGTCCGGCAGATTGCCGAGGATCAGAGGAGACGCAACGATGAATATGATGAAGACCCTAACCGCACTGACACTGTCCGCAGCCATTGTGCCCGCAATGACACTCAGTACCGCAGCATTCGCGGCGGAGAGCGACGACATGCAGGCAGACTCTGAGCAGCACTCCAGTGAGCAGTCCATGGGCGCCAAGCCTGCAGGGGCCATCTACGCTGAGGATGTCATCGGTCAGACTGTTAAGCACCGGGAAACCGGTGAGGACGTTGGCCAGATCGAGGACCTGGTGATTGGTGACGATGGCAGCATCGTCGGCGTAGTGCTCACCACCAGCAATTTCCTTGGGCTTGGCGGACAGGAAGTCGGCCTGGACTGGGATCAACTGGAACACACCATGGAAGAGGACGAGTCCGCGTTCTACGTGGACATGGACGAGGAGGCGCTGAGGAACGCGCCTGAGTATACTCGCGAGTGATCCAACCATTCAGGCAGCGGGGGCACGATGTGTCCCCGTTGCCTGAATCCCATGGCGGGTAACAGCGCAGTCGTTACACTCATATCTGCATTCAAGGTGTTTACTACAACGGATCCCGTTTCGGGGGGCTGACGTTGACTAACGCCGTCTGGTTTATTCTGATCGGAACCCTGTTGGTCATGATGGGGTTGCGCTTTCACATCCTCCAGCGTTTAAACCTGACCTCCTCCCTTGTCTATCTGATTATCGGGATAGCCCTCGGCCCCTCTGTTTTGGGCGCTTTCCATTTCAATCCGCTGAAACAGGCGCTTTTTCTTGAACGTCTTGCCGAACTGGCGGTTCTGCTGTCGGTGTTTATCGCTGGTATGAAAATGCCCGTGCCGTTCAGGTGGTCGGAATGGAATGCGCCCCTGCGACTCGCTTTCATCTCCATGACGATCAGCGTCGCCCTGACGGCGGCTTTTGGCTATTACATGCTGGCCCTGCCCCTGGGTGCCGCTATTCTTCTGGGTGGCATCCTGGCGCCTACCGACCCCGTTCTGGCCACGGCTGTGCAGTCCCGGCATATGGGCGATCAGGACCCTCTGAGGCTTACCCTGACCAGTGAAGCGGGCATGAATGACGGCAGCGCCTCGCCGTTTGTTGTGCTGGGGTTGGTGATGCTCAGTATTCCGGCCAGTTACGATCTGATTGGGGCCTGGATTCTGAAGGACCTACTGTGGTCCACGCTGTCCGCCCTTGTTGTTGGGCTTGTGGTGGGGAACCTGCTGGCACGGATTGTCCTGAAGCAGCGTTTCTTCAGCAGGGATGGCCTGTTGCTGGATGATTTTCTGGGTCTGGGCTTGATTGGCGTGGTCTATGGTATCTGCCTCCTGCTCGGAGCCTGGGGGTTTCTGGGCGTTTTTGCCGCAGCCGTTTCACTGCGTCAATCGGAACAGACGCTGGCCGGTGTCAACGAGGTCACCGACGATACTGAGGCGTCACCGGAAGCGCCGATTCCGCCGGAGGAACCCGCGCAGCAGCAAAGCCGACATGTGTCCGAAGGGTCACTGGTGTTCAAGGAGCCCCTGGAGCGCCTGTCCGAACTGGTGCTGGTTCTGCTTCTGGGTGGGATGTTGTTTCTCGACTCCTGGAGCTTCAGGGCGGTCGGCCTTGCGCTCGTCCTGTTCGCAATCATTCGTCCTGTCAGTGTCTTTCTCGGCCTACTTGGCTCGGGCACACCATTCCGGCTGCAGATGTTGGTGGGCTGGTTTGGTGTGCGCGGTATCGGCTCGATCTATTACCTGATGTTCGCGATCGTCATTGGACTGCCCGAAGACCTGGCCGTGGAACTGATCCACATTACGCTGGTTGTCGTTGCGCTCTCGATCGTTGTGCACGGACTTACCGTCAAGCCGATGATGTCGAGGTGGTGGTGACCTTGCCTTCTACCAGCGCCCTAATGTGCGTTTGCGTACAGACATTTGGGGGCTTTGGGCCGATGCTGAAGGTATGTGCTCGCGCCGGTTGATTGTCGTGGTATCCGCCGCGCCACACTCCGCGCCACAGGTAACGTGACGGCGCATCTGAACAATGCAAGCAAGGAGCTTCCCATGATCAAAGTCAAAACGGCGGCACTCACTCTCTGTCTTCTTGGTGCAATGCCCATGGCGGCATCCGCACAATCCACAGGGGTCGGCCCGAGCGAGGGCGACGGCGAATTCTCCCTCTCCGGCACCGGCAGTAGCGACCGGGATTTCAATAGCAGTAGCTTCGGTATGAGCGGCGATCTGGGATGGTATCTGCGGGATGAAATGGTTGCTGGTATCCGGCAAAGCCTTAACTATGCGGATGTCGAAGGCGAGGGCGTCACGGATGATTTCTGGAACGGCTCAACCCGTGGTTACGTCAACTACCAGTTCCTTAATGATCGCGCGCGGCCCCTGGTCGGTGCCAGTCTTGGCGGCATCTATGGTGATGGCGTTAAAGACAGCGCCTTCGCCGGTCTGGAAACAGGCATCAAGTACTACGTGCGGTCTAAGACCTATTTCCTCGCCCGCGCCGAGTACCAGTTCCTGTTCAGCAGCACCGATGACGCGACCGACGCGTTCCAGGACGACGGAATCTGGGCCTATACCGTGGGCCTGGGTTACAACTTCTGATGTCAGGTGGAATCCGGTGATGTAGGGAAGGTTGGCGCGCCCCCGTGAGCGGGGGCGCTGTCCAGGTCGTCTTCATCCGCGTTGACGCGGAGAACCGCTTCCTCTTCATCGGCATCCCGTGCCATCTCCACCCTGTTCCAGGGAAGCGTGATGTTCTTTTCACCGATGCCAAGGAAGTTGTCCACGACCACCGCCAGGACACTGCCGTCCCGATCAATGATGAGATCACTGACGGATCCAATCTTTTCGTCCTCAGCCGTATCCATTACCGCATTACCGATCAGGTCGTTGGCGCGATATTGCCCCGAGGACTGGGGGCTGACGCTATTGGCCAGGCTGTGGTTATCGGCATCATGTCCATAGAGGCGCCGGACACCGTCCAGATCGCCGCCCTGAAGCTCGTCAAACGTTTCGGTATAGCGAAACCCCATCACCTGCCCGGAAGGGCCGGGATGGTCCAGGCCGATGGCGTGGCCAATCTCGTGAATCAGCGTGTAGCGGATGTCGTAGGTATCCGTGTCGCCGTCGAACCCAACTTTCCACTCCTCGTCGGGGTTCAGGCATACCAGTGCCTGGTCGATGGCGCGCACATCCTCCTTCTTCGGGCCGGAGGCGTAGGATACATTGGCGAATGCCCGACCGCGTGGCTGGCCCTGGGCGCCGATGACAATGTCTGCATCCTGGGCATCGGTGACCTGGTAAAAGGACAGACCCGCGGCGCCCTCCCAGACTCGAAACGCGGCCGCGGTCTCGCGCGCGAGCGTCTCCCTGGGCAGACCCTTTTCGGAGAGGGCTTTTACGGGTGACAGGTCACGACAGTTACGGGCATTTGCGAATTGTAGCGTTTTGTCAGCGAAGGCGTAGCTGACGCTCGCGCCCACGCCCAGCTCCTGCTCGCCCCACTTCACTTTGTAGCCGTCGAGCTCAAGCAGGCGGTACTCGCCGTCGCTGCCATGGGCAGGCAGAGGCAGCACCATGGATAGGAGGCTGGCAATGAACAGCGCTCGCGCTGGAACGCGTGCACCCGTGACTGTTCGCACTACGGTCTCCGAACAGAGATACCTGAAAGCACCGGAATCAACCCCGTCAAACGCGCAAGTCGACTCCCGCACAGGACAACGAATGGTGCACCACAGCACCGATCAACGTTCGCTTATGCCCGGCCGAATCCGCATCCCTGCTAACGGCCATGACGGCAAAAGCTTCGTAAGACTATAGGTAATTATTAAATAATGTCAAACGAGGGTGATGTCCGCGTTCACCCTCTGTCCCTTCATCGACTGGCGTATTTCATCGAGATACAGGGGGTTCATGAGAAAGACTTCATCGGGGGCCAGTTCGCTGAGTTCATCGAGCCCTACCACTCGGGTGCCCGTGCCCGGCACAAACAGGCCCTGTTTGTGGGGGTTGATGTCGACAATACCCACTAGCGCGCTGGATTCGCGCATGATGTTCGCGAAGGTGACGCCCTTGGATCCCGCGCCCCAGAGCATGCATCGCTTACCCGCTCGTGAGGCTGCTTCCAGCTGCTCCCGCCAGTAGGCGACGCGGGTTTCGTACCGGTGGGCGAAATCCGAGATGAGGCCCTCCAGCATGTCTCGCGGCGGGTTAGGCCCCGCTTCGGTCTCGCGGGTTGATGGCCGTGCTTCCACGTACAGGTACTGCCCACC
>JBNJEG010000116.1:0-6405 GCA_051745655.1 Pseudomonadota bacterium
ATACGCGCTCCGCAAATCCTACCCGAATTCCCGGCCCATCAACGAGGCTCATAGACCCATGCTGGAACTTCGTGGCGCTCCGGCCCTTTCCGCCTTTCGCAGAGAACGGCTGATGCAGCGGATACAGGCGACCTGTCCCGCCATCGAGTCGCTTTATGCTGAATTCATGCACTTTGTTGACCTGGACGGTGAACTCGACAGCAGTGCGTTGGATGTGCTCAACCGCCTGCTGACCTATGGTCCGCGCTGGCAGGCACAGGCGCTGGAGGGCGTGCTTTTCCTGGTGGTGCCACGGCCTGGCACCATCTCGCCGTGGTCCAGCAAGGCGACCGATATTGTGCATAACTGCGGCTTGACGAAAGTCCGTCGGGTGGAGCGCGGCATTGCCTTTTACCTGCGGGCCAGTCGCAAGCTGGAACTGGCCGAGCGGGAGTCATTGGCAGCATTGCTGCACGACCGCATGACCGAGCGGGTCTTCCACGAGATGGCCGGGGCGGAGTTGCTGTTCAACGAGGAGGCGCCCAAGCCGCTCGAAACCGTGCCGGTGCAGGCCGAGGGGCGTGCCGCACTGTCTGAGGCGAATGAACGGCTCGGGCTGGCACTGGCCGGCGACGAGATCGACTACCTGGCGGACGCCTTTGCGGGGCTGGAACGTGACCCCACCGACGTGGAGCTGATGATGTTCGCCCAGGCGAACTCGGAGCACTGCCGGCACAAGATCTTCAATGCGTCCTGGTCCATTGACGGGGTCGAGCAGGATCGATCGCTGTTCGACATGATCCGTAATACCCATGAGGTCGGTGGCTGCGGGGTGCTTTCGGCCTATCGTGATAATGCTGCGGTCATTGAAGGGGCGCAGGGGCAGCGGTTCTACCCGGATCCGTCCTCCCAGCGGTACCGCTATCACAGCGAGCCCATCCACATCCTGGCCAAGGTCGAGACCCACAATCACCCGACGGCCATCTCGCCGCATCCCGGGGCCGCTACAGGGTCCGGCGGTGAGATCCGGGATGAGGGGGCCACCGGCCTGGGCGGCAAACCCAAGGCGGGGCTGACCGGCTTTACTACCTCGAACCTTCAGATTCCCGGTTTCGAGCAACCCTGGGAAGACAGTCCGGGCCGGCCCGGGCGCATGGCCTCGCCGCTGTCGATCATGCTGGATGGCCCCATTGGTGGCGCGGCCTTCAACAACGAATTTGGCCGGCCCAACCTGACCGGTTACTTCCGGACCTTCGAGCAGAAGGTGCCCGGCGTAAACGGGGTGGAATATCGCGGTTACCACAAGCCAATCATGATTGCCGGCGGCCTGGGGAACATCCGCGAGGATCATGTCCACAAGGATGCGATCCCGACGGGCTCAAGACTGATTGTGATGGGCGGTCCGTCCATGCTGATTGGCCTGGGGGGCGGCGCGGCTTCCTCCATGGACTCCGGCGCCAGCGCCGAGGACCTGGATTTTGCATCCGTACAGCGGGAAAACCCGGAAATGCAGCGCCGCTGCCAGGAAGTGATTGACCGCTGTTGGCAGATGGGCGAGGGCAATCCCATCGCGTTTATCCATGATGTTGGCGCGGGCGGCCTGTCCAACGCCCTGCCAGAGCTGGTGAAGGACGGTGGCTGCGGTGGTCGCTTCGAGCTTCGGGAAGTGCCCAATGCCGAGCCGGGGATGTCGCCGCTGGAAATCTGGTGCAATGAGGCCCAGGAGCGGTATGTGCTGGCTGTTGCGGCGGATGACCTGGACCGGTTTGACCTCATCTGCCGGCGGGAACGCTGCCCCTACGCAGTGGTTGGCGATGCCGTGGAAGAGCCTCACCTGGCTGTCCATGATGCCTATTTCGACAATAACGCCGTGGACCTGCCGATGCAGGTTCTGTTCGGCAAGCCGCCACGCCTGCACCGGGAAGTTCGGCGCGCCAGCTTTACCAAGCCGGTATTCAACAGCGAAACACTGGATCCGGATGACGCCATTGACCGGGTGCTGCGGATACCGTCAGTTGCTTCCAAAAGCTTCCTGATCACCATTGGTGACCGTTCCATTACCGGCCAGGTGGCGCGTGACCAGATGGTGGGGCCCTGGCAGGTGCCGGTGGCGGACGTGGCAGTGACTGCCAGCAGTTTCGAGGGCTACACCGGCGAGGCCATGGCCATGGGGGAGCGGCCGCCGGTGGCGTGCATCAACGCGCCGGCTTCCGGTCGTCTCGCGGTGGGCGAGACCCTGACTAACCTCGCAGCCGCGCCCATTGGAGACATCAGCAGGATCAGTCTGTCCGCCAACTGGATGGCGCCCGCGGGTCATCCTGGCGAGGATGAAAACCTGTACGAGACGGTGCGCGCGGTGGGCATGGATCTGTGCCCCAAGCTGGGGATCACGATTCCCGTGGGTAAGGATTCGCTTTCCATGAAAACCGTCTGGTCGCAGGGCGGTGAGTCGCGCAGTGTTACTTCGCCCCTGTCGCTGGTGACCACAGGCTTTGCACCGGTGGATGACGTCCGGCGGACGCTGACGCCGGAGCTGAGGACTGATCAGGGCCCCACTGAACTGATCATGATCGACCTCGGTGAGGGCCGGAACCGTCTTGGTGGCTCGGCGCTGGCCCAGGCCTACGGCGCTATGGGGGCGGTCGCACCGGACGTGGGCAAGCCGGAGCACCTGCGGTCCTTTTTCGATACGATCCAGGCCCTGAACCGCCGCGGCCTGCTGCTGGCGTACCATGACCGTTCCGATGGCGGTCTGTTCACAACGCTCTGCGAGATGGCTTTTGCCGGGCGGACTGGTCTCGCGATCACTCTGGATTCACTTCTGGAGGACAGCACACACCTCGTGCGTGAGCTGTTCAATGAGGAACTGGGCGCCGTAATCCAGGTGACGAGAGACAATGTCAGCCCGGTGCTGGCGGCCATGGACGAAGCGGGACTCTCGGGGCATATTGCCATGATCGGGGCGCCGGCCACGGATCAGCGCCTTTGCTTCAGCTTCCAGGGGCAGGCCCTGATCGAGCGCGGACGCGCAGAGCTGCAGCAGAAATGGGCCGAGACGAGTTACCGCCTGCAGGCGCTTCGCGACAACAGCGACTGTGCGGACGAGGAGTTCCAGGCGCTGGTGGATGATGAGGATCCGGGCCTGACGGCGACACTCAGTTTCGACCCTGCCGACGATATCGTGGCACCCATGATCAATACGGGTGCACGCCCATCAGTGGCCGTATTAAGAGAGCAGGGCGTTAACGGTCAGACCGAAATGGCGGCAGCGTTTGACCGGGCCGGCTTCGATACCATGGATGTGCACATGAGTGACATCCTCTCCGGCCGGATGACCCTGGACGAGTTCAACGTGATGGTTGCCTGCGGTGGCTTTTCCTTTGGCGATGTGCTGGGAGCCGGAGGAGGCTGGGCGAAATCCATTCTGTTCAACCAGAGGGCGCGGGGACAGTTCCAGAGCTTTTTCGAACGTCCAGATACGCTGTCCCTCGGGGTCTGTAATGGTTGTCAGATGCTGGCGGAGTTGCGTGAGTTGATTCCTGGCGCGACTCACTGGCCGCGATTTGTCCGTAACCGCTCTGAGCAGTTTGAGGCACGCACGGTGATGGTTGAGGTGCCCGAATCCCGTTCTGCCTTCTTCAGCGGTATGGCCGGCTCAAGGCTGCCGATTGCGGTTGCGCATGGCGAGGGTATGGCGGAATTCCGTAATGATCGGGATCTTCAGGGGCTGAAGGATAGTGATCAGCTGGCTCTGCGGTATGTGGATCATTACGGCCGGACCGCGGAGCGTTATCCGTATAACCCCAACGGGTCTCCGGATGGCATTACGGGGCTCTGCTCGGATGACGGCCGGGCGACCATCATGATGCCCCACCCTGAAAGGGTGTTCCGCTCGCTCCAGTGCAGCTGGCATCCGGATGATTGGGGGGAGGACGGCGCCTGGCTCAGATTGTTCCGAAATGCCCGTAAATGGGTCGGTTAAGGTCTTGACACAGCATCGTTATTCACATTTGGTTATGAGGCACGGCGGGTTTAAGTAGGAAATCGAACCTAAATGTTGAATAAATACTCAACGCTTTTAAGACGCTGAAAATAAACAAAAAACAGGTTTCGGTGAAAATCTCATCAATGAGAGGGTAAGCCCGTCACTGAGCGGGTTGGCGGGCTGTTCCCATAAATTGTTCACAGAGTTTTCCACAGATTCTGTGAGTAACTTAAAGGGGCCTCGGGAGACGCATTATGTACAAGATCTGCTTCTTCGTTCCGGAGGATTATCTGGAGCAGACGAAGACCGCCATCTTTGCTGCCGGTGGGGGTAAAATCGGTAATTATGACAGTTGCTGCTGGCAGACTAAGGGGCAGGGACAGTTCCGCCCCACGGATGGCAGCCAGCCGTTCATAGGGCAGCAGGGTCAGATCGAGACCGTTGCGGAGTATCGTGTGGAGCTGGTCTGTGAGGATGACCTGATCCGGGCTGTCATCCGGGCCCTGAAGGCCGGCCATCCCTATGAGGAGCCAGCCTACGAGGTCTACCGCATGGAGGACTTCTGAGCAGTCAGCTGTTCCGGCCCAGGCGCCGGCGGATGTCATCCACCACCACCTCATAGCGGGCGCTGGCACTGTTGCGCTCACGAAAGTAGCGGCTGAGCGTTTCGGTCACCGTGGGGAACGCCAGGTTATCCCAGGGGATGTCGGTCTCCTGGAACAGGGCAGTCTCGAGGGATTCCGGGCCAGCGCCAAACTGGCCATCAATCAGGTGGGCGCGAAAGTACATGTGCACCTGGTCGATATGGGGAACATTCAGTACTGAATAAAGACCGTCGAGTTCCACTCTCGCTTCCGCCTCCTCGAGTGTTTCCCGGAGTGCTGCCTCGGTCGTGGTTTCTCCGTTTTCCATGAAGCCCGCTGGAAGTGTCCAGAAGCCGTAACGGGGTTCGATGGCACGCCGGCACAGCAGCACCCTGTCCTCCCAGACAGGAATGGTGCCCGCAACGATGCGAGGGTTGATGTAGTGAATGGTGCCGCAGTTGTGGCACACGTGGCGCTCCCGGTCATCTCCTTCCGGTACCCTGAATTCCACATTTGCCCCGCAGCTGCTGCAGTACTGCATGCCCGTCTCCCTGAAAGTGAGTCTCCGCCTGTATACGCCAGGCCAGCGCTGCTGGTTGACCTGGTGGCCATTGCGGCTATCTGTATTATCTCATAATGTCGAATCCTATCGGGAATTCGGGGTCACACCTGTGAAAGAGGATCTGCTGAAACGCTTCACCCAATACAGCCCCAGGGCACTGCCTATGGCGTATCCGCGTGCCAGTGTGCTGGTTCCTATTACGGATGCCCGGGATCCGCAAATTGTGCTGACCCGCAGGGCTGCCCGTAATGGGCCGCACAGCGGCCAGGTCGCGTTCCCGGGCGGCATGGCCAACGAGGAGGACGAAGGCCCTGAGGTAACAGCGCTCCGTGAAACCGAAGAGGAGATCGGCCTGCCTTCGGATCGGGTAGAGTTGATGGGTCAGCTGAGCCAGGTCGTCTCCCTTCACGGTATTCTGGTGACGCCCTATGTAGGCCTGGTTCCGGAAACCTACCCCTATCGGGCGGAGCCTGGCGAGGTTGAGAGTATCTTCCAGGTTCCCGTGCGTTGGCTTCTGGATGACCAGCGCAGCCGGACCGACGAGATCAGCGTTCACGACTGGCGCCTTTACGTGCCGTGTTACCGCTGGCAGGAGCATGACATCTGGGGGCTCTCCGCCGTCATTCTGGTTGAGTGCCTCAACATGGCGTTCGACGCCTCCATAGATATAACAAAACCACCACGCGAGGGGTGACCATGATCCACGAACTCGAAGATCGCCGGCCCGAAATCCGGGGCGACGGCCATTTCATTGCCGACAATGCCACCATCATCGGCTCGGTGGTCCTGGAGGCGCGGAGCAGCGTCTGGTTCAACGCGGTGATCAGGGGCGATAACGACCTGATGACAGTCGGGGAAGACAGCAATGTCCAGGATGGGGCCGTGCTGCACACCGATCCCGGTATTCCGCTTACGCTGGGTCGTGGAGTGACCGTAGGTCACCAGGCCATGCTGCACGGCTGCGAGGTGGGCGATTACAGCTTGATCGGGATCAATGCAGTGGTCCTGAACCGGGCCCGTATCGGGAAACACTGCCTGATCGGTGCGAACACCCTGATTCCGGAAGGGATGGAGGTGCCCGACGGTTCCATGGTTGTCGGCTCTCCCGGAACCATTAAGCGGACTCTCAGCGAGCAGCAGCAATCCATGCTGGAGTACAGTGCCCAGCATTACGTTGAGAATGCTGAGCGTTATCGCCGGGCGTTGAAGGCTGCATTTGATAATCCCTGAGAGGGGGTGCCGGGTGTGGGTTACACTCGGATACGTGAAACCCGAAGCCATTTGGGTGGTCGGCC
>JBNJEG010000117.1:0-6395 GCA_051745655.1 Pseudomonadota bacterium
GGATGTGATGCGGGCGGTCCGCCTGGTGGACATCAATGAGTACAAGCGCCGCCAGGCCCCCATCGGCACCCGCATCACCCGGCGCGGATTTGGTCGGGATCGGCGTTACCCGATTACCAACCGCTGGAAGGCCGGCGACTGACGGCGTTACTCGTCGTCTTCCCGCCCACCGAAAAGACCAAAGGTCATCACGCTGGTGAGCGAGCGGTCCCTGAGGCCGAAGCTCTGGCGGGTGAATTCGCCGTCCTCGTTCAGTGCCGGGTTTTCAGGGTAGTTCTCGGCCAGCACGCGGGCCGTATCCTCGCGATCCTGTCTGAGGCCCAGACGTGCGTACATTTCCGCCATGATCACCAGCGCCTCTTCAACGGCCGGAGTCCGGCTGTAGTCCTCGACCACGGTCCGGGCACGGTTCAGGGCCGCGACATAGGCCTCGCGCTTGATGTAGTACTCCGCGGCTGAAAGTTCCTTGCCGGCCATCCGGTTGCGGATAGCGATCATGCGCTTGCGGGCGTCCGCTGCGTACTGGCTGTCAGGGTAACGGTTGACCAGCTGTTCAAAGTCATCGAAGGCCTGGCGTTGCTGGCCCGGATCCCGGGCGTCCACCTCAATGGGGAAGTAACGGGCGGCCAGCCCCAGATCCATGTAATAGGAAGCGATACCGCGCATGTAGAGGGCGTAGGCGGCGTTTTCGCTCTGCGGGTTGAGCCGCAGGAAGCGGTCAGCCGCGCTGCGCGAGCCCTGGAGGTCCATGTTCTGGTAGCGGGCATAGATCAGGTCCAGCTGCGCCTGCTCCGCGTACCGCCCAAACGGGTAGTAGGTCTCCAGCGACTCCAGGTTCTGCTGGGCGGATTCGAAATTGCCCGAGTCCATGGCGTTGCGCGCCTGGTCATAATATTCCTCCTCGGGCAGCGTCTCCTCGTCGGTACTGGCGCAACCGGCCAGAAGAAGGGCTGTGAGGACGGGGGCGAGTAACCTGCCCGCGATGCGCTGAAAAGAGTCTTGGGAGTGGAGCTGCGACCGGCGCGTCATGCGATTACCTGTATACTGTGAGCGGGTGTCAGTTGACGGCCATTGTAACGGCCGGGATCATGAATCGGAACCAGCATACAGGGCAGGATAACGGAATACATGACAAGCGGGACAGAGCGCATCGAGGCGAGTTTCAGCGTACCGCCGGAACTCAGCGAACAGCGGCTCGACCAGGCCGTGGCACGGCTGATGCCGGAGCATTCACGTTCACGTATCCAGGGCTGGGTGCGTTCCGGGGCCCTGACGGTCAACGGCGAGGCGCGCCGGCCCCGCGATAAGGTGCTGGTGGATGACCGGGTTGAGGTCGTGGCTGAACTGGAGGCGGAGGTGACCTGGGAGGCCGAGCCGATAGACCTGGACATCATCCATGAGGATGAGCACCTGATCGTTCTCAATAAACCCGCCGGCCTGGTCGTCCACCCCGCCGCCGGTCACGAGGCGGGTACCCTGGTGAATGCGTTGCTCCACCGTTTCCCGGAGCTGGACCGGATTCCGCGGGCGGGCATCGTGCACCGGCTGGACAAGGACACCAGCGGCATCATGGTGGTGGCCCGAAGCCTTGAAGCCCATACCTCACTGGTCGAGCAACTCCAGGAACGGCGTATGGGGCGGGAATATCAGGCGGTCTGTGTGGGTGAGCTGACCGGTGGCGGTCGTATTGATCAGCCGATTGGCCGCCACCCCCAGCAGCGCAAGAAAATGGCGGTGGTGCCTGATGGCCGCCCCGCCGTGACGCATTACCGCCTGATCGCCCGCATGGCGGGTTTCAGTCACATCCGCTGTCAGCTGGAGAGCGGGCGGACCCACCAGATCCGGGTGCACATGGCCCATATGCACCATCCATTGCTGGGTGACCCGGTTTACGGCGGGCGCACGCGCTATCCCCGGGGCACCGATGAGGAACTCCGCTCGGTGCTCGAGGGGTTTCGGCGCCAGGCCCTGCATGCTGTCAGGTTGGAGCTCGCACATCCGGCAACCGGAGAGTTCTGCGAATGGGAAGCGCCGCTTCCGGACGACTTGCAGCAACTCCTGGATGCCCTGAAAGCCTTTGTTGAGAGGCGCCCTGAATCATGAGGCCGGATCCTGATGAAAGTGCCTTTGTTCCCGAATGGCCAGCCCCCGAGCGAGTGCGCTCCCTGATCACGACCCGCCGGGGCGGTGTCAGTCAGGGGCCCTGGCACAGTTTCAATCTCGGGGTTCATGTGAATGATGACCCGTCCGCAGTCCAGGCCAACCGGGAAAAGCTCCTGCGGATGAGTGGCCTTGGGGTGGGGGCGGTCCACTGGCTGGAGCAGGTCCACGGCAATCGGCTCGTGCGTGTGCCGGCCGTGGAAGCAACGCCCGTGGCGGATGCGGCCTGGACGGACCAGCCGGGCCAGGCCTGCGTGGCGATGACGGCGGACTGCCTTCCGGTCCTGTTCTGCGATACCTCGGCGACGCGTGTCGCCGTGGCCCATGCGGGCTGGCGCGGTCTTGCAGCCGGCGTGCTTGAGTCGGCGCTGCATGTGTTTCCAGATCCCTCGCAGGTGATCGCTTACCTGGGCCCGGCGATCGGCCCTTCCGCATTTGAGGTCGGTGATGAGGTCCGCGCAGCGTTCACGGCGGACGACCCGGACGCCGACTTCCACTTCCAACCGGCCTCCTCGCTGGGCGAAACCTGGTACGCGGACCTATACGGTCTTGCCAGGCAGCGCCTGGAAACCGCTGGCGTGACCCGCGTTTTCGGGGGCTGTGCCTGCACCTTTTCCGACGAAGCTGATTTCTATTCCTTCCGACGCGACGGCACCACTGGACGGATGGCGTCGCTGATCTGGCTTGACAGCGCTTGAAGAGCCCACAATAGCCCCAATATCTCCTCACAAAGGCAAAGTCAGAAACCGTTGGCGGACAGCCGTCACGGTTCAGAAATCAGTGAGGGATCCAATAGATGCGAATTGACAAGATGACGAGCCGGCTCCAGACCGCGCTGGCGGACGCCCAGTCGCTGGCAGTCGGGAACGACAACAACACCATTGAGCCGCTGCACCTGATGCAGGCGCTGCTCGACCAGAAGGACGGTGGCACCCGAGGGCTGCTGCAGAAGCTGGGCGTGGACCCGAACCGGTTCCGCCAGTCCGTGGTTGATGGCATCGACAACCTGGCGCGCGTGAAGGACAACCAGGGTGATGTGCAGATGGGTCAGGAGCTGGGCCGTCTGC
Source organism: Pseudomonadota bacterium (assembly GCA_051745655.1). Lineage (GTDB taxonomy): Bacteria > Pseudomonadota > Gammaproteobacteria > Pseudomonadales > Oleiphilaceae > Halospina. The sequence continues at coordinate 3,228 of JBNJEG010000117.1, forward strand.
TCAACATGGCGGATAAGCTGGCCCAGCAGCGCGGCGACGGCTACATCTCGAGCGAGCTTTTCCTGCTGGCCGCAACCGAGGACAAGGGACCGCTGGGTAAGCTCTTCAAGGAGTACAACGTCGGTAAGGAGGCCATGGGGCGTGCCATCGACAGCATGCGCGGTGGCGAGACCGTGGATGATCCGTCTGCCGAGGAGAACCGTGAGGCACTGGACAAGTACACACTGGATCTGACCGCCCGTGCGCGTGACGGCAAGCTTGACCCGGTCATCGGTCGTGACGATGAGATCCGCCGGACCATCCAGGTCCTGCAGCGTCGCCAGAAGAACAACCCCGTTCTGATCGGTGAGCCCGGCGTGGGTAAGACCGCGATCATTGAGGGGCTGGCACAGCGCATTGTGGACGGCGAAGTGCCCGATGGTCTGAAGGATAAGCGCGTCCTCGCGCTGGACCTGGGCGCGCTGCTGGCCGGTGCCAAGTACCGCGGTGACTTTGAGGAACGCCTCAAGGCGGTACTGAACGAGCTCGGCAAGGAAGAAGGGCAGGTGATCCTGTTCATTGACGAGCTCCACACCATGGTCGGTGCCGGCAAGGCAGAGGGCTCCATGGACGCGGGCAACATGCTCAAACCGGCCCTGGCGCGCGGCGAGCTGCACTGTGTTGGCGCGACCACCCTGGACGAGTACCGCGAGAACATCGAAAAGGATGCCGCTCTGGAGCGTCGTTTCCAGAAGGTGATGGTCAACGAGCCGAGCGAGGAAGACACCATCGCCATCCTGCGCGGGCTCAAGGAGCGCTATGAGGTCCACCACGGGGTGGAAGTGACCGATGGCGCCATCATCGCCGCCGCCAAGCTCTCGAACCGCTATATCACGGACCGCAAGCTGCCGGACAAGGCCATCGACCTGGTGGACGAGGCGGCCAGCCAGATCCGGATCGAGATGGACTCCAAGCCCGAGTCCCTGGACCGTCTGGAGCGCCGTCTGATCCAGCTCAAGATCGAGCGCGAGGCGCTGAAGAAGGAGAAGGACGAGGCATCCCGAAAGCGCCTGAATGAACTGTCCGAACAGATCGAGAGCCTGGAGAAGGAATACGCGGACCTGGAAGAGGTCTGGAATACCGAGAAGGCCTCGCTCCACGGCGCCCAGAAGGTGAAGGAGCAGCTCGAGGAAGCCCGGATCGAGCTGGACAATGCCCGCCGCAGCGGTGACCTCCAGCGCATGTCCGAGATCCAGTACGGCCGGATCCCGGAGCTGGAGCGTCAGCTCGACATGGCCAGCCAGGCCGAGATGATGGAGATGAAACTGCTCCGCAACCGGGTAACGGATGAGGAGATCGCCGAGGTCGTCGCCAAGTGGACGGGCATCCCGGTCTCGAAGATGCTCGAGGGTGAAAAGGAGAAGCTCCTGCGCATGGAAGAGAGCCTGCATGAGCGGGTGATCGGCCAGGACGAGGCGGTACGAGCTGTGGCCAACGCAGTGCGCCGTTCCCGTGCCGGGCTGTCTGACCCGCACCGGCCCAATGGCTCCTTCCTCTTCCTGGGCCCGACCGGGGTGGGCAAGACCGAGCTCTGCAAGTCGCTGGCTCACTTCCTGTTCGATACCGAAGACGCCATGGTGCGCATTGATATGTCCGAGTTCATGGAGAAGCACTCCGTGGCGCGGCTGATTGGTGCGCCGCCGGGCTATGTCGGGTACGAGCAGGGCGGTTATCTCACCGAGGCCGTACGGCGCCGGCCCTACTCAGTGCTACTGCTGGATGAAGTGGAGAAAGCCCACGGAGATGTCTTCAACATCCTGCTGCAGGTGCTGGACGACGGCCGCCTGACCGATGGTCAGGGGCGTACGGTGGATTTCCGCAACACCGTGGTCGTCATGACCTCCAACCTGGGCTCGGACATCATCCAGACCATGGCTGGCGAAGGTCAGTACGAGCAGATGAAGAGCTCCGTCATGGATGTGGTGAGCACCCACTTCCGCCCCGAGTTCATCAACCGGGTGGATGATGTGGTGGTCTTCCATCCGCTGGACGAGGATCAGATCGAGGGCATTGCCCAGATTCAGCTCGACCTGCTCAATGAGCGCCTGGCCGAGCAGGAGCTGTCCCTGACGCTGTCCGAGGAAGCGATGAAAAAGATCGCCGGTGTCGGCTACGACCCGGTCTACGGCGCGCGGCCGCTCAAGCGGGCGATCCAGCGCTACATAGAGAATCCGCTTTCCCAGCAGCTGCTGGAGGGTGTGTTCTCGCCGGGCAGTACCATTCGGGCGGACGTGGAAGGCGATGCCTTCCACTTCACTGTAGCCTGAGGCTTTACGCCTCAGTCGCAGTTCTCGTCCTGGATCTTTTCGTAGCGCTCACGTTCCGCTTCCTTTTCCTCCGGGGAAAGGTAGCGGCGCTCACCATCCTCCATGACCTGCACGCGGGCATTCTGCTCAAGCGTCTTCAGTGCCTCGCGGGCGGCTTCACAGTTCTGCTCGCGGATCTCCTCCCTTTCTTTCTGATCCTCCGGGTTCTGTCCGCCATCTCCCTGGCTGTTGGATGGCGCCTCCTCCTGAGCAGCTTCTTCTTTGTTTTCGTCTTCCGACTGTCGCGAGGCGTTTTCGATGGTGTTGGTCCGGGCTGTGGATACGGGCTTTGCGTCCACGCCTGCCGGTGGGTTCGCGCCGAAATGGGTCTCGCCGGTGTCATCGGTCCAGCGATAGATTTCGGCACTCGCCGGAAGGGCGAGTACGATGGCGGGGAGCACGAGGAGTTGGCGTAATCTGCGCATTTTGGGGCCCTGTGGTTCGGAACAGTCCTGTCCCGAATTTAGACCATTCCAGCGTGATCGCAAAATGTGCCGTCACGCAGGGTGTTACGGTTGACACTCCGGCACACCCTGTCAGAATTGGCAGAGCCTGTACGCGGTTGAATTGCATGGCGGCAACCCCGGAAGTGTAATGCCTCCGCATCCACACCACGCAACCCACTGTACACCGTTACCCTCAGGGTGCAGTTGTCCCGGAGCCAACCTCCTCACGGGAGAGTGTGGAACAGAGCCCGATTCAGCTTTCACAAGAAGCGGTTTCCTCAGGGCACAGGCAGTGGAAGAGACATTGAACATTGATTGCTGTGTAAGAGGGTGATCCAACGTGGAATTACTGTCTGGTGCCGAAATGCTCATCCGGT
>JBNJEG010000118.1:0-6367 GCA_051745655.1 Pseudomonadota bacterium
CGAGCGTTCCCAGGCCCGTTCCACACTGGAGGCACCGGCGTATTGGTCGACACTGCGCCACCAGTACTGGTCTCGAGTCTTGGGATCATCAGGACCGGTGGAGCTGCTCTCGGTTTCGCCCAGGGCGCTGACTGTGCCAGAGGAGGGCGCGCTGGCGGCTTTCGGGTTCGGGGTGCTGACCACGGCATCGCGTTCCACCGACTCGATACCGGGGGTCAGCTGCAGCAGGGCTTCCACGGCCTCTGCCTGGGAGGCGGGGATCTCGAGCACTTCGGTGTTCTGCCAGGTGGAGGCGACAACGGCGCCAACGCGCCCAGCCACGGAACCCACGCCGTCCTGCCGCTGGACGACCAGTGATACGACGCCATTGGCCCTGGACTCTGCGGCGGTGGTCATGGTTTGCCCGGACGTGCTGTCTTCGGCGGGAGCACGCAGGTCCGAGTCGTCACCGAGCGCGGGCATGGATGCCAGAAAGCCGAGGAGAAGGGGGGCACTGTAAAGCCGACGCGTCATGAATTTGTCTCCAGATTTTCAACAGCGGACAGGAAGCGGTAGCGGTCGTCAAATTCCCATTGCCCCTGTTCCAGTTCACCGTAAGCCCTGTTGCCGACGCGCCGTGACACCTGTTCAACGCTTGACCGATAGGTCAGAACACCGAAACTGACATCCGGTACCGTTACGTCAATCCGGTCATCACGAGCCAGTTGCTCCAGCTTCTGGGCACCGTAATCACCGTGGGATGGCAGGTAGTCGACCGCGTTGTCAGCGGCCTCTGCCAGACGTTGTTCGCCGACTTCCCCATTGCGATAGGCTTCGAGGACTTCTTCGGTTTCTTTGATCCTGGAGGACAGTATGTCATGGCTCTGTGTGGTCTCCGGTGTCCATCGTGCCAGCATGCTCTGTCGCTCCGACCAGCTGATCTGGCCATCCAGGTAGGCGGTCTCCAGCGTGTAGGCATAGATCCGGCGGTCATTCTCCAGCGCACGGATGGCGTCGCTGTTGTTGACGATATGCGCGGCGCGAACCTCATCGGCACGGCCTGAGGCGTTCTCGACCACCACGTTGATCCGGACCTGTGTCGCCCCGTCGGGGTCCAGGATGCGGATCTCGGTGCTGCGGGGCCGATCGACCTGGTTGGTGCTGAATGCCAGCTTGTTCCCATCCCACTCGAGGTCGCTTACGTGACCGTCAGCCTCAATGCCGGCGTTATCCGCAGAGAAGCACAGGGAAAGATCCTCATTGTGGCTGCCGCTTTCGTCCACCAGCAGGTTTCGGACCTCGGTTGCGCCGCAGGCTGCCGTGGAGGCGGTATCGCCAGAGTCGCTGGAAGAGCTGCCACCTCCCCCCATGCACCCGGTTATAGCAAGGGAGGCTGCGAGGGCCAGTCCCTTCAATGTCGTCGTTGTCGGGCTTGGGTAAGGGGTCAGGTTGCTGAGCATTTTTTTGTGACACCGTTCTCATGTTGAGTTCAGTGACGACAATACTCAGCACCGCTGGAAAGGGGGGTAACTGACTGTTTGGCAAGGGTTACGCCGCTGTTACGTGGCGGGATGGATCACCGTTAATGTGCAACCGGGTGTAACAGCGGGTTTCCGTGAAGGCTGTGGTGTTACTGTCGTGTGTCGAAAGCGTCGATGAAAGCGAGGAAGTCGTCGACCCTGACAGGCTTACTGAAGAAGAAACCCTGGGCCATGACGCAACCGCGGTGAATCAGATAGACGCTCTGCTCTTCGGTTTCCACGCCTTCGGCAATCACCTCAAGGTTAAGGCTTCGGCCCAGATCGATGATGGTGTTGGCGATCTGGGTGTCTTCTTCATTGGCGAGCAGGTCCCGGACGAACTGCTTGTCGATCTTGAGGTGGTGAACGGGGAGTCGCTTAAGGTAGGTCAGCGACGAGTAGCCTGTGCCGAAATCATCCACGGCCACCCGGATCCCCTCGTCGCGCAGGCGTGAAAGCTTGCCGATGGCGTCGTCCAGGTTCTGCATGAAACTGGTTTCGGTCACCTCGAGCTCCAGCCGCGAGGGCGGCAGGTCATGCTGGCGCAGGATGCCGAGAATCACATCAACGATGTTGTTCTGGCGCAGTTGCACGGGTGAAAGATTGACGGACATACGCAGGCCGAGGCCCTGGTCCATCCATTCCCGGGCCTGTCGGCAGGCTTCGTCCAGCACCCAGTAACCGATCTCGATGATCGAGAGGTTAAGCTCGGCCAGTGGAATGAATTCGTCCGGAGGGATGAGCCCCCGCTCGGGGTGCTCCCAGCGCAGCAGCGCTTCGGCGCCCAGAACCCGGCGATGCTCCATATCCACCTGGGGCTGGTACAGGAGGTAGAACTGGCGCTGGGCGAGGGCCATGTCCAGATCCCGCTCAAGGTGCTTACGCTCGCGAATGGCCTGGTCGACGCTTGCCACGTAGAACTGGAACTGGTTGCGCCCCTCGGACTTGGCGAGCGTCATGGATTGCTCCGCTTTCTGCAGCAACCGGTCGGACTGCAGGGCATCGTCCGGGTAGGCGGCCACACCGATGGTGGCGGTGACATTGAGTTCGGAGCCGTTGATGTTCACTGGGCGGCTGATCTCGTGCAGGAGCCAGTCCGCCATGGCGGCCGCCTGGTAGGTCTCGTTGATGTCCCCCTGGATCACGGCAAACTGGTCGGCGCCCAGCCGCCCACCGTTGACCAGGTTGTTCTGGTCGGTGTTCATGATCCTTTCGGCGATCACCTGCAGGAGCCGGTCGCCACTGGAGAAGCCGTACTGTTCGTTCAGCGTCTTGAAGTCATCCAGCCCGATGCAGAAGATGGCGGCCATGCCCCGCTGGCGGCGGGCGTTCTCCAGGGCGCCATTGAGCAGGTTAAGGAACATGTCCCGGTTGGGGAGCCCGGTCAGTGAGTCGTAGCGTGACAGGCGTGTGATCCGGTCCTGGGCGTCCTGATGCTTCTGCTGGGTCTCCGATATGGAGGTCAGAAGTTCGTTGGTCGCGCGAACCCAGGTGTCGAGTTCGTCCCGATCATGCCCAATCGGTGTTTCGAGCAGGTGCTTGCCGGGGTCGGCCGGGTCCACTTTGGCAAGATTCTCTGCGATCCGGAACAGTGGCCGTGTGACCAACAGGTGGTAAACCACATAGAGCACCAGCCCGAGAATGAGGGCGCGTGCGATGCCGGAAAGCAGGATCAGGAAGGCACGCTCGAGCCAGAGCGTGGCCTGGGGCGCTGTATCCACGCGGATATTCAGGGTCCCGTACTGGATGCTGTCACCGGCCTGGGATCGCATGAGGTCCACGGTGTAGGTTCGCTGCTGGCCGAAGATCGCATCGGTCAGTGACCGGTAGGGGCTGTCGATCAGCGGGCGCTGGTCCCGGGCCAGAGGCATGCCGTCGGGGTGGTTGATCTCCGCGCCACGAATGGACTGTTGTTCGAAGAGCCCGTCTATGACCTGTTCCGCCAGGTCCTCATCAATGCTGTAGACCGCCTGGGTCGCCGGCTCCCGTACCAGCGCCAGAGTCTGGTCGGCGCGTTCATCCAGCTCGTTGGATACAGTGCGGAAGTCGATGAAGATCTGAATGCTGCCGATTACCAGGCCGACGGTGAATGCCGTAATCAGCACCCAGCGCAGGATGCGGTAACCGAGTCGGCGTTCGGGTTGGAAAAGTGTCCTCATGGATCAGTCCGGAATCCTGTCACTCCCTCCGGGAAACCCCGGCTACGAACAAGCGTAGCAGGTCTTTGTAAAAAGCTAAAAAACCAGTGACAAGGATTCTGCGCCATCAGGGGCGCCAGTCGAAATCCGGGCAGCCGGGCAGCAGACTGGCGGTGTTCATGGCCCGCCAGCGAAGCTCTTCCAGGGAATCCGCGAGGATATTGATATGCCCCACCTTGCGGCCAGGGCGCCCGGCTTTCCCGTAGAGGTGGAGATGCGTATACGGCAGTTTGAGGATGTCCGGAACCGGGCCGATCTCGCCAATCAGGTTGATCATGCAGGTGGGCTGGAAAGCCGCGGTTTCACCCAGCGGCAGCCCCGAAACCGCCCGGATGTGGTTCTCGAATTGGCTGGTCACCGCCCCGTTCTGGCTCCAGTGGCCGGAGTTGTGGACACGGGGTGCCATTTCGTTGGCGACCAGTCCCTCATCCGTCTCGAACATTTCCAGGGCGAGCACGCCGACATAGCCCAGCTCGTTCATGAGCGTTCGGATCATGCGCTGGGCCTGTTCCTCGAGCTCTGGCGTGATGCGTGGCGCGGGTGCGATGGAAAAGCGCAGGATGCCCTGGTGATGGATGTTCTCCGCCAACGGATAGAACGCCATGTCGCCATCCGGTGCACGCACGGCCACGATGGAAAGTTCGCGGTGGAAGGGCACGAAGGATTCCGCAATGGCCCGGTTACAGCCGATTTGTGGCCAGGCCTCGGCAGCCTGTTCAGGGTCATCCAGAACAGCCTGGCCCTTGCCGTCGTAGCCATCGGTGGCGGATTTGGCTACCACGCGTCCGCCCAGCCGTTGAGTGGCGGCCTGGAGGGTCTCGGCTGAATCAACCACCTCGAACGCGGCGGTATCGATGCCGAGCTCCCGGAAAAGGGCCTTCTCGTGGGTGCGGTTCTGGCAGCACTGCAGGGCTCTGGGAACCGGATGCACGGGCTTGTCCATGGCAATACTGTTCACCAGGTCGAGCGGCAGGTGCTCGAATTCGTAGGTGACGACGTCCACCTCGTTGAGGAAGGTTTCCAGCTGGCGGCCGTCGGGATCATTGTAGACTGTACCCACGCCTGCCGAGGCCTTGCCGGCAGGGTCATAGAGGCTGAATTCGTGGCCCAGGCGCATGCCATCCAGAGTCAGCATGCGGCCAAGCTGGCCGGCGCCAAGAATACCGATCCTCATCGTGCCCTCCTGCCGTAATCGTTGGGTTCAGTCCGCGGCCGGATCCGGGCTGTTGAGCACATCCTGCGTCTGCTTCTCCCGGAATGCCTGCAGTGCCTGTGCTACAGAAGCATCGGAAAGCGACAGGATCTGAGCCGCCATGAGCCCGGCATTGCGGGCCCCTGCCTTGCCGATGGCGAGCGTGCCAACAGGGACGCCGCCAGGCATCTGCACGATGGAGTAGAGGGAGTCCACGCCATTGAGGGTGCGTGATTCCACGGGTACGCCAAGAACGGGCAGCGTGGTGTGCGCCGCAACCATGCCGGGCAGATGGGCCGCACCGCCGGCCCCCGCGATGATGACCTTGAGGCCACGCTCACGCGCCTCACGGGCGTAGTCGCTGAGCAGGTCCGGCGTGCGGTGGGCAGACACCACGCGGCGTTCATAGGCAACGCCGAGTTCGTCCATCACGGTGGCCGCGTGTTCCATGGTCGGCCAGTCCGATTTTGAGCCCATTATGAGTCCGACCTGAGCCTGTTGCGCCATGGATGACTCCGCATCACTGTCCATCGGGAAAGCGCGACATTCTATGCGCGCTGGCGCGGCAGTGCAAATGGTGACCAGCGCAGCGGGCTTTGCGCTGTGCCGCGCCGGGAGTACCATGCCATGGATCAGTTCTAAGGCAGCAACGATTACGCTGGGAGAAGCGCATGGAATCACTGAAACCCGATGAGGACCAGCTGGCGGACCGCGAGAATACGTCCGGGCAGGGCAGGAAGCGCCAGGAGAAAGGCGGTGGTCAGGGCGGCGGCGGGCACCGGCCGCTCTGGCTGATGCTGGCGCTGGTGGTGGTCGGTATTGGCGCCGGTGGTTGGCTCGCGTGGGAGCAGGCCCAGCGGATTGCGTCCCTCGAGCGGACCCTGGCAACCGTCAGGAGCGATGTCCGTACCAACCAGATGGAGCTGGGCGTGGTGGACGAGGAGAACGAGCAGAGTGGGCAGGCGGTGTCCGAACAGCTCGAGGAGCTCGACGGCGAGATGCGCAAGCTCTGGGTTATTGCCCACCAGACCAATCGACCCCGGATCGAGGAGCTCGAAGAGCAGGTGGGAAGCCATGACTCCCGCCTGGGTGAGCTCGACTCAGGGCAGGAAGACCACGGGGAACGGCTGGATGAGCTGGACCGTTCCGTTGAGGACATGCCGGATGCGGACGAGTTGCGTGCCTCGGTGGAGGAGCAGGTGCAGTCGCTGGATGAGGATGTGGACAGCCGAATCCAGTCCCTGGAGCAGGACCGTCGTCTGGCGCTTGAAGAGCTGAAAGCGCGTCTGGACGGCCTGGAGAACAACCTGGCCTCGCTGGAAGAAGATCAATCCGATAACGAGGAAGTGGCAGAGCTTGGGGATCGCGTTTCTGAGCTGGAATCCGTGGTCGATTCCATCGACAGTTCCCGGTCCCAGCTGACCCAGCGTTTCGTGCGCCTGCAGGAGCGCGTGGAGCGGCTGGTCGACGGGCAGGAA
>JBNJEG010000119.1:0-6362 GCA_051745655.1 Pseudomonadota bacterium
TTCCTGGAAGCCTCGCTGCGGCGCGGCAACCGCAGTGATGTGCGCTTTGATGACGCCGCACTCGCGTGCCTGCGCGCCTATGAGTATCCCGGCAACATTCGTGAGCTGGCGAATGTGGTGGAGCGCGCGGTGACCTTCTGCAACGGCGACCGGATCCTGCCGGAGCATCTGCCCCCCAGGGTACGCGAGGCGAGTGGCGCCACCGGGCAGACGTTTGAAGCGGCTACCGAGGAGGCTCATGGGCTTCTGGAGACGGGGGAGCCGCTGCCCACTCTTGAGACACTGCAGCAGCGGTATGTGGAGCATGTACTGGCGCAGGTGGAGGGCAACAAGCGCCAGGCCGCGCGCATTCTGGGCGTGAACCGCCGGACGCTCTACCGCTGGTTGTCCGAGGACGAAGAGGACTCCACGTAACCCGGCAGGCGATCCATTTCATCCCAGGGCTCGCCGTGGGTGCGCTCCCGGCAGGCCACCCGCCGGTGCAGCGCGGCCCGGGCCATCATGTGGGCACTGACCGGGGCCGTGGCGAACAGGAAGACCGTGATCAGGATCTCCTGCACGCTAAGGCCCTCATGACCCACGCCGAACCAGATCATGGAACCCAGCAGCGTTGCGCCCACGCCCAGGGTGCTGGCCTTGGTGGGGCCGTGAAGGCGCATGTAGAAATCCGGCATACGCGCCAGCCCAATGGAGCCCAGAAGCGCCACCAGCGCGCCGCCAAGCAGCAGCAGAGCGATCAGTGCGTCCAGCCAGAACGGCAATGCCACGCTTTGTCCCATCATTCGATCACATCCCCGCGCACCAGGTATTTCGTCATGGCCACTGTACCCACAAAGCCCATCAGCGCGATCAGCAGTGCCGCCTCGAAGATCAGCGACGAGTCCATGTAGATGCCGCCCAGCACGATCACGGCGATGGCATTGACGTTGAGGGTGTCCAGGCCGAGGATCCGGTCGATGATGTCCGGTCCGCGCAGCAGGCGGTACAGGTTCAGCAGCAGGCTCAGGCTGAACAGCGCAAGGGCGATGGGCAGTACAGTGGCGGTCATTCCAGGATCTCCCTGAGCGGTGTCTCGTAGCGCGCCCGGATCTGGTCGATGAGTTCCGCCTCATCCTCCAGGTGGAGGGCATGGACCAGCAGGTAGCGCCGGTCGGGGCTCAGGCCGGCGGATACGGTGCCGGGCGTCAGCGAGATGCTGCTGGCCAGCATGGTGATGGCGAACTCATCGGTGAGCGATAGTGGATACCGGATGAAGCCCGGCTGCAGTGTCGCGGGATCGCGCAGGATCAACCGGGCTACGGTCAGGTTTGAGCGCAGTATGTCCACCAGCAGCCGCGCCATGTAGAGCAGCAGGCGTCCCGGGTTGTGCAGGTGCGGGCGTTCCGGCCAGAACTGCTGCGTCGAGAAGGGGATCAGCCAGCCGAGAACAGCCCCGATCAGCACCTGGCCGGGACTGACCGAGCTCATCAGAAGCAGCCAGAGCACCAGCAGGAACAGTGAAAAGTGTGGCCGTGGCCACCAGTGGGTCAGTTGGGGCAGCAGTGGCATGTCAGTGCCCTCCTTTCAGTCCGAGACCGGCCCCGTGGACGGCCCTGACATAGTCATGCGGGGCCATGACCTGTTCCGCCACAGTCTCAGCATAGGCCATCAGGGGCGCAGCTCCCAGGCTCAGGATCAGCCCGGAGCTGATCAACGCCAGAACGCAGGCCAGGCGTATCCGGTCCGCCCGGAAGTAATGATCCCTTTCGTCCGATTGGCGCCAGAAGAACTTGCTGCCAGCCCGGCTCAGTGCGATCAGCATCAGGAAACCCGCGCCCAGCAACAGCGGCCAGAAGACGCCCGCTGCCTGCGCTTCGAGACTGGCCTGAAGCAGCCATGCCTTGCTCACAAAGCCGCTGAACGGCGGCAGCCCAGCGAGGGCGACGGCGCCAAAGAAAAACAGGATGCCCAGGGTGCGCCGATCCTTCATGGCGGCGGCGACCACCATGTAGTCCCCGGCTGAGCCGCGCTGGCGGGCAATCAGGTCGGCGAACAGGAAGAACCCGCCGGTGAGGAGTGTGGTGTGCACCAGGTAGAAGAGTCCGGCGGCGAGCGCCTCGACACTGCCCAGGGCAATGATTGCCATCAGGGTGCCGGTAGACACGATGACCATATAGGCGGTCATGTTGCGCAGGCTGGTGGCGCCCAGAACCCCGATGCCGCCCAGTGCCAGGGTGGCCAGCGCCAGGGGCCAGAGCCACTGCCAGGCCGGCAGGGCCGCCAGCGGCTGATCCAGGGCGAACACCAGGGGAAAGACACGGATCATGGCGTACAGACCGACCTTGGTCATGACCGCAAACAGGGCGGCCACCGGCGCTGCGGCCGCGGTGTAGGCACGCGGCAGCCAGAACAGCAGCGGCAGCAGTGCCGCCTTGACCCCGAAGACCACCAGCAGCACCAGCGAGGCGGCCTGCAACAGGGGCTGGTCCGCGGCCGGGGCGGTGCTGATGCGCACGGCCAGGTCCGCCATGTTCAGGGTGCCCGTCAGGCCATAGAGCATGCCCAGTGCCAGCAGGAAAAGCGCAGAGCCGATCAGGTTGATGATCACGTAGTGCAGCCCGGCGCGGCTGCGGGCGGTGCCGCCACCATGCAGAAGCAGGGCATAGGAGGCGATCAGCAGTACCTCGAAGAACACGAAGAGGTTGAAGATGTCCCCGGTCAGGAAGGCGCCATTGAGCCCCATGAGCTGGAACTGGAAGAGGGCGTGGAAATGCGCCCCGGCGTCGTCATCACCCCGGCAGGCGTAGATCAGTGCCGGCAGGGCCAGGCTGGCGGTAAGCACGAGCATCAATATGCTCAGCCGGTCGGGTACCAGCACAATCCCGAAAGGCGGTGCCCATCCGCCCAGAGCGTACACCAGCCGTCCCTGTTCCAGCACCGTGCTCCCCAGCCATAGCGCCAGCCCGAGGCCGGCGACAGTGGCGCCAAGGCTGATGAAACGCTCAGTATTCAGGCTGAGGCGCGGCAGAGTGATCAGCAGCGCACCGGTGACCAGCGGCAGCAGTATGGGCAGGACTGGCAGGTGATTCATGGGCGCCAGTCCTCTTCCGGGTCCACACCGTCAACGTGGTCATTGCGCAATTCCAACGCGGCGCGCAGGGCAAGCACTACCACGAACGCCGTCATGGCGAAGCTGATCACGATAGCCGTGAGGACCAGCGCCTGGGGCAGCGGGTCCGTGGGGTCAGCGGATTCGCCGATGACCGCCGGGGCGGCGAGGGCCAGCCGACCACTGGCGAACAGGAAGAGGTTCACACCATGGGACAGCAGGGTCAGCCCCATGATGACCGGGAAAGTGCGCCCCCGCAGCACCAGGTAGATGCCGCAGGCGGTGAGCACGCCGACAGCGATGGCGTAGAGTGCTTCCATCTATCCGATCTCCTTGCCGGGGCCGTGCACGGTCATGAGTTTGCCCAGGTTGGCCAGGATCAGCAGCGTGGCGCCGACCACGGTGGTGAATACGCCCAGGTCGAAGAGCAGGGCGGTGGCCAGCTCCAGGTGCCCCAGCAGTGGCAGCTCATAATGCCCGAACCAGGAGCTGAGGAAGGCCTCGCCGAATACCAGGCTGCCCAGCCCGGTACCGCAGGCCAGCAGCAGCCCCAGCCCGATCAGGGGCCGGAACGGGGTGAGCATGCGCTCGTGGGCCCAGGCCAGGCTGCCGGCCATGTACTGGAGTGACAGCGCGACCGCCGTGATCAGCCCGGCGATGAAACCGCCGCCGGGCATGTTGTGCCCGCGCAGGAAGATGTAGGCCGAGACCATCAGCGCGATGGGCAGTATCGGCCGCGCCATGGTGCGCAGGATCAGCGGATGGGGGTTGGAGGCCCAGTACTGGTCCCGTTCCTGTGGTATGCGGTCCTTGAGCTGGAGATTACGGGTCAGGGCGAAAACCGCCACGGCCGCGATCCCCAACACCGTGATCTCGCCCAGGGTATCGAAGCCGCGGAAGTCCACCAGGATCACGTTGACCACGTTGCTGCCACCGCCGCCGGGCTTGCTCTGGCTCAGGAAGAAATCCGCAATGGTGCTGTGGGGGCGGGTCATGATCGCGAAGGACACCAGGCCGACCCCGAGCCCACCCAGAGCGGCAACGCCCAGGTCGCGGCCCTTGCGGAAGCTGGTGGATTCGCGGGGCGTGGTCTGGGGCAGGAAGGACAGGGCCAGCATCATGATGATCACCGCCATGACCTCCACAGAGAGCTGGGTCAGAGCCAGATCCGGCGCGGAGAAACGGGCGAAGGTAAGCGTTACGAAGAGCCCGGCGCTACCGAGCAGCAGCAGGGCGAACAGGCGCTGGTGGTGGCCGAGCACCACACCTACAGCGGTAGCCATCAGCAGCACCAGACCCATGCCGGTCAGGGGATCCACCGGGGTCAGGGCCTCGCCGCCGTGCCACTGGATGCCGGAAAGCAGTACCGGCCCGGCCAGGGCAATGGCCGTGAGAATGATCAGGGCGATGTAGCGCTGTACCGAGCCGTTTTCCAGGGCGTGCACCAGTCGTTCCGCACCACGGCCGGTGCGTGTCATCAGCCACTCGAAGATCTCCCGGGCGTCCGCCGGCGGCAGCTGGTCATAGAGCCGGAACAGCGGCTCCCGGGCCATGTACAGCAGCAGGCCACCGAGCATCGCCGCCAGGCTCATGAAGAACGCAATACCGATGTGGTGCAGACGGTGCATGTCGTATGCCGGCAGCATACTGCCTTCAGCCGCCGAGGCGACCGGTCCGATGACCCCGTGCACCACCGCATCCGCCTGCCAGCTCACCAGTACAACGGCCAGTGCGAGTATGGCGACTGGGACCTGAATGCCAATGCCCGGGTTCTTCGGGGGCCAGATCGGCAGGTCCCGGGGCTGGCCGTTGAAGAAGACATTGTGGAAGATGCGGAAGGAATAGGCTGCGGAAAACAGGCCAGCGATGGCGGCGAGAGCCGGCGTCAGCCATTGCAGGGGCAGTACTACGGACGCGTTCATGCTCTCGATGAAGAACATCTTCTTGCTCAGGTAGCCGCCCAGCAGCGGCAGCCCGGCCATGGAGGCGGCAGCGACCGCACTCATCACCGCCAGTGCCGGCAGGGTTCGCCAGAGACCATTGATGCGGCGCATATCCCGGGTACCCGTGGCTTTCTGCACGGCACCCGCCATCATGAACAGCGGCGCCTTGAACAGCGCATGATTCAAAAGGTGGAACAGGGCGGCAACCATGGCCATGCGCGTGTTCAGCCCGATCAGCAGGGTGATCAGGCCCAGATGACTGACGGTTGAGTAGGCCAGAAGCTCCTTGGTGTCGTGTTTGAACATGGCAATGAAGGCGCCGGTCAGGAGCGTGGCCATGCCCGCGGTCGAGATGCTGTAGAGCCAGGCTTCCGTATCGCCCAGGGCCGGGTTGAGGCGCGCCAGCAGGAAAATGCCGGCCTTCACCATGGTGGCGGAGTGCAGGTAGGCGGAGACCGGTGTGGGCGCGGTCATGGCGTTCGGAAGCCAGAGGTGGAACGGGAACTGGGCGGACTTGGTCATGGCGCCCACCAGTACCAGTCCCAGCATCCAGGGGTAGAGCGGGTCCGCCGTCAGAGCGGCTCCCGGTGCCAGGATGTCACTCAGCTGGAAGCTGCCGACGCTGTTACCGATCAGCAGCACACCCGCCATCAGTGCCAGCCCGCCACCGCCGGTGATCACCAGGGTCATGCGTGCGCCGCGGCGGGCCGGGCGCTCGTCCTGGTGGAAGCCGATCAGTACAAAGGAGACCAGGCTGGTCATCTCCCAGAACACCAGCATGAACAGCAGGTTCTCGGAGGTGACAATGCCCAGCATGGCCCCCATGAAGGCCAGCATCAGCGAGTGGAAGCGCACGGCGCCGTGCTTGCCGGCGAAATAGAAATGCGCGTAGAGCGTGATCAGGACGCCCATGCCGGCGATGATCAGCCCAAAGAACAGCCCCAGCGCATCCAGCCGGAAGGCGGGCGACAGGCCAATTTCCGGTAGCCATGGGTAATGCTCGAGGAGGATGGCGCCGCCGAGCACACCCATGGCCTGGCTCAGCAGCAGACCCACCACGGTGATTCCGATGGTGCCGGCGATCAGGGCGGGCAGGATCGCTGTCGAGCGCCGCGACACCAGCGGCGTAACCAGTGCCCCGAGCAGAGGCAGTGCGACAATCGACAGCAGCATCATTAACGCAGACGTCCTGTAGGTTCCGACGTGGCGAAGGGTAATGGACGAGGGATCAATTGTCAGCTATCCAATGGAGGTATAGGCTTCCCCGTTATGAGTGACCCAACCGGTACAGGCAACGAAACTGAACGCGCCACACTGGCTCGGCTGGAGCG
>JBNJEG010000120.1:0-6340 GCA_051745655.1 Pseudomonadota bacterium
GGCCACGCCCCGACCCAACTGTATCCGGAGTAAGCCCAATGACAGTCAACAACAAAACAACCAGAGCTACCACAACCCTGGCACTCGCCCTGGCGGGCGCCGTTTCCACGCCAGCGCAGGCGACAACGGAGTTCAACCTGCTGGGAATCGAGTTCCGTTCCGACAATCAGGTGCGGGCCGGCGTCGGCGTACGGACCAGTGAGCAGGAAGAGGATTTCATTGCCCAGGGCAACCTTGGGCCAGAGTTCGCCTTCAGCAATACAGGCTCATCAACCAACAACGGCGATGACGGCAATCTCAACTTCGAACAGGGCGATATCTTCTCCCAGTCGCTGAGCGGGCGCACGGAGTTGTCGGCGGAGTACAACCCGAACAGTGCGACCTTCTCCAGCTTTGGTGGTGAGTTCAAGTACCGCTATTCGCATGACTTCAAGCTGCGGGATGGCGACTTCGCCACTGACCCCGTGGGACAGCAGCGCCACCTCACCGAGGAGGGGCGTGATAATGCCTCCTCCGGCCAGATCCTCGACGCTTACGTCTACAGCGACATGTGGCTGGGCAACGTGCCGGTCGAGGTCCGTTACGGGAAGCAGGTGGTGAACTGGGGGGAAAGCACCTTCATCCTCGGCGGCATCAACCAGACTAACCCGATTGACGTTTCCGCCTTCCGGAAGCCCGGCGCCGAGGTCAAGGACGTACTCCTGCCCGCCGAAATGCTGTACGCGTCGGCGGGCGTGACCAATAACCTGACGGTGGAAGGCTACTTCCAGACCAAATGGGAACCCTTTGAGATCGAAGACTGCGGGACCTTCTTCTCGACGGTGGACGTGGTTTCAGACGGATGTGGCCCGCTGCTGCTGGCCGGCCAGGCGCCGGATTCACAGGCCCTGGAGGACGGCCTCTTTGCAGAGCGGGAAGCTGATCAGGAACCTGATGATACCGGCCAGTTCGGCCTTTCGGCCCGGTATTTCCTGCCCGATTCCGGCATCGAGCTGGGTGCCTACTACATGCGGTTCCACAGCCGGCTGCCGCTGCTCAACGTCCGTGCAAACAATCCGGAAGACGGCAACACCACTGCCAACGTTGACTACGACCCGGATAAGGAAAGCACCCGCTTCCCGAACTATTTCGTGGAATACCCGGAAGATCTGGAAGTTATGGGGCTGAGTCTGAACACCACCATACCGACCGGGACCTCCGTGGGTGCCGAATACAGTTTCCAGCCGGACAAACCCGTCCAGCGGAACAGCACCGACGTGATCTTTGCAGGGCTCCAGCAGCGTGGCCCCAACGGCGAGATCCTGAGCAAGACCGAACAGGCCCGGCGTGAAGCCAATCCGGATAAAAACTTTGCAGGCGAGGTCATCCGGGGATATGACCGCTTCGATATCTCCCAGCTGCAGAGCACCTTCATTCACTTCTTTGACCGGGTCATGGGCACAGATCGCTTCATTGTTATCGGCGAAATCGGCGGCACCTACGTGCATGGCCTGCCGGACAGCAGCGAAGAGCGATTCGGGCGCAGCGCCACCTTTGGCGCCGGTCCCCTGCCAGTTGAGGGAGAGGACTTTACCGGCGACTTCTGCCGCGAGGGACCTGACGATGAGCCCGGCGCCAACATCAACCCGTCCAACTGCCGCAGCGATGGTTACGTAACGGACTTTTCCTGGGGCTATCGGGCGCTTTTCGCCTGGGACTACTCGAGCTTCTACATGGGATGGAACTTTATGCCCTCGATCTTCGTTTCCCATGACGTAAAAGGCTTCGCGCCTGGCCCTGCCGGCAATTTCTCGGAAGGCAGCAAGCAGGTTGGCCTGACCGCCGCCGCCAGCTACCAGAACCGCTGGAATGTTGAACTCAGCTACACAGAGTACTTTGACGGCGAGCCCTACAACGAACTGAAAGACCGGGATTTTCTGTCCGCCAATATTTCCTACTCATTCTGAAACCAACGCCAATAAATACCTGAGGAGAGACTCATGAAAAACCGTAGAAAAATCCTGTCAACCGCCATCCTGGCCGCTTCACTGTGTTACGGGAATGCCCTGGCGGCGGTCTCCGAGGACGAGGCCGCACGCTTGGGGGACGACCTGACCCCCATGGGCGCGGAAAAGGCTGGCAACGGCGATGAGATTCCTGCCTGGGACGGCGGCCTCACCACCGCGCCTGACGCTTACGAGGGGGATCATCGCTATGTGAACCCCTTCCCGGAGGACGAGGAAAAATTCCGCATCGACCAGAGCAATGTGGATGAATACAAAGACAAGCTGACCCCCGGCCAGATCAAAATGATCGAGTCCTATGACGACTACTTCATCCCCGTCTATAAGACGCGTCGAACCGCGGCTGTACCCGATTCCATCATGGAACAGACCCGCAAGAACGCCACCACGGTCGAACTGATTGAGAGCGGGAACGGTCTGAAAAACTACAAAAAGGCGACCCCCTTCCCGATTCCCCAGGACGCACTGGAAATCATCTTCAACCACACCACCCGGTACCGGGGCGGCGCACTCAAGCGTAACGTCGTGCAGGTGACCCCCCAGGAGGACGGTGACTTCAGCGAGGTGGAGTTCGAGGAGGAAATCGTGAGGCCCTGGGAGCTGTCGGATTACGATGCCGGCGCGGATGACCACGACAACATCCTGTTCTACTTCAAGCAGACCATCCAGGCGCCATCACGGCTTTCAGGGAACACACTGCTGGTGCACGAAACCATCGACCAGGTGGAGGAGCCGCGCCGCGCCTGGCTCTACAACTCCGGTCAGCGCCGTGTCCGCCGCGCACCCCAGGTTGCCTATGACGGACCGGGTACAGCAGCCGACGGGCAGCGCACCTCGGACAACCTGGACATGTACAACGGCGCGCCGGACAAATACGACTGGGAAATCGTCGGAAAAAAGGAAAAGTATATTCCGTACAACTCCTACGAAATGGCGTCCGAGGACCTGGCATACGATGACATCATCAAGGCCGGTCACGTGAATCAGGAACATGCGCGCTATGAGCTGCACCGTGTCTGGCATATCCGCGCGACACTCAAGGACGGGGAGCGTCACATCTATGAGACCCGTGACTTCTACATTGACGAAGACAGCTGGCAGATTGCGGTCGTCGATCATTACGACGGTCGTGGTGAGCTCTGGCGCGTAGCGGAGTCGCACATGCTGCAGGCCTACGACGTGAACATCCCCTTCTATGCGTTTGAGACGCTGTACGACACGATGTCCGGCCGTTACCTGGTGATGGGCATGACCAACGAGGAATCGGACCCCTACACCTTCGGCATCAACCGCCGCTCACGCCAATTCACACCCTCCGCACTGCGTCGCTGAAATACCGCGACCATGACATGGTCAGCCTGTTCTGGCCATGTCATCTCACCTTATCCCGCCTCAGGGCTTTGCCTATTAACGTCGATTAAGGCAAAATTTCGCCACTTTGCCTTTATGGGCATTTTATAAGTATTGAACATCCCTGTAAGATTCACGCGATCGAATACCGAAGGTACGGAGAGAGAACTGAATGGCAAAATCAGATGCCGTTGAAATGGAAGGCGTTATTGTCGATACCCTTCCCAACACCATGTTCCGGGTTGAGCTGGAGAACGGGCACACCGTCACCGCCCACATCTCCGGTAAGATGCGCAAGAACTACATCCGCATCCTGACCGGCGACAAGGTCAAGGTGGAGCTTACCCCCTATGACCTGAGTAAAGGCCGGATCACCTACCGCTACCGCTAACCGGTCTTTCTATGGACATAAAAAACCCCGGGATCCGTCGGATACCGGGGTTTTTCGTTCCCGTGCGCTGTTACTCGACGGGCTCTGCCGGCTCTTCCGTCTCGAACTCGAACGCGAGGTCGTCGTCCTTCACGTGGATGGAGACGTCGCCGCCGTTCTTGGACAGGCGCCCGAAAAGGATCTCCTCCGCCAGACCCTTCTTGATCTTCTCCTGGATCAGGCGGCCCATGGGTCGAGCGCCCATGTTCTCGTCGTAGCCGTGCTGCGCCAGCCAGAGCTTGGCCTCGTCGTCCACGTGCAGCACCACCTGTTTCTCGTCGAGCTGGGCCTGAAGCTCTGTGAGGAACTTGTCGACCACATGCGAGATCACTTCCGGGCTGAGTGAGCGGAACTGGATGATGCCGTCCAGCCGGTTCCGGAACTCTGGCGTGAAAGTCCTGTTGATGACTTCCATACCGTCGCTGCTGTGATCCTGGCTGGCGAAGCCGATGGAACGCTTGGTCAGAACCTCCGCGCCCGCGTTGGTGGTCATCACCAGGATCACATGGCGGAAGTCCGCCTTGCGTCCGTTGTTGTCCGTGAGTGTGCCATGGTCCATCACCTGCAGCAGCAGGTTGAACACTTCCGGGTGCGCCTTTTCGATTTCGTCGAGCAGCAGCACACAGTGCGGATGCTTGTTCACGTTCTCGGTCAGCAGCCCGCCCTGGTCGTAGCCCACATACCCCGGGGGCGCCCCGATCAGGCGTGACACGGTGTGGCGCTCCATGTATTCGGACATATCGAAGCGCACCAGCTCGATGCCAAGCAGGTTGGCCATCTGGCGCGTGACCTCGGTCTTGCCCACCCCTGTTGGGCCGGCAAACATGAAGGCTCCTTCGGGTTTCTCCGGTGCCTTGAGCCCAGCTCGCGCCAGTTTGATGGCAGTGGACAGGGACTCGATGGCCTCGTCCTGGCCAAACACGGTCATCTTCAGATCGCGCTCAATGTTGCGCAGCACGTCTTTATCCGAGGTCGAGACATTCTTCGGGGGGATCCTTGCGATCGCCGCCACGATGTCCTCAATAGCCCCTTCATTGATCACCTTGCGGCGCTTGGACACAGGCAGCAGCTGCTGCCGTGCTCCGGCCTCGTCGATCACATCGATGGCCTTGTCCGGCAGGTGCCGGTCGGTGATGTAGCGCCCGGCAAGCTCCGCGGCACTGCGCAGCGCCTTGTCGGTGTACTTGAGGTCATGGTGCTTCTCGAAGTGGGTCTTGAGCCCCTTGAGGATCCGGTAAGTGTCCTCAACGCTCGGCTCGTTCACGTCGATCTTCTGGAAGCGCCGAGCCAGGGCACTGTCCTTTTCAAAAATGCCCCGGAACTCCGAAAAGGTGGTCGAGCCGATGCAGCGCATCTCACCCGAGCCCAGCATGGGCTTGAGCAGGTTCGACGCGTCCATGACGCCGCCGGAAGCCGAACCGGCCCCGATGATGGTATGGATCTCATCGATGAACAGGATCGCGTGCTCACGCTTCTTAAGCTCCGCCAGCAGCGATTTCAGGCGTTTCTCGAAATCGCCCCGATACTTGGTGCCAGCCAGGAGTGCGCCCAGATCCAGCGAGAAGACCTCGGCATTCTTGATGACATCCGGCACGTCGCCGTCCACGATTTTCTTGGCCAGACCTTCGGCAATGGCGGTCTTACCCACACCGGCCTCGCCCACCAGCAGCGGGTTGTTCTTGCGGCGGCGCACCAGAATCTGCACGGTGCGTTCCACCTCGTGCTCGCGGCCAATCAGCGGATCAATATGGCCCTGGGTCGCACGCTCATTGAGGTTCTGGGCGTACGCCTCCAGGGGGTTGGAGCTGGTGCCTTCTTCCGCGCCTTCGTCCTGCTGCATCGATTCCGACTCCGAACCGCCTTCTTTCTCGTCCGGCCCAGACACCTTGGAGATGCCGTGGGAGATAAAATTCACCACGTCGATGCGGGCGATGTTCTGCTTCTTGAGCACGAAAACCGCCTGACTTTCCTGTTCGCTGAAGATGGCCACCAGTACGTTCGCACCGGTTACCTCTTTCTTGCCCGAGGACTGCACGTGGAAGACGGCCCGCTGCAACACCCGCTGGAAACCGAGTGTCGGCTGGGTTTCGCGTTCACTGTCATTCGACGGGATCAGCGGCGTCGTGGAATCCACGAAGTCGTTGAGCTCTTCGCGCAGTCGCGGCAGGTCGGCCCCGCAGGCCTTGAGTACGCGCACGGCGGATTCATTATCGAGCAGCGCCAGCAGCAGGTGCTCCACCGTCATGAACTCATGACGCTTGTCACGTGCGTTGCGGAATGCCTCGTTAAGGGTTAGTTCGAGGTCTTTACTGAGCATGGGCCACCCCGATATCAGTCAGCTCGTTCAATCTCACACAGCAGCGGATGATCGTGCTCGGAAGCATATTGATTCACCTGGGCCGCTTTCGTTTCCGCTATATCCCGAGTATAGACGCCACAGACCGCTTTGCCCTGAGTGTGAACCGCCAGCATGATCTGCGTCGCCTTTTCCTCCGGCATGGCAAAGAAAGTCATCAGAACTTCCACGACGAAATCCATCGGCGTGTAGTCGTCGTTC
>JBNJEG010000121.1:0-6286 GCA_051745655.1 Pseudomonadota bacterium
GTGAGGCCGGTGTGGAACGGCTGGAACTATGGGCGCTGGCAAGGACCCCGTAACGGCGTCACACAAGGCGAGCGACAACCCGCTCGGCCAGCGCCAGAGAAGCGGTCAGCCCCGGGGACTCGATGCCGAACAGGTTCAGCGCGCCGGCCAGGCCGTGCTCCTCCGGCCCCTGGATCATGAAATCCGCCGGCGCATCATCAGGACCGTGAATGCGGGGCCGGATGCCGGCGTAGGCCGGCGTAAGGCGCGAGGGATCCAGACCCGGCCACCACTGCTGGACCGCACCGGCAAAGACAGACGCCAGAGACGCCGGTACCGCGTACTCCAGCTCATCCACCCAGTGCGCATCGGGACCGAAGCGGGCCTGGCCGCCCATATCCAGGGTCAGGTGCACCCCCAGGCCGCCGGCACTGGGCAGTGGATAGATCAGGCGCTGGAAGGGATGACGGCCACTGTAGTTGAAATAGTGTCCTTTGCTGAACCACTGGCAGGGCACCGCCTCCGGCGGCAGCCCATCCCAGCGCCGCGCCACTGATACCGCGCCGAGTCCGCCGGCATTGACCAGCAGGCTGGCGCTGAGTTCACAGGCCCCCTCGCCCCCAACCTGTATCCGGTGGCGCCCCTGACTGCTTTCGATCCGCTCCACTGGCGCCTGTCGCACCAGCCAGCCGCCGTAAGCTTCCATATCGCCCAGCAATGCCTGCATATACGCATGGGAGTCCACGATGCCGCTCATTGGGGATTCCAGCGCGGCGACGGCCTGCAGTTCCGGCTCCTGGCTGAGTTCACGCCTACTGAGCCACGTCAGTGCCACGTCATTATCCGCAGCGTTGCGTTGCAACCGCTCCAGGGCCCGAACCTCGTTGTCGCTGGTGGCCACCAGCCACTTACCACAGCGCCGGTGGGGCACGCCATGGCGTTCACAGAATTGATAAAGCCGGTCGCGGCCCTCCCGGCACAGCGTTGCCTTGAGCGATCCTGGGGGATAGTAGACCCCGGCATGGATCACTTCGCTGTTGCGGGATGAGGTCTCCTCACCGGGGTGGTCATGGCGCTCAAGCACCAGCACTTCGTGGCCGGCCCGCGCCAGCGCCCGACCCACGGCCAGGCCCACGACCCCGGCACCGATGACAACTGCATCAACCTGTTCTGAATCCATGTCGAAAGGATACCAGCCGGGGCTCTAATTGAAACGCCCAACGGGTTATACTGATGTTCGAGTCACTTCAACGGGGGAAGCATGTCGGATACCCGCCAGTTCATTGCGGTCATGGTCATTGCAGCCCTGTTTGTAAGCTGGCTGGGCTGGCGCGGTTATACCGTGATGGCCCTCAATGAAACCCTGCGCGAACAGCCCGCATTGGCTGACTACCCCTACCCGTTCCGGGTCCTGCGCGTGGAAGGGAATACAGCCGTCATGAGCACCCTGCGATCGCCGCGCATGGACACCAGCCAGGCCATGCGCGAGCTCTTCCCGGACCTGCGTCAGACCCCCGAGACCAACCGTGAATTCCGCCGCGCCGAACAGGAGTACGCCCGCCTCCAGGCCCGGGCCAGCGAAGCGGTCATGGCCTCCCCCCGTATCAGCCGGGTGCGCTGGGAGCTGGACGAGAACTGGTACTACCTCAACAATATGGAGGCCCGGCGCGGCCCCGGAAGAGCCGCCCCCATCACCCCAGCGACAGGTGGCTGAGCATGGAGACGATGGCGCACCCCTACCAGCACCTGACGCCGGACCTGGTTCTCGATGCCGTCGAGTCCTGCGGCTTTGCGGTCAACGGCCGGCTCTTTCCGCTGAACTCCTATGAGAACCGCGTCTACCAGGTCGGGATCGAGGAACAGCAGCCGCTGATCGCCAAGTTCTACCGCCCCGGTCGGTGGTCACGCGCCCAGTTGGAAGAAGAGCATGGGTTCGTCGCGGAACTGGAAGAGGCCGAAATACCGGCAGTGGGCGCGCTGCCCATGCCCGGCGGCGGCTATCTCGCGGACTATGGTGGTTTCACGCTGGCGCTCTACCCCCAGCGTGGCGGCCAGGCGCCGGACATCACACTTCCGGACACCCTCTTCCGCATCGGCCAGTGGCTCGGTCGCATCCACCAGGTCGGCGCCCGCAGTGACTTCCAGCACCGCCCCACCATTGACCCGGTCCGGGTGATTGAGGAGGGGCACCGCTATGTCCTGGATGCCGGGTTTGTGCCGGATGATCTGGTACCGGCCTACCGCAGCCTGATACCGGACCTGCTCGATGCTATCCGGGCCTGCCAGGAGCGCGCGGGCGAGGTGACGATCCAGCGGCTGCACGGTGACTGCCACATGGGCAACATCCTGATGCGCGAGGAACGGCTGCTGTTCGTGGACTTCGACGACGCCCGCCAGGGCCCGGCCGTCCAGGACATCTGGCTTATGCTCAGTGGCGACGCCGAGGAACAGCGCTGGCAGCTGGGCGAGCTTATTGAGGGCTACGAGCAGTTCAACGAATTCAACCCGGCGGAATGCCACCTCATCGAGCCGCTGCGTACCATGCGGCTGGTCAACCAGGCCGCCTGGCTGGCCTGGCGGTGGGATGATCCCACCTTCCCCATGCACTTCCCCTGGTTCGGCCAGGCGCGGTTCTGGTCCGACCATATCCTGATGCTGCGCGAACAGCTCGCCAGCCTGCAGCAGCCACCGGTCCGCCCGCCCGGGCCCTGACAGCGCACACGAACAACGGAAACCGAACCATGAATGATCCAACCGGTCGCTTCGACACCGAAACCGATGCCGTCTACGCCGGCGCCGGCGCCTCCGACGACCCCTTCCGTTTCGATGAGGCGGTGGCGCGCGTATTTCCGGATATGATCCGGCGCTCGGTGCCCGGCTACACCACCATCGTACCCATGATCGGCGTGATCGCGGCGCGCTTCGCACGCCCCGGCACCACTCTCTACGACCTGGGCTGCTCTCTCGGGGCCGTTACCCTCGCCATGCGCCACAGCGTGAAAGCCCAGGACACGCGCCTCGTCGCCGTGGACAACGCCGCCTCCATGATTGAGCGCTGCCGCCACTACATTGCCCTGGACGACGGAGCTCTTCCGGTCGAACTCCAGTGCGCGGACATCCGGGACATCGACTACCAGCCCGCGAGCGTGGTGGCCCTGAACTTCACACTCCAGTTCCTCCCCCCGGAGGACCGGAGCGCGCTTCTGGAACGGCTCTGCCGGGCCCTGACTCCGGGCGGTGCCCTGGTGCTCTCGGAAAAGGTCGCCTTCGAGGATGCCGCGGAGCAGTCTCTACTGGAGGAGCTGCATCTCGACTTCAAACGGGCCCAAGGGTACTCCGAGATGGAAATCAGCCGTAAACGCAATGCCCTCGAGGAGGTGTTGATCCCGGAGACCATTGCCACGCACTGCCAGCGCCTGGAGAAAGCGGGTTTTGAGCAGGTCACGCTCTGGCAGCAGTCGCTGAACTTCGTTTCCATCCTGGCGGTGGCGCCGGGGGCGGGGGCATGAGCACTGGCTTCAACTGGCGCAGCGAGTACGCCAATCTTCTCGACTGGCTCCATGACACTGGCCGGCACCAGTGGCACGAGCAGCTGGAACAGCGACTGACCAGCGTTTTCGAGACCCATCCACATGGCGATCTGCCACGCTGGCTGGAAGCCCTCTGGCAGCTGCCTTCCGTGCCCGGAGCCGAAGCGGCCCTGGATCAACCCACGGTGACCCTCAGTGCCCCCGATCCATTGTCGGCCACACAGCATGAGCAACTGGACCAGGGGTTGCGGGGCCTGATGCCCTGGCGCAAAGGTCCGTTCGATTTCTTCGGGACCCACATTGACACTGAATGGCGTTCGGACTGGAAGTGGGACCGGGTAAGCCCCGGCCTGAGTGACCTGCAGGGTCGCACGGTGCTGGACGTGGGTTGCGGCTCCGGCTACCACTGCTGGCGTATCCTCGGCGCGGGCGCCCGCCGGGTGGTGGGTATCGACCCCGGCATGCTGTTTCTGGTCCAGTTTCAGGCGGTGCGGGGTTATCTGGGTGACCCTCCGGCCCATCTGCTGCCGCAGCGGCTCGAAGATCTGCCCCATCAGCTGCAGCTGTTCGACACCACCCTGTCACTGGGCGTTCTCTACCATCGGCGCTCACCGATAGACCACCTGCTGGAGCTCAAGGGCACACTCAAGCCCGGTGGCGAACTGGTGCTGGAGACACTGGTCATCGAGGGCGAGCTGGGCGAAACGCTGATGCCGGAGGACCGCTACGCCCGCATGCGCAACGTCTGGTTCATTCCCAGCGTGCCCACCCTCGAGCGCTGGCTGCAGCGGGCCGGTTACCGGGATATTGAATGCGTGGACATGACGCGTACCACTACCGGAGAACAGCGTGCGACAGCCTGGATGCAGTTCCAGTCACTGCCCGATTTCCTGGATCCTGAGGACGAACACCGGACCATTGAAGGATATCCGGCACCCCGGCGGGCCACCCTGGTGGCCCGCAAACCCGCCTGAGTTCAGGCGTTGAAGGGATGACGCAGGGTCACGGTCTCGATACGGTCGGGACCGGTGGAGACCACATCAATAGGCGCCTCGATCTGCTCCTCGAGGAAGCGGATGTAGTTGCGCGCATTCTCAGGGAGCTGGTCCAGGGAGGTAATGCCCGAGGTGCTCTCTGACCAACCCGGCAGGCTCTCGTACACCGGCTCAATCGCCTCGTACTGGGCGACACGAATCGGCGGCCGGGTCACGCGCCCCTCACGGGTGATGTAGCCCACACAGACCTTCACCTCATCCAGTCCATCCAGCACGTCCAACTTGGTCAGGCAGATGCCGGAGACGCTGTTCACCTGGATGGCATGGCGCAGGGCCACCGCATCAAACCAGCCACAGCGCCGGGCACGGCCCGTCGTAGTGCCGAACTCGTGCCCCTGGCGCGCCAGGTGCTCACCGCAGGTATCGAACAACTCCGTCGGGAAGGGGCCGGAGCCGACACGGGTGGTGTAGGCCTTGGTGATCCCGAGAATGTAGTCCATGTACTGGGGCCCGAAGCCGGTGCCCGTTGCCGCGCCACCGGCAGTAGTGTTCGAAGAGGTGACGAACGGATAGGTGCCGTGATCGATATCCAGGAGCGCACCCTGGGCTCCCTCAAAGAGGATGTGCTCACCGCGCTTGCGGAAATCGTGGAGCATATCCGTCACATCCGCCGCCATGGGCAGCAGTTCCTCGGCGTAACCCCGGAAATCCGCCAGGGTGGCGTCCACATCCACCGGTTCTTCGCCGTAATACTCGGTCAGCACAAAGTTATGGTAGCCCATGAGATGGCGCAGACCACGTTCGAACACTTCCGGATCGGCAAGATCCCCGAAGCGCAGAGCCTGGCGGGAAACCTTGTCCTCGTAAGCCGGCCCGATACCACGGCCGGTGGTACCGATGCAGTCCTTGCCACGGGCGCGCTCGCGCGCCTGGTCCAGGCGCTCATGGGTCGGCAGGATCAGCGGACAGGCTTCGCTCACCCGCAAGCGTGAACGCACGTCCACACCACGCGCCTCCAGCTTGCGGATCTCCTCCAGCAGGGCTTCCAGTGCCAGCACCACACCGTTGCCGATCATACAGGTGACATGCTTGCGCAGGATCCCGGAGGGGATCAGGTGAAGCGCTGTGGTCTCACCATCGATGACCAGTGTGTGGCCGGCATTGTGCCCGCCCTGGAACCGCGCGACGGCGGACACTTCCTCGGTGAGCAGATCCACGATCTTGCCCTTGCCTTCGTCACCCCACTGGGTGCCCAGCACTACGACGTTCTTACCCATGAATGGCTCGCTGATCCGTTTCAGAAACTCATGATTAACGTTCGCGCCGCTGCGGCTACAGCGGCTCCACCTGCCAGTCGCCGTCCCGCCGGACCAGCCGGCGGTCGCAGCCGGGCGGCACCCGGTCACTGGCCTCGTCATCCAATTGCTGGATGACGGTTTCGGTCTGACGCAGCTCGTTGATGCGCTGGCGCAGTGCCGGATCCGCTCCGGCCGGCGCCAGAATCGCCCCCGTGTCTGTGTGATGGGAGCGGCGCCCCGCATCGAGGAGCCGGTTCAGGTCGGCACTGAACCCAGTTGCCGGCCTGGCACGACCGAAGTCTTCCCCGACGGCATCGTAACGCCCGCCCTGAGCCAGGGCTTCTTCCTGCCCTGGTGTGTAGGCTGCAAACACCAGACCGGTGTGATAGTTGTACCCGCGCAGTTCGCTGAAGTCGAAACCCACCGCCACGCCGGGATGGCGTTCGCGCACCCGCGCCGCCGTCTGCTCAAGCTGATCCACCGC
>JBNJEG010000122.1:0-6221 GCA_051745655.1 Pseudomonadota bacterium
GACCGTCCCCCGTTCAGAACGACAGCCGCCGCTGGCGCCGGGACGGCAGCGGCGGGCCTTGCGATTCAAGCGGAACCGGTGGCGACTCTGTCAGCCGTCTTGGGAAAACATGGTCATGCCGCTCTTGTCGATGCGCTCGAGCGCCTTGCCACCACCACGAGCCACACAGGTCAGTGGATCTTCCGCCACGACCACCGGCAGACCGGTCTCCTCACTGAGAAGGCTGTCGAGACCACGCAGCAGCGCCCCGCCGCCAGTGAGAACGATGCCCCGCTCCGCAATGTCCGATGCCAACTCGGGCGGTGACTGCTCGAGGGAACTCTTGACGGTCTGAACAATCTGCGCGAGGGACTCCTGCAGTGCCTCCAGGATCTCATTGCTGTTCAGTGTAAACTGACGCGGCACCCCTTCGGCCAGATTTCGCCCGCGCACATCAATCTCGCGCACTTCAAGCCCTTCGTACGCACAGCCAATTTCGTGCTTGATCCGCTCAGCCGTGGAGTCACCGATCAGGCTGCCGTAATTGCGCCGGACATAGGTGATGATGGCCTCATCGAATTTGTCACCACCCACACGCACCGTCTCAGCATAGACAATGCCATTGAGCGAAATGATCGCGATCTCGGTCGTGCCCCCACCAATGTCGACAATCATCGAGCCACCAGCCTCCTCCACGGGGAGGCCAGCCCCGATCGCAGCCGCCATCGGCTCCTCGATCAGAAACACTTCTCGCGCTCCGGCGCCCAGGGCCGATTCACGGATTGCCTTGCGTTCAACCTGCGTGCTCTTGCTCGGCACGCAAATCAAGACCCGTGGGCTCGGCGTGATGAAACTGTTTTCGTGAACCTTGTGAATGAAATGCTGAAGCATTTTTTCGGTGACCACGAAATCCGCGATCACGCCATCCTTGAGCGGCCTGATTGCCGTGATGTTACCGGGCGTACGCCCCAGCATACGCTTCGCCTCGCTGCCAACAGCCGAAACTTTTTTCTGACCATTAGACGTGCTTATGGCAACCACGGAGGGCTCATCCAGAATGATCCCCCGACCACGGACAAAGATGAGCGTATTGGCGGTCCCGAGATCGATGGAAAGATCACTGGAGAAAGCGCCTCTGAGTTTCTTGATGAGCATCAGTGCTGTTTCAACCTGGCTTTACGGATTCGATAAGCTGGCCTCGCCCTCCCCGTTTCCGTGGCGAAACCTCATGGATGCCGGAACTTTAGCAGTGGCGGGGGGTTCAGGCAAGACGGCCCGGCATTGTGACAGGAACTGACATGATGGAATAATGCCGATTTACAAGGAAATGGCGGACTCCATGCCCTTCTCGCGTCATGCGCCAATCACACCCCGGCTTATCCAGGGCAGCATTGCCCTGGTACTGCTTGTCACCCCCGTTACCGGCTCCGCTTTCTGGGGCAGCACACTGGCTATGGAACCGCAGCCATTCCGGCAGGAACAGGTCCTTGAGGGGCGGACATTTACCTATAATGACGAAAGCTTCATACACCGCAACAGCTTCACCTCGCCGGAAACGGCCTTCCACACCGCCCCGCTGCCCCGGGACCACCTTGAAGGGTTGGGCGGCAGCACGCGCACCAGAGAGCTCCTGCTGGACATCAGCGTTCAGGCCACCCGCGAAATTGATGAGGCCGGCCGAGGCGACGTCCAGTACCGCTTCCGGCGCACCGAGGACTTCGACGGACGATACAGCCGTAACCTGGTTGGCTTTGGTCTGCATCCTGGCGGCGGCTTCCATGCGCGCCTGATGGCCGACCTTCGGGGCGACAAATCCCGGATCGATCTGCAGCCGGAGCTCGGATGGCAGGACAGCACCGGCAACGCAGTCCGGCTCGCGGTCGTTTTTCCGGACTACCTGTACAACGACAAACAGGATCAGGGACGCTACCTGCAGCAACCCATGACACTCTTTGCAGCGGGTGAACTGCATGCCACCGAATCCAGCACCCTGAAAGGCTACGTCAGCGCATCGCCGGAAACGGAGCTTGAGATCACCCCCCGGGAGCGCCGATACCGGAACGAATCCCTCCAGGGTGGCGCCAGTGTCCGGTACCGGCTGAATAAGAGCGCCCAACTACAATGGCTGGCGGAGGGCGAAGCCACCAACCGCCACCAAACCGCGACCAATGACAACCGCTCAGCCAGCATGGAAAGACGCGCCTGGCGGAGCCGCGTAACCCTGACGTTCGATGGGGATTATTTCAGGCAATGGCGCCTTGGCAGCGAATTCCTGAGTCTCTCCGAAAGGGGCGATCGGATCGGAAACGCACAGCAGCTTTCCAACCGTGATGAACACCTGGTCTTTGCGGGCGTGGAGAAAACACTCTCCCCGGACTGGCGATTCGCTCCGGAACTGTTTGTCACCCACGTGGACGGCGCTTCACTCAGCAGCGACGACCCACCGCGCACAGAGCACGACGGCACCTATACCAAAGCATCACTGCCTTTCACCTGGACTCCGTCAGGCAGAGAAGGTCCGCAGATTACACTCAACCCGACGCTGGAGCTGCACACCGTCGCCTTCGGTGGCGGCAACGTACGCGTGCGCATCCCCCTCTAGGGGGTTCGAACCAATGCTGCATCTGCTATCATCGCGCGCTTCGAAGGGAAGGAAACAGCATGAGCATTTCCAGAGACAAGATCGAACAGGTGGCCTGGCTGGCACGCATACAGCTTGAGGATTCCGAGAAGGAAGCCCTCGAAGGCAAGCTTAGCGACATTCTCGGCATGGTCGACCAGCTCCAGGCCGCAGATACCGACGGCATCACCCCCATGGCCCACCCGCTGGATGCCACCCAGCGGCTGCGCCCGGATGAAGTGACCGAAACCAACAAGCGCGAGCGGTTCCAGGCCGTGGCCCCCGAGACACAGGACGGGCTCTACCTGGTACCACGGGTAGTGGAGTAAGCGCCGCCATGCACACCAGCACCCTTTCCGAACTGGCACAGGCGCTCGAGGCGGGCGAAACCACCAGCGAAGCCCTGACCCGCGAAACCCTTGAGCGCATCCGGGCCCACGACGGACGCTACAACAGCTTCATCACCGTCGCCGAAGAGCGCGCCCTGGAACAGGCCCGCGCCGCCGACCAGGCCCGTGCCGACGGCCGGGCAGGCCCGCTGACCGGCATTCCCTTCGCGCACAAGGACATCTTCTGCACCGAGGACCTGCGCACCACCTGCGGCTCGCGCATGCTCGAGAACTTCGCGCCGCCCTATAATTCAACGGTGGCCCAGAAGCTCGACGACGCCGGGGCGGTCTGTGTGGGCAAGGCCAACATGGACGAGTTCGCCATGGGCTCCTCCAACGAGACCAGCTATTTCGGCCCGGTGACCAACCCCTGGGGCGACGGCCTTGTACCCGGCGGCTCCTCCGGCGGCTCTGCCGCGGCCGTGGCCGCGCGCCTGGTCCCCGCCGCCACCGCCACCGACACCGGCGGCTCCATCCGCCAGCCCGCGGCGCTGTGTGGCCTTACGGGTCTCAAGCCCACCTACGGCCGCATCTCCCGCTACGGCATCGTGGCCTTCGCCTCCAGCCTCGACCAGGCCGGCACCCTCACCCGGGATGCCCGTGACGCCGCCCTGATGCTCAACACCATGGCCGGCTTCGACCCGAAGGACTCCACCAGCCTGGACCGCGAGGTGCCCGACTACAGTGCCAGCCTGGAGAACGACCTGAGCGGCCTCCGCATCGGCCTGCCGAAGGAATACTTCTCGGACGACCTGTCACCGGAGATGGCCGAACAGGTCCGCAACGCCGTGCGCGAATACGAGAAACTCGGGGCCACCGTGAAAGAGATCAGCCTGCCCCACTCGCACCTGGCCGTGGCTGCCTATTACGTAATCGCGCCCGCCGAAGCCTCCGCCAACCTCTCACGCTTCGACGGCGTACGCTACGGCCACCGCTGCGAGAACCCGCAGGACCTCAACGACCTCTATCTGCGCTCGCGCTCCGAAGGCTTCGGCGAAGAAGTCAAACGCCGCATCCTCGTCGGCACCTATGCCCTCTCGGCCGGCTTCTTCGACGCCTATTACCTCAAGGCCCAGAAAGTCCGCCGCCTGATCCAGCAGGACTTCACCGACGCGTTCAGCGAAGTCGACCTGATCATGGGCCCGACATCGCCCTCACCGGCCTTCGCCCAGGGCGACAAGACCGACGACCCGATCAACATGTACCTGGAGGACGTCTTCACCATCGCCTCCAACCTGGCAGGCCTGCCGGCCATGTCCATCCCCGGCGGCATGATGAACAAGCTGCCGGTGGGACTGCAGATCATCGGCAACTATTTCGACGAAGCCCGCATGCTGAACGCCGCCCACCGCTTCCAGCAGGTGACGGACTGGCATCAGCAGGTGGCGCCGAACAGCGTATGATGGGCTGATCAAACAGAGGCAACCACTCGCGCTGGCAACAACGGACCGGGCGAAAGGGTTAATGACAGCTGGACCGCTCGGGGCGTGGGCACCGGGTGGTTTTACAGGAAGCTCGGTCGCAATGGATGGCGACCGCGCAGCTTCCAGGGATGGATTCATAGCGATTCCTGTAAAACCACCCCGTGCCCGCGCCTGCATCAAGGCCAGCATGCAAGAGACATAAGCGGGAGCACAGCAGCAATGCAATGGGAAACCGTGATCGGGCTGGAAGTCCACGTACAGCTCGCCACCCAGTCCAAGATCTTCTCCGGCGCCAGCACCGCCTTCGGCGCCGAACCCAACGCCCAGGCCAGCGCCATCGACCTGGCCATGCCCGGCATGCTCCCCGTGCTCAACGAAGGCGCCGTGCGCATGGCCGTCCAGTTCGGCCTGGCCGTCAACGCCAACATCGCGCATCGCTCCGTCTTCGACCGCAAGAACTACTTCTACGCCGACCTCCCCAAGGGCTACCAGATCAGCCAGATGTACCACCCCATCGTGGGCAAGGGCGAAGTCAGCGTCAGCCTGTCTGACGGCAGCGAACGCACCATCGGCATCGAACACGCCCACCTCGAGGAAGACGCCGGCAAATCCCTGCACGAAGACTTCCAGGGCCAGTCCGGCATCGACCTCAACCGTGCCGGAACCCCCCTGCTCGAGATCGTCTCCGAACCGGACATGCGCAGCGCCGAGGAAGCCGCCGCCTACCTGCGGAAAATCCACGCCATCGTCACCTACCTCGGCATCTCCGACGGCGACATGTCCCAGGGCTCCATGCGCTGCGACTGCAACGTCTCCGTGCGCCCCAAGGGCCAAAGCGAGTTCGGCACCCGCAGCGAGATCAAGAACGTCAACTCCTTCCGCTTCGTGGAAAAAGCCATCAACGCCGAAGTGGAACGCCAGATCGAGCTGATCGAGGACGGCGGCGACGTCCAGCAGGAAACCCGCCTGTACGACGCGGACCGGGACGAGACCCGCTCCATGCGCACCAAGGAATTCGCCAACGACTACCGCTACTTCCCGGACCCCGACCTCCTGCCGGTGGAGATCGACGCCGAGTACATCGACCGCATCCGCGACGGCCTGCCGGAACTGCCGGACGCCAAGCAGGCCCGCTTCGTCACCGAGTATGGGCTGAACGCGGACGAAGCCGCGCCACTGGTCCAGAGCCAGGCGCTGGCCGACTATTTCGAACAGGTCGCCAGGGGCAGCGGTGATGCCCGCCAGGCCGCCAACTGGATCATGGGCGAGCTGGCCCGGCTGATGAACCAGAACGAGGTCGAGATCCAGCACTGCCCTGTCAGCGCCGGCGACCTTGCGACCCTGATCCTGCGCGTCCAGGACGGCACCATCTCCGGCAAGCTCGCCAAGCAGGTGTTCGAGGCCATGTGGAACGGCGAAGGCAGCCCGGACGACATCATCGAGCAGCAGGGCCTCAAGCAGGTCTCGGACAGCAGCGAGATCGAGTCACTGGTGGACCAGGTGCTGGCGGACAACCAGGCCATGGTGGACGACTACCTGGGCGAGGACGTGGCTAAGAAGCAGAAGAAGAAGTTCAACGCCCTGGTCGGCCAGGTCATGAAGGCCTCTCAGGGCAAGGCCAACCCGGCCCAGGTGAACGAGATCCTGCAGCAGCGGCTCTCAAGCCACTGACAGAACGCTACATGCCGTAACAGACCGAGTGCCTGGCGACCTGTCACGGATTTGTAGTTTTTGTACACAGCAGCTACGCTTTGAGTGAAATCGCGTCAATCGGGGTTGACTCATGGCAGCACAGCCTTCTTCGGCGGG
>JBNJEG010000123.1:0-6150 GCA_051745655.1 Pseudomonadota bacterium
AAGGTTGACGGTAGCCATCATGCCCATGGAAGCGTCCGCGGTATTGAAGACGGTGATGACCGCCTGGTAGCCGCCCCAGATCACCATGGCGAGCGCACCCGCGCGCAGCGCGTAGATCCATGCCCGGGAGCGGGCGCCCAGGTAGACCAGGGCGTTTTCGGCGTAGGAGTAGTTCGCCACGATGGAAGTGAACGCGAAGAACATGATGGCAACAGCGATGAACTCGCCGCCAAGATCGCCCAGGTGAGCCTCCATGGCGAGCTGTGTGAGCTCCGCGCCGGTGACATCCTTGCCGCCTTCCATTACCCCGGAAAGCAGGATCATCACGGCGGTGGCAGTGCAGATCACGATGGTGTCCACGAACACGGCAAAAGCCTGGATCAGACCCTGTGATGAGGGGTGATGGGGGACGGGTGTCGCAGTGGCGGCGATGTTGGGCGCCGAGCCCATGCCGGCCTCATTGGAGAACAGGCCCCGCTTGATGCCGTTGAGCATGGCAGCGGTGATGGAGCCAGCGGCGCCACCGGCGGCTTCCCCGAAGCCGAAGGCGCTCTGCACGATGTTGACGAGGATGCCTGGGACCTCGGTAATGTTGAATGCCATGATTCCGATGGCTACCAGCACATAGACCCCGGCCATGACAGGGACGATCAGCTCCGCGAATCGGGCGATGGAGCGCAGGCCCCCGAAAATCACCAGACCGGCAAAGGCGGCTACGATGATACCCACAATGCCCTGGTTAACGCCGAAGGCGCCCTCCACGGCGGTGGCGATAGCGTTGGACTGCACCGCATTGAAGACCAGCCCGAAGGACAGGATCAGGCAGAGCGCAAAGATAACGCCGGCCCAGGGGGCGTTGAGCCCTCGCGCCATATAGAACGCCGGGCCACCGCGGTACTGGCCCTGATCGTCCCGCACCTTGTAGAGCTGGGCGAGGGTGCTTTCCGCATACCCGGTGGCCATGCCCACCAGTGCCACCATCCACATCCAGAAGATGGCACCGGCACCGCCCAGGTAGAGCGCCACGGCGACACCGGCGAGGTTGCCGGTACCCACTCTTGAAGCAAGGCTGGTGCAGACTGCCTGGAACGGGGATATACCGGATTTGTCACTCTGGCGGGAACCGCGGATGGCACGGGTCATCTCGCCGAAGTGCACGAATTGCAGAAACCCGAGGCGGATCGTGAAAAACAGCCCCACCCCCAGAAGGCCGTAAACAAGGATATAGTTCCAGAAAACGGTATTCAGAAAGCTGACAGTGGATTCCAGCACGACAGGGCCTCTTGCAGGTGGCTGATCAGGTGGTATTTTGAGCGTGCAGTCCCTAAACCATAGCAGTCGAGCAGGCCAGAAATGAATGACAAGAATAAAGGACCGGTGACTCCGACACTGGATCGCCAGCGTGAGATCTACCTCCACGGACTCAGTGGCGATCGACCCACGGTCCCCGTGGATTATGACGAGCTCCAGGTTCGCGCGGAGCGGGCCATGAAGCCGGAAGCCTATGCGTACATCGCCGGTGGTGCGGGCCACGAAGACACCATGGACAGTAATCGCGAGGCGTTCCGGCGGCGGCGCATCCTGCCACGTATGCTCAATGATGTGTCGGAACGTGATACCAGCGTGAGCCTGTTCGGTCGGCGCCTGCCCAGCCCTTTCCTGCTCAGCCCTATTGGTGTGCTGGAAATGGTGGACCCGGAAGGCGATGAGCTGGTGGGCAGGGCAGCCGCCGCGGAAGGCGTACCAATGATTTTTTCGAATCAGGCCTCCCAGCCCATGGAGACTGTCGCCGGCGCGATGGGCGAGGGACCGCGCTGGTTCCAGCTCTACTGGAGCAAGTCGGATGATCTGGTGAAGAGTCTGGTGACCCGGGCCGAGGCGGCGGGCTGCGAGGCGATCGTGGTGACCCTGGATACCACCATGCTGGGCTGGCGCACCCGGGACCTGGACCTGGCCTACCTGCCGTTTCTGCGTGGCAGGGGCATCGCGCAGTACACCAGTGATCCGGTGTTCCTTAAACGCCTTGAGCAGCTGGTCCAGGAGGGTGCTGATGACGCCCCCAAACCCAGGGTGACCATGGAGACGCTGAGAGTGCTGCGGGAGGTGGCCCAGTCCTGGCCGGGCAGTACCCTCGAGGGGCTGCGTTCCGGCAAGGCACGCGCCGCGGTGCAGGAGTTCATCAACACCTACTCGCGGCCCTCGCTGACCTGGGAGGATCTCGCCATGCTGCGTGAACACACACGCCTGCCGATCCTGCTCAAGGGCATTCTGCACCCGGAGGATGCCCGTATGGCCGTGGATCACGGTATGGACGGCGTGATTGTCTCCAACCATGGCGGGCGCCAGGTGGACGGTTCCGTATCCAGCTTCGAGATGCTGCCGCGCGTGGTCGAGGCGGTGCAGGGCCGGATCCCCGTGATCATGGACAGCGGTATCCGTGGCGGGGCGGACGCGTTCAAGGCGCTGGCGCTGGGGGCAACGGCCGTGGGTCTCGGTCGCCCCTGGGTCTATGGCCTGGCACTCAACGGCGAGGACGGCGTGCGCGAGGTTCTCCGGAACATCAAGACCGACTTTGAGCTGACCATGGGGCTGGCGGGCTGCGCCTCAACCCGGGACATTACACCGGAACGGTTGGTCTGACTCGGGACCCTTCCCGTATAGACCTGGAGTCCGGCGATTTTCAAGGCAAACGGGAGGGTCTATGTTACCAGCCAGGGCTTCGGCGCCTGCGTTGGCACTGCTGGTGCTGATGGTGTTACAGGGAGTGCTGGCCGGTACGGTGCACGCTCAGGATCGCCCAAACGTGGGGGTGGCAAAGCTTGAGCAGGCAACTGTCACTGAAACAACCCGCATCAATGGCTCGGTGGTAGCGCGGCGGCACTCGTCGCTCTCCACCAGTGTCAGCGGGCGGATCGAGACAGTCTCCGTAGAGGCTGGTGATCGCGTGTCCGAGGGCGAGCCGTTACTGCAGCTGGATGACGAACGTGACGGGCTGACCCTCGACAGCGCCAGTGCCAGCGTCAGTGAAGCCAGAGCGAGCCTGGATGAGGCCCGGCGCCGGCTGCGTGAGGCCGAATCCGTAGGCGCCGGCAGCAACATCGCGGCGACCGAAGTCAGCGCGCGCCGTAGTGCCGTCGCGGAAGCCGAGGCACGGCTTGCACGGCTCGAGGCCGAGCGCGAGCGCCAGCGCGTCGAGGTGGAACGCCATCGTATTGAAGCGCCTTTCGCCGGCCTGGTGACCGAACGCAACAGTGATCCAGGTGAGTGGGTGGACCCCGGCGATACGCTCCTGACGCTGGTCGACACCGATCATCTCTACCTCGATTTCCAGGTCCCCCAGACCTTCTTCGGGCGCGAGGGGGAAGCCCGGCTGACCCTGACCGGTCCGAAGAACCTTGCCGGACGGGAGCTGCCCATAAGCGCGGTTATCGGTGTGGTGGCGCCGGAGTTGCGGACCTATCGGCTGCGTTCCGCGCCGGATGACGTCACCGGTCTATCTCCGGGAATGAGTGTCACGGCCAGGCTGTCACTGGATACCGGCCAGCAGGGGGTAGCGGTACCCCGTGATGCGATCAACCGGTATCCGGACGGACGGGTCACCGTCTGGACCCTGGGGGAAAAGGATGACGATGGGTACAAGGTGGAAGAGAACCTGATCACCGTTGCCGGCGATCCGGATGGTGAAACGGTTGTTGTCACCAAGGGGGTTGAAGAGGGTGATCGGGTCGTGACCCGCGGCAATGAGTCCCTGAGCAGCGGCATGGGCGTGCGCGTTGACGAGCCGGAGGACGACTGATGTTCGAAGGCATCATTCGCCAGGGCACCCTGGTCACGGTTGTTGCCCTGATTGTTGCGATTCTGGGCTCGGCGGCCGCGCTTCGGATTCCGGTCCAGATGATCCCCGACCTCGAGGTGCGCACGGTCACGGTTGAAACCAGCTGGCCGGGTGCCACGCCCCAGGACATCGAGAAGGACATCCTGATTGAGCAGGAGCGCTTCCTGCGCAATGTCCCCAACCTCAGCCGGATGACCTCCACTGCCTCCAGTGGCTCGGCCGAGATTGAGCTGGAGTTCCCCTTCGGCACGGACATCACCGAAACCCTGATTGACGTCAACAACGCCCTGAGTCAGGTGCCGGATTACCCGCGCAACGTGGATGAGCCCCGCATCGTGGCGGCCTCCTTCTCCTCCAACGCCTTCATGTATTTCCGGGTGTCCACACTGCCGGACAACCCCCGTAACCTGGACATCGTGATGATGCGGGATTTCGTGGAGGACCGGGTGCGGCCCCGCATGGAAAGTGTCGAGGGCGTTTCCGAAGTGACGGTCGGTGGGGGCGCGGACCGGCAGATGCAGGTGCGCGTGGACGGCGACGCCCTGAGTCGCTACGGGCTGGGCCTGACGGACGTGCGTGATGCCATCCGTGAACGCAACCAGGACGTCTCCGGTGGCGAGGTGGAAGCCGGCAAACGGCGCTACCTGCTGCGGACCGTGGGCCGCTTCGATTCGAAGGAAGGGCTGGGGGATCTGATCCTGGCCCGCGAGGGGGATTCCGTGATCCGCCTGTCGGATGTTGCCGAGATCCAACAGGACCACGCCCGGGTACGCGAGGAGTCGCTGGTGGATGGCCAGCAGGTCATTGGCCTTCAGGTACGGCGTGAGAGCGGCTCCAACGTCATCGACATCAAGAACCGGATGCTGGAAGAAGTCGAGGGCATCAATGACGAAGTGCTGGAACCGGAAGGGTTGCGGCTGGCCCTCAACTCCCACGACGCCCGTTACGTCGAGGCCTCGATCGCGAATGTCTGGACCAACCTGGGGATCGGCGCCGTCTTCGCGACCCTGATCATGTTCGCCTTCCTGCGCTCGCCCAAGGCGACCTTTGTAGGCGTGGTAGGCATCCCGCTGTGTGCCATTGCCGCCTTCCTCGGGCTCCTGATGACAGGGCGCACGCTCAACGTCATATCCCTGGCCGGGGTGGCCTTCGCCATCGGCATGACCATCGACAACAGCATCGTGGTGCTCGAGAACATTGAGCGTTACCGGCGCCAGGGACTGGACCGTTTTGAGTCCGCGCTGCGCGGTGTGCGCGAGGTCTGGCCCGCGGTCCTCGCCTCCACCATGACCACGGTGCTGGTGTTCCTGCCCATTCTCTTCGTCGAGGAAGAGGCCGGGCAGCTGTACTCGGATGTTGCCATAGCCATCAGCAGCGCCATTGTGGCCTCAATGCTGGTGGCGATCACCTTGATCCCGATGCTGAGCGCGCGCCTGTCGTTCCGCGGTGATGTCGAATCGGACGAAACAGAAGCACCCACACCGCGATGGATGCGGCTGGTGCTCGGGATGGTCCGGTGGATCACGGCGTCCGCGCCCCGTTCGGTGGGCGTGATTGCGGTGACCGTGGCAGCCGGCGCTTTCATCATACTGGTGTTGACGCCGCCGGCCGAATACCTGCCGGAAGGTGAGGAGGCCAAGACCTTCGCGTCCATGTCGGCACCCCCGGGGTATAACCTGAGTACCATGAGCGGGATCGCGGACAAGGTGGAAGCGCACTTCCTGCCCCATGTCGGGGCGGACCGTGATGCCTATGCCGCCGGGGAGACCCGGGTTCCGCCCATGGAATACCTGAACATGAACGTTTCGCCCGGTGGCATCCGGATCATTTCCGAGACCGTCAATCCTGATGACATCGAGGCGCTGATGGATGAGATCACGCGCTTCTATGAGACTTTTCCGGGCATGCGGGCTTTTGCCGCCAAGGGCTCCATCATCTCAAGCAACGATGGCGGCACCCGGAGCATCAACCTTGACCTCTCGGGGCCGGATCTCCAGACCGTCTACCAGGCCGCCAACCGGGTGTACGACCGGGCGGAGACCATCTTCGATAACCCGCGCATCAACAGCCAGCCTTCATCCCTGACGCTGGCGCAACCATTGGTTGAGGTCCGCCCGGATTATGACCGTGCGGCGGAAGTCGGGATTAACACCGACGCACTCGGCTTTACCGTGGCCGCCGCGACCGAAGGCGCCTATGTGGACGACTATTTCCTCGATGACGACAAGATTGATCTCTACCTGTACGGGGGCAACCCGGAAACGCCCCAACTCGAAGGGCTCCGGCAGATCAGCGTCAACACACCACAGGGCGGC
>JBNJEG010000124.1:0-6108 GCA_051745655.1 Pseudomonadota bacterium
GCGGCGGTTCCTGCCCAATCTGCAGACCCACCGTTTCTGGGTGGAAAGCGAGAAGCGCTTCGTGAAGCTGCGCGTCTCCACCAAGGGTCTGCGCACCATTGATAAGAAGGGTATCGAGACGGTCCTGCAAGACCTGCGTGCCCGCGGCGAGAAGGTCTGAGGAGACAACCATGCGTGAGAAAATCAAACTGGCTTCCAGTGCCGGCACGGGTCACTTTTACACCACGACCAAGAACAAGCGGAACACGCCGGACAAGCTCGAGGTCAAAAAGTATGACCCGGTTGTCCGCAAGCACGTTCCCTACAAGGAAACCAAGCTGAAGTAAGCGGTTTCCGCCTGCCCCGAAAACCAGCGTTTCGGGGCTCTCCCCTCTATTTTCCGAGCTACCCTGAAGCCCCTGGAATCTCGATTTCCATACTGATCGGCAGGTGATCCGACACCGGATAGTCCACCACCCGAGTGTCGTGTACATCCAGCGTCGGGCTGACCAGGATGTGATCCAAAGCCTTTTCGGGGCGCCAGCTGGGGAAACTCATAGCCGAATCCGGCAGCGGAACCAGTTCTGCCGAACGTAATGGGGAATGGGTCAGAAGCTGTTCGGCGTGGGCATTCATATCGCCCATGAGCACCACGTGCCGATAGGGCGCGATCAGTCCCCGGATGTACTCCAGCTGACGGTTCTGGGCCCCCTTGCTCAGGGACAGGTGCATCAGCACCAGCACCAGCGGGTCCTCCGGATCGCCGTAAAAGGCCATCATGGCCCCGCGCCCGGGAATCAGGGCGGGGAGCCGGTGCTCCTCCACCCGCAGCGGCTGATAGCGGCTGAGTATGCCGTTACTGTGCTGGGCAATCCGTCCGAGATTGCGGTTGAGCTGTTGGCGCCAGTACGGGAAGTCACCCTGGCTGGCCAGATACTGGACCTGGTTGACGAAGCCGCTGCGCAGAGAGCCGCCGTCGCATTCCTGAAGCGCTACCACGTCGTAGTTGCGCAGCAGTTCCGCAATACGATCCAGGTTGTCACTGCGTTGGGCATGAGGCAGAAGATGCTGCCAGCTGCGGGTAAAATAGTGGTGGTAGGCCTCGGTGGAGATGCCCACCTGGATATTGAAGGTCAGCAGGCGGATGCGGCCCGACTGGGCCAGGGTTGGCGCCTGGTCCAGGGCCGAGGCAGCGCCCCGGGCGCGACCGGAACCGGCCAGGCGCCTGATCTGGTCACGCAGCTTCGGATACACGGTCAGTCGCCGGAGCGCTCCTTTTCAAGCAGATGTTCCGCAACCGCGAGCATGTTCTCGTAGTTGCCGGCGCCCCTGACGGAGATGACGTACTTGCCTTCAACCACCAGCGTGGGCGTGCCCGAGACCTGGGCTCCCTGCTGGAACTGCCGACCCCGGCGCATCGCGGTATCCACAGCGAAACTACCCCAGGCATCACGCACTTCCTCGGCCTCCGCTGCCCCCTCTTCATCGAAGAAGGACGCGATGGCGTCAGCGTCGTTGAGACTGCGGCGCTCACCGGCCAGCGCATCGAACATCGCCGAATGAACCTCATCCACGATATCGAGTTCCTGCGCCACATAGAACGCCTTGGCGTGGGGTTCCCAATCACTCCTCAGGGAAGCAGGCACGTGCCGCAGATTCACATCTTCGGCCTTGTCCTTTTTCCATTCCTCGATGACCGGCTGCATGCGGTAACAGGAGGGGCAGCCGTACCAGAAGACCTCGGCCAGCTCGAGCTTATCTCCGGAACGGGTCTCAACAGGATCGGAAAGCGTCTGATAGTGGGTGCCCTCCTCCCATTCGGCCGCCATAACGGCGGGCGTCATCAAGAGGAAGGCGATCAGTGCGGTCAGGCTGCGATGAACCATGCCGTTCTCCTGCAGTCGTGAATAAAAGAGCGCCCCTATTGAAGCGAACTTTGCAGGAGCCGGCAAGCCTCTGGACTCAGTTAAGTCCCTCAATATAGTCGGCGACTGCTTCGATCTCATCATCGTCAAGCTTGCTGGCGATATCACCCATGATCTGGCTCTTGGGGCCATAGACCCGATCACCGGAGCGATAATCCTCCAGCGACTTGACCACATACTCCGCGGACTGACCGCTTACACGGGGATAGCCCGCCGGGTCATTCCCGAGCCCCTGAGGGCCGTGACAGGCAATGCAGGCCGCCACATCGCGCGAGAGGTCCCCGCCGCGATACAGAGCCTCACCGGCATCGACGTTTTCAGGGCTCGCCTCGCCCTTCGGCATCTCCTGCTGATCGTAGTAGGCCGCAAGATCACGCAGATCCTGCTCATCAAGGTCCGCCACGATCCCCTTCATCTCGGCAACCTCACGATCACCGCTCTTGATGTCGGTCAGCTGCTTGAAAAGGTAACCCTCACCCAGCCCGGCGAGGCGCGCATAATTGGGCTGCAACGGCTCCGTACCTTTCTCACCATGGCAGGACACGCATTCGTTCTGCGCAATCTCTTCGCCGGCATCGGGATCACCCTCCGCCTGAACCAGGCCCGTCAGGCCAAACGTCAGTACAAGACCTGTCAGCAGTTTTCTCATCGTGACACCACTCGGATTACACATTGTCCGTTCGGCCGGCCACCGCTGAACGGCTGGCCGGCCCCGCAAACTGGTGTGGTATTATACATGTTTCGCCCCCGACTGAAATCAATCGACACAGGCCGCGCCGTGACCGCAACCGAGCCGCCCGCACGCATCACCTTCAACAGCGCCCGCTTTCTCACCAGCGCCGCCCGGCTTGACCAGTGCCCAGCGGACGAGGGCCGCGAGGTCGCCTTCGCCGGACGCTCGAACTCGGGCAAATCCAGCGCTATCAATGCCATCACCCGTATCGGTGGGCTCGCGCGCATCAGCAAGACCCCCGGGCGCACCCAGTTGATCAACTTCTTCTCCCTGAGTACGCCCGGCACCCGCCTGGTGGACTTGCCCGGTTATGGGTTCGCGCGGGTTTCCCGCAATACCCAGAAAGAGTGGGAGAAGCATCTGGGCGACTACCTTGCCCACCGCCAGTCACTGGCGGGGATGACGCTGATCATGGACCTCCGCCACCCGTTGCAGGAGTTTGACGCCATGCTGATCGAGTGGTGCGAGCATCATGGGTTGCCAATGATGCTGCTGCTCACCAAGG
The DNA here is from genome assembly GCA_051745655.1 of Pseudomonadota bacterium. GTDB lineage: Bacteria > Pseudomonadota > Gammaproteobacteria > Pseudomonadales > Oleiphilaceae > Halospina. The sequence goes on from JBNJEG010000124.1 coordinate 3,143, forward strand.
CGGACAAGCTCAAGAGCAATCCGGCCAGGCGCCAGATCGACAGTGTCCGGCGCGACCTGGAAGGCGTTGAGTGCATTCACCACATCCAACCGTTCTCCGCCCTCAAGGGCCAGGGTGTGGACCCGGCCCGCGACCAGCTCAGCCACTGGCTGCTGGGAACAGGCGCGGTATCAGACTGACAGATCCGGCTCCGCCTGACGATTCTCCGAGGCGGTGATATCCGGCTGGTACTGCTCCCGGATCGCCGCCATCCGCTCGTAATAGCCTTCGGTCAGGTACGGCATCTCCAGTGTCAGCACCTGATAGATCCCCTGCTTGAGCTCCCGCTGACTGCCGCCATCGCTTTCGCCATCCGCGCTCGCGGTCTTGAGGAAAGCCATCCAGTTGGTGACCACCAGCCACACGTTAAGCGCCATGGCCTCATGTTCCTGCTCGGAATGGGGCCGAAGGATGCCCGCATCCTGCAACCCTTTCAGCACCGCACGGATCTCGCCCAGGCACTGGAAGGTGAATTCCCGATAGTCGTGGCGCAGCCGCTCGTCCATGGTCAGCAGATATTCCAGGTCCCGATGGAAGAAGCGGTAATGCCATAGACCGTCAAACACCGACTCAAGATAGAACATCTTGTCATCGATCGTCAGCGTGCGGTTCCTGGGGACCTTCAGGTAACGGTCCACCAGCGCCCGGTACTGCAGGAACAGGGAGTAGATGATGTCCGCCTTGTTGCGGAAGTGGTAATAGAGGTTGCCCGGCGAGATACCCAGGTGCGCGGCAATGTGGTTGGTCGTTACATTGCGCTCGCCCTGCTCGTTGAACAGCTGAAGGCTCGCTTTGAGAATCCGGTCACGGGTTTTCATGGAGATCCTGGGCCCTTCTGACACATGCCGTCGGCGTTACTGTATTGACTGCTAGAGCAGATGCTCTAATATTAGAGTTAGAGTACATGCTCTAACAATGATAGCAAAGCGGACTTAACGCCGCCTCCGGGACGATACAGGAGAATGAAACATGGTCGCCAACGTTGTTCAGCTGACGGATAACCGGAAACAGGTCCAGCAGATCAGCCGTGCCTTCAGCGCCCAGCGCGAGGCTTTCCGGGCCCAGCCCATGCCCAGCGGTGCCGAACGCCGCGAGCATCTCAAGCGCCTCAAGCAGATGCTGCTGGCCAACCAGGACGCACTGTGCGATGCCATCAGCGAGGACTTCGGCGGCCGCTCCCGTGACGAAACCCTGCTCGCGGAGCTCATGCCCTCGATCCAGAACGTCAACTACACACTGAGCCATCTCTCTGGCTGGATGAAGGCGGAGAAGCGCAAGGTTCACATGCTCTTCCAACCCGCCCGCAACGAGGTCCACTACGAGCCTCTGGGCGTGGTGGGTATCATGGTGCCCTGGAACTATCCGCTGTTCCTGGCCGCAGGCCCGCTGACCGCGGCACTGGCAGCCGGCAACCGGGTCATGCTGAAGCTCTCCGAATTCACGCCCGCGACCTCGGCCCTGCTCGAGCGCCTGCTGCACGAGACCTTCCCCTCGGACCTGGTCACCGTGATCAACGGCGAGGCGGAAGTGTCACAGGCCTTCTCCTCACAGCCCTTCGACCACCTGCTGTTCACCGGTTCCACACCGGTGGGTCGCCTGGTGATGAAGGCAGCGGCCGAGAACCTCACGCCGGTCACGCTGGAGCTGGGCGGCAAGTCCCCCGCTGTCGTCTCCCGGGAAGTACCGATGAAGGACGCTGCCGAGCGTATCGCCTTCGGCAAGTGCTTCAATGCGGGCCAGACCTGCGTGGCGCCGGACTACATCCTCTGCCCCCGGGACCGGGTCAACAGCTTCGTGGACAGCTTCCGCAGCGCGGTGGCCCGGATGTACCCGACTATGAAGGACAACCCGGATTACACCAGCATCATTAATGAGCGCCAGCATGAGCGCATCGCCGGCGTCCTTGAGGATGCGCGTGACCAGGGTGCCGAGATCATCCAGATCAACCCGGGTAACGAATACTTCGGCGAGGATACCCGCAAGCTGCCGCCGCACCTGATCCTCAACGCCACCGACAACATGCAGGTGCTCCAGGATGAGGTCTTCGGGCCGCTGCTGCCGATCGTGCCCTACGACAGTCTCGAGGACGCACTGGCCTATGTGAACGACCGGCCCAACCCGCTGGCGCTGTACTACTTCGGCTACGACCGCGCTGAACAGCGCCGGGTGCGCGAGGCGACCCGCTCCGGCGGCATGTGCATCAACGATACACTGGTGCACGTCGGCCAGGATGACCTGCCTTTCGGTGGCGTCGGCCACTCCGGCATGGGCGCCTACCACGGCCGTGAAGGCTTCATCACCTTCAGCAACGCCCGCGGCGTCATGAGCAAACAGCGGCTCAACAGCGGCAAGGTGATCCACGCACCGCACGGCACACTGCTGCACAAGATGATCTACAAGCTGTTCATCCGCTGACCGGAGCCTGCCATGGACCCCTCAGTGCCGGATCCGGATCGTCGACAGTTCCTCCGCCTTGGCTTTCAGGGCGGTGTGGCTGCCGGCGGTGTGCTTGTGATCGCCGGCCTGTCCGGCTGTTCGGCCCGCCCCACACATGACCCGATGAGGCCGGCTACCACCGGTGCCCCCGGGCGCCAGTGGCACTTCATGACCGAGGAAGACCGGGTCGTGATGGCCGCCTTGTTACCGGCCATTGTCGGCCCCGGCATGCCGCAGGATGCAGACGCGAGGAACAGCGCCCTGTCAGACACCCTGGTGGCCCTGGACGAAGCCTTCCACGCCATGGGGCCACCCAACCAGCGCCAGTTCCGCCAGCTCTTCGACCTGCTGGAGTCCTCGATCACCCGGCTCACCCTTGCCCGGGTCTCCTCCTACTGGCCCAACGTCTCCGAGGATCAGGCCGAGGCCTTTCTCCAGCGCTGGCGCGGCAGCATGTTCAACGTCTTCAACCAGGCCTACCTGGGGCTGGT
>JBNJEG010000125.1:0-6101 GCA_051745655.1 Pseudomonadota bacterium
CCGGCAATGTCGAGTTCGTGCGCGGGCTGGGCTATTACGACCGGGTGATCGGCTACGACGAGCTGGAGACGCTGGATGCGGGCGAAGCGAGCGTATCCGTGGATTTCGCCGGCAACGGCCAGGTGCTTCGCCGGCTGCACGAGCACTTCGGGGACCAGCTTCAGTTCAGCTCACTGGTGGGCGCCTCCCACTGGGACCAGCGGGGCGGCAGCAAGGGCCTGCCCGGCCCCAAGCCGGAGCTGTTCTTCGCGCCGAAATACTGGGAAGAGGCCGCCGGGGAATACGGCACGGCCGCGCTGATGCAACGTTTTGCGGGCCTCTGGGCACCACTGGTGGCGTCCATGGCGGGCTGGATGACGATCACTGATGTTCAGGGTGCAGACGACGTGGCCCAAGCGTATGAGGATACGCTGGAGGGGCGCGTCAGCCCGGAGCAGGGATTGATCCTGACGCTGGCGCCCTAGGCTGGCGTTACGCAGCGTCCAGCGGCTTGATTCGGGCAACCTCATCCTTAACGGACTGCGCTGCAGTCCATAGGTCAAATGACCGTTGCGCGTTCAACCAGAACTCAGGCGAATTACCAAACAGACGGGCCAGCCTGAGAGCCATTTCAGGGCTGAGAGCTCGTCGTTCACGCAGCAATTCATTGATGGACTGGCGTGAGACGCCCAACGCTTCAGCAAGCCCCGCGACAGTCAGTCCATAATCTTCCATGAAATCTTCCCGAAGCATCTCTCCTGGATGGGTCGGCTTGCGCTGCATACCGGTTGTATTGGGAATAGCCATAACAGTCACCTCACTTCAGTGATAATCGCAAACCTCGACGTCGTACGCGTCTCCATCTTCAAAACGAAAGCAGATGCGCCATTGGGCATTGATGGAAATAGCGTACTGCCCCTCCCGGTTACCAGAGAGCGCGTGGAGCCTGTTGCCGGGCGGCACCTTCAAATCTTCCAGGCGTTCAGCCAGGTGCACATATTCGAGCTTCCGCGCAGCTCTTGGGGCCACATCAGAAGGAAACTTCCTTGTGCCGCCCCTGGCAAAAAGCTCCTGCGTTCGCTTGTCTGCGAAGGTTTTGATCATTCACTGAATGTAACCCGTCACGTGACGCAGGTCAAATTTTGTGGGAGTCAGTCACCGAGCCGGTGGCGCCATGAATTCCGGCCCGACCGGATCATCAATGCAGCGGGCCAGGATGTCATCGATGGCAGCCATCGCTTCCTTATCCAGTGACCAGCCTTCGATCTCACCGACCGGATCCAGCTGTTCCGGCCTCCTGGCACCCCAGAGCGCCGTCGTCACACCGGGCTGATCCACCAGCCAGCGAAGCGCCAGCGCGAGGACGTTTTTCTGGTAGCGTTCCCGAGCGAACCGATCCAGCTCCGCCACGGCGTTCAGGTACTGGCGATAGCGTTCGCCCTGGAACTTCGGGTCGTTCTTACGCAGGTCGTCACCGGTGAACTGCGTATCCTCCCGCATCTTGCCCGTCAGCAGGCCCCGGCACAGGGCGCCGTAGGTAATGGTCGCGATGCCGTTCTCCCGGCAATAGGGAAGGATCTCCTGCTCGATGTCCCGCTCGAACAGGTTATAGGGCGGCTGCAAAGCGTGCAGAGGCACAGTCTTCTGCAACTCGTCCATCTGCGCAGTGGTGAAGTTGCTAACACCAATGGCGCGGATTTTCCCGGCCTGGTAGAGCTTTTCCAGCGCCCGGGCGGTCTCCTCCATGGGCGTCTCCGGATCCGGCCAGTGGACCTGGTAAATGTCGATCCGGTCCGTCTGGAGACGCTTGAGGGAATCCTCCACTTCCTGCTCAATGCGCGATGCACTCGCATCCCGCCAGACCTTGTCGTGGTCATCGTTCCAGTTCAGTGCAACTTTCGTGGCCAACGCCACCTGGTCCCGACGACCGTCGGCCAGCGCCTTGCCCACGATCTCTTCGGAACGCCCAAAGCCGTAGACCGGCGCCGTATCGATCAGACCAATGCCCTTATCGATGGCCCTGTGGATGGTATCGATGGACTGGGCTTCGTCCGTTCCACCCCACATCCAGCCACCAATCGCCCAGGTCCCAAGCCCGACGGGCGTCACCTGAATGTCTGTGTTTCCGAATGCCTGCGTCTCCATTCGTCCTCCCGTTGCCGTGAAAGCCAGTTGGTGCAAAGCCCGCACTGTGAATGCGTCTTACTGGAGACATGCGTGGGAGGGATGGCAAATTCAACCCCGGTGTTGATCGGCGACCAGGACGAACACGGACCGGACAGGTGGCGCCCGGGCAGAGCATGTCAAAAACGTAACCATTTCAATGCAACTGGCCCAACGCTGCATTGATACCATTTGGTAACGTCTTCCCAGTCAACGAAGTTTCCATCAATGGGCCAACGCGGCACGGTTTATCTCTCCTGCTTTTTAATCGGCATCGTCAGTTTCCTGTTCATTGAGGCCATCTTCAGCTGGTTAATCCCTGATCTTGGCAGCATCGGCTGGACCGCTTACCTGATTGACGGCACCACCCTGTCACTCATCGGCATTGCCCTTCTCACACTGATGCCCAACAACCGGTTAAGCCCGATGATTGCCGGAGCCTTTCCCGCCGCAATCGCGTTTATCCTGAACCGGTATCAGCTGATGTTTGACGAGCCCTTTTCCGGGTACGACCTGGACTGGCAGCTCTTCGTTCATACCCTGGACTATCTCTCCGTATCGGAACTGCTGTTCGCCGCGGCTGGACTCGGCCTGATCGGCTTCACCATCCACTACTCACTGAAAACGGTCACGCTCACCCTGCTCTACTCGGTTCTCGCGATCTCGGCTTTTTCCGGTCATGCCGCGATGTATGAGCCGAAGAAAACCATTGAAAGCGATGCCGTATCCGCAATTGGACACACGGGCTATCTGTGGATGACGCTGGTGGAGCGGCAACTCAAGAACAAGGAACTCAAGAAGGTAACGACGGAGCACTGGGAAACGCACCACGAGCAGATCCAGTCGGTGGTCAACAGGTCCATCGACGCCCACCGCAACATCTACCTTGTGGTACTCGAAAGCTGGGTGGACTTCCGCAATCTCAACGTGCCCGCCCCTGAGGCGCTGATGGCGCCGAGCTACCGGGCCAAAGTGGCGGATCACATCAACACGGCTTCAGCCCCGATTGCCGGCGGGCGGACCGTCAATAGCGAATTCGAGATCCTGTGCGGCGTTCCTTCCATGCAGAAGCTGACAAGGCTGGACTTTTTCATGCTGGAACGCATGGACAACCCACGCTGTGCCCTGCCACTGCTCAAGGACGTGGGGTACAGAACCCAAGTGGTCCACGCGGGCAATCCATTGTCCTTCAATGCAGGGGCGATCTATAAGGCGGCCGGGCTCACCCGCCAGCGATTCCTGGACGTGGGAGAAACCAATCCGGTCGATGACCCGGTGACCGACCGGACGCTTTTCCAGGAGGCGCTGCAGAGTCCAAAGGAGCAACCCACACTCACCTACATGATGGGCGCCTTTGGTCATCACCCCTTCATGAATGACCCCGAGGAATTCCCTGTACCGGAGATGATTGATGCGCTGGAGCTGGATGCCACCAGTGAGCGCCTGCTGACCCAGGAATACTACCGCCAGAGATGGATTGCCGAGTTCCTGGACGAGGTGCGGAAAGAAGACCCTGATGCGCTGGTGGTGATAACCGGCGACCACACACCCCCGGATGAATCCGGAAAACTGCTGGCCAATGAACGCGAGGTTCCCTTCCTTGTGATGGACCAGGGACACCTGGTGACGCTTGATCACACCATTCCGCTCTTCAATACCCACCAGCTCATTTTTGATCGCCTGAGCGACGGGCATTTCTGCGAAACCCTGGAATGCCAGGAAGAAAGAGACCGTGACAGCCAGGCCCTGATGAAGCGCTACCTCTCCTTCGCCGCCTCAATGCAAAGGTTGAATTGAGCACGGTCGACGTTCACGTCGAAGGCGACCGTGTGGCATCGGGGCACCGGAACTGGATACCGGAAATATAAACGCATCCCCTTCCGATACAGCGTAAGGGGATGGAAGAGGTCAGGCTTGATAACATCAGGCACTTCATTTCAGGTTGATACAAATCAATAGCTGTTTGGATCTCCTGCTGTAGGGTCGCGTTGCGAGAATATCCGGACAGGAGACACCTGAATGCATCACCCCGACACCTCCCGTAAGCCCAGTTCCCGGCTGAAGACGCATATTGACGCACTCAGGGCGCAGTATGTCGGCGTCACCCCGGACGCTTCCTCGGAACACCTTCACAACGGTATTGATACACCGCTGCCACCGCCCGACCTTCACGGGGCCTACACCAATCACCGCCCCTTACCGACCGAAGGCATTGAAAAACGCCGCGCCTACATCATCGGCAGCGGCATTGCCGGCCTCTCCGCGGCGTTCTTCCTGATTCGCGACGGCCATATGCCCGCGGAGAACATCACCTTCCTCGAGGAGCAGCCGGTTGAGGGCGGCTCCCTGGATGGGTCGGGCAACCCCGACGATGGCTACATCGTACGCGGTGGCCGGGAGATGGAGATGACCTACCAGAACTTCTGGGATGTCTTCTCGGAAATCCCAGCGCTGGACCTGCCGGAGCCCTTTACGGTGCTGGATGAGTACCGGGTTCTGAATGACGCCGACAAGAACTGGTCCAGGGCACGGCTTCTGGAAAAACAGGGTCAGGTCAAAGACTTCTCGACCATGACCCTGACTAAAATGCAGCAGATGGAAGTGATCAAGCTGCTGCTCACGCCCAAGGAGGAGCTGGATGACATCACCGTGGAGCAGTGGTTCAGCGATGGCTTCCTGAGCAGCAACTTCTATACATTCTGGCGCACCATGTTCGCGTTTGAGAACTGGCATTCCGTGCTGGAAATGAAGCTGTACATGCACCGTTTCCTGCACCTGCTGGACGGGCTCAATGACATGACCTCGCTCGTCTTTCCCAAGTACAACCAGTACGACAGTTTCGTTCGCCCGCTCACCGAGTGGTTGAAGGGCCAGGGCGTCAAGATCCAGTACGACACCATCGTTCCGGACCTGGAGATGGACAGCTCCGGTGGAGGGCGCACCATCACCGGTATCAAATGCCGGCACAGCGATGGCGAGGAGACCATCAGCGTGGGTGAGCGTGACCTGGTCTTTGTGACCACGGGCTCGATGACCGAAGACACGGCCTATGGCGATGACAAAACGGTGCCCCAACTGCGGGATATGACTGAACCGAGCCCCGGGTCTGGCTGGGAACTCTGGAAAAACCTGGCGCAACAGTCCGAGGTATTCGGCCGTCCCGAAAAGTTCTGTGGTGACATTTCCAGCTCAATGTGGGAATCCGCCACCCTGACGTGCTGGCCATCGCCGCTGATGGACAAGCTCAAGGAGCTGTCGGTGAATGACCCCTACTCAGGGTTCACGGTGACAGGCGGCGTCATCACCTTCACGGACTCGTCCTGGCTGATGAGCTTCACCTGCAACCGGCAGCCGCATTTTCTCGATCAGCCCGATGACGTCATTGTGCTCTGGGCCTATTCACTGCTGATGGACAAGCCGGGCGACTATGTGAAGAAAACCATGGCGGAATGCACGGGTGAGGAAATACTCACCGAGATGTGCTATCACCTTGGCCTGATCGACCAGGTGGACGAGGTGATTGCCGCGACCAAGACCCGCATGGCCCTGATGCCCTACATCACGTCGCAGTTCATGCCGCGTGCCAAGGGGGACCGGCCCTGGGTGGTGCCGGAAGGCTGCACCAACATGGCCTGCATGGGCCAGTTCGTGGAAACCCACAACGATGTGGTTTTCACCCTGGAAAGCTCGGTGCGTACGGCGCGTATCGGTGTCTACAGCCTGCTTGGCATCAAGAAACAGGTGCCCGACATATACCCCGGCCAGTACGACCTCCGCCGCCTGCTGCGCGCCACCCGCACCCTCAACAACGACGAGGCGTTCCTGGGCGAGGGTATCCTGCGCCGGATCCTTGGCGGGACCTATTTCCAGCATATCCTGCCGCTGGCACCCGACGAGAAGCCACAGGACCTGGACAGGACAGGACTGTTTGAGCAGCAACTGCAGGCCGTGCGAGACCT
>JBNJEG010000126.1:0-6062 GCA_051745655.1 Pseudomonadota bacterium
GATGGCCGAGAACAAGAACCAGATCCTGTTTGTGGGCACCAAGCGCTCCGCCAGCAAGATCGTGAAGGAAGAAGCGGAACGCTGTGGCATGCCGTTCGTTAACCATCGCTGGCTCGGTGGTATGCTCACGAACTACAAGACCATCCGCCAGTCCATCCGCCGCTACCGCGATCTGGAACAGCAGGACCAGGACGGCACCCTGGACAGGCTGACCAAGAAGGAAGCGCTGGACCACCGTCGCGAGATGGAAAAGCTTGAGCGTCACATCGGCGGTATCAAGGACATGGGTGGCCTGCCGGACGCACTCTTCATCATCGACGTGGATCACGAAGACATCGCCATCAAGGAAGCCAACAAGCTGGGCATTCCGGTGATTGGCGTGGTGGATACCAACAGCGATCCCAAGGGCGTCGATGTGGTCATCCCGGGTAACGACGACGCCATCCGGGCGGTTCAGATCTACGTCCGTGCAGTGGCCGATGCGGTCATCGAGGGCACCCAGGCAGGTGGCGGTGCCGCTGATGAATTCGTCGAAGTCAGCGAAGACGAACCGCAGGCGCCGGCGGCTGAGTAAGCCCCGGCCCAGGCAACGGCAACAACCGAATTGAATCAAGTGGGGAACAGATAATGGCTGCAATCTCTGCCGCACAGGTCAAGGAGCTGCGTGAGCGCACAGGCCTGGGCATGATGGAATGCAAGAAAGCGCTGGTGGAAGCGGACGGTGACGTGGAAACAGCGATCAGCAATCTTCGTAAGAACTCCGGCCTCAAGGCCGCCAAGAAGGCGGGCCGCACCGCTGCTGAAGGCGTTGTACGCCTCAAGGTCGCCGACGATGCCAGCATGGGCATGATGGTCGAGGTGAACTCCGAGACCGACTTCGTTGCCCGTGATGACAGTTTCCTGGCGTTTGCCGACCGTGTGCTCGATACCGCGTACGACAGCGGTGATACCGACATCCAGAACCTGGTGAGCGGTGACCTCGAGAAAGAGCGTGAGGAGCTGGTCCAGAAGATCGGTGAGAACATCACTGCACGTCGTGGGGTCAAGCTCGAGGGCGAGGTTGTTGGCGGCTATGTCCATTCCAACAACGGCATGGGCGCGCTGGTCGCTCTCAAGGGCGGCTCCGGCGAGCTTGCCCGTGATCTGGCGATGCACGTGACCGCGGTCAGTCCGCGAGTGGCGTACCCGGACGACATGCCCGAGGAAGAAGTTGAGAAGGAGCGCGAAGTCATCCGCTCCCAGCCGGACATGGAAGGCAAGAAGCCGGAAATCGTCGAGAAGATGATGAGCGGCCGCATCCAGAAGTTCCTGAAGGAGAACAGCCTGGTCGAGCAGGGCTTCGTCAAGAACCCGGATCAGGCCGTCAAGGACCTGCTCAAGGAGCATGGTGCCGAGCTCGTAAGCTTCGTTCGCTACGAAGTGGGCGAAGGCATTCAGAAAGACGAGACGGATTTCGCCTCCGAGGTTGCGGCGCAGCTCAAGGGCTGATCCGTTCGCAACCGGCGGGCATATGACCCGTCAATAACTCGGGCCGCATCTTCCGGCGCACGGCGCGTTTGGAAGACTGCGGCCGGTTTGTATACAGGATTCCGGTCAGGAGGTTACAGGCCATGCCCAGTCAGAGTACGACACAGACCCGATATTCGCGCGTTCTGCTCAAACTCAGTGGCGAGGCCCTGATCGGTGATCACGAATTCGGGATCGATCCCAAAGTGCTTGACCGCATGGCGGTGGAGATCGATTCACTGGTCAGTATCGGCGTCCAGGTGGCGATTGTGATTGGCGGGGGGAACCTCTTCCGCGGCGCTGCGCTCAGTCAGGCCGGCATGGACCGGGTTACGGGCGACCACATGGGGATGCTGGCCACGATGATGAACGGGCTGGCGATGCGTGATGCGCTGGAGCGTTCCAACATCCAGAGCCGTGTGATGTCGGCGATTCCCATGAGCGGAATTGTGGAGCATTATGATCGCCGAGAGGCCATGCGCGACCTCAAGGGGGGCGACGTGGTGGTGTTCTGTGCCGGAACCGGCAACCCGTTCTTCACCACGGATTCGGCGGCCTGTCTCCGCGCGATCGAGATTGACGCTGATGTGGTTCTCAAGGCCACCAAGGTTGATGGCGTCTACAACGATGATCCGGTCTCCAACCCGGATGCCTTCAAGTACGACCGACTGACCTACGACCAGGTGCTGGAAAGCCGGCTGGGTGTGATGGACCTGACCGCCATCTGCCTGTGCCGGGATCACAACATGCCCGTGCGTGTGTTTAATATGGGTAAGCCCGGTGCTCTGCGTGAGATCGCACTGGGTGGTAATGAAGGAACACTCATCGAGGAAGCCTGAACAAGAGGGCGGTAACCGTGTTAGACGAGCTCAAGCAAGACGCCGAAGAACGCATGCAGAAGGCGGTTGATTCGGTCAATAAGGCCTTCGCCCGCATTCGCACAGGTCGTGCCCATCCAAGCATCCTGGATGAGGTGCAGGTGGATTATTACGGCATGGAGACACCGCTCAAGCAGGTCGCCAATGTGTCCGTCGAGGATGGCCGTACCCTGGCCGTGGCGCCATACGAGAAGAATATGGCCCCCAAGATCGAAAAGGGCATCATGAAGGCGGATCTGGGCCTGAATCCGGCCACAACGGGCGAGGTGGTCCGTGTTCCCATGCCCACGCTCACCGAGGCCAGCCGCAAGGAATACGTGCGCCATGCCCGCAACGAAGCGGAGCAGGGGCGTGTGGCGGTGCGCAATGTGCGTCGTGACGTGAACGGCGACATCAAGGACCTGCTCAAGGAAAAGGAAATCACCGAGGACGAGGAAAAGCAGGCCGAGAACCAGATCCAGAAGCTTACGGACAAGTACGTCGCCAAAATCGACGAGCTCCTCAAAGACAAGGAAAACGACCTGATGGCCATATGAGGCCCGGGTTGCAGGGGCAAGCATGACCGATACGGAACAGGAAACGGCCATACCACCGTTGGCGGGTTGCCCACGTCACGTAGCGGTGATCATGGACGGCAACAACCGCTGGGCCCGTGCACGTGGCCAGCGCGGTATCAGCGGCCACCGGGCGGGCGTGAAAGCCGTGCGGGCAGCCATTGAAACCTGCGGCAAGTCCGGGGTCGAAATCCTCACCCTGTTCGCCTTCAGCAGCGAGAACTGGCGTCGGCCTGAAGATGAGGTCGGTGCCCTGATGACGCTGTTCCTGCGCTCGCTGCGCAAGGAGGTCAAGCGGCTCTGCGAACACAATGTCCGGTTGTTATTCATTGGTAACCGCGAGCGGTTCAGTCGCACGCTCCAGGAGCACATGGCCCATGCAGAGCGGGAAACGGCCCGATGCGATGGCATGGATCTGGTTGTGGCAGCGGACTACGGCGGGCACTGGGACATTGCACAGGCCAGCCGTCGAATTGCCGAAGAGGTGGCCGCCGGTCGCATTCGCCCTGACGATGTGGATGAGGACCTGGTGCAGCAGTACGTTAGCCTGGGCGACCGGCCCATGCCGGATCTTCTGATCCGGACCGGAGGCGAGCAACGCATCAGCAACTTCCTGTTGTGGCAGTTTGCCTACACCGAATTCTATTTCTCACCGCTGTACTGGCCGGATTTCCAGCACGACGCCATGCGTAAGGCCCTGGAAGACTTCGCGGGGCGTCAGCGTCGCTTCGGGCAAACGGGCGAGCAGGTTGTGCAGTCTGGCGAGACATCGCCGGATGAACCCGCCGTTGCCCAGAGTCGGTACGGGTAAGGAGGTCGGGTGCTCAAGCAACGTGTAATTACGGCCGTTATCCTGGCTCCCATTGTTGTGGGTGGGCTTTTCCTGCTGCCGCCCACCGGGTTTGCGATTTTTACCGGGGCACTTCTGGCCATTGCGGGCTGGGAGTGGGCCAACCTCTCCGGTTTCGAGGATGGCGTGTCGCGCTGGGGGGTTGCGCTGGCGCTGGTGGTGGTGATGGCCTTGTTCCAGGCGTTGCCCGTGGTGCCGTTGCTTCTGGTGCTGGCCGCGTTCTGGTTGTTGGTGGCGGTCATGGTTGCCGCCTATCCCGGCGCTGTCCGCCTGTGGGAGCCACGGCCAATGCGGCTGCTGCTCGGTATCGTGGCCCTGGTCGGGGCCTGGCTCGCGCTGAACCATCTCCGCGGCGGAGAGCTGGCTCTGGGGCACACCCGGAGTAACCTGCTGCTGATTCTCTATACGTTCCTCGTGGTGTGGGCAGCTGACATAGGGGCGTACTTTGCGGGCCGTGCCTTTGGGCGTCGCAAGCTGGCACCGGCGGTGAGCCCGGGTAAGACCTGGGCTGGCGTCTGGGGCGGTCTCGCGGTGGTGGCGGGGCTGGCGCTGGTTGTGGCCTGGTGGCTCGATCTTGCCGGCATCGCAGTGATCCAGTTTGTGCTGGTCTCGCTGCTGACCGCGCTCGCATCCGTGCTGGGTGACCTGTTTGAGAGCATGCTCAAGCGCCACCGTGGCATTAAGGACAGCAGCCAGCTTCTGCCGGGCCATGGAGGCATACTGGATCGCATCGACAGTCTCGTGGTTGCGATTCCGGTGCTGGCGTCCTGCTTTACCCTCTTGGGCTGGCTGACGCCGGTTCAGTAACGCATCGAGACGGACTGGAACCCCGGATGGGTGAAACCGCACCACAGACACTCACCATACTTGGCGCTACCGGCTCCATCGGCACCAGTACGCTGGATGTCGTTGCGCGACATCCGGAGCGCTTCCGCGTGCATGCCCTCAGCGCGCATTCCAATGTGGACGCACTGGCCCAGCTTTGCCGGCAGTTCCGGCCAAGGCTGGCGGTAATCAGCGACCCGGCGCGCGAGCAAGCGCTGCGTGGTGCGCTTGCTGGTCTCGACATAACGGTGCTGAGCGGCGAGGCCGGGCTGTGTGAGGCCGCCTCAGATGCGGCTGTAGACACGGTCATGGCCGCCATTGTGGGGGCGGCCGGGTTGGCACCGACCATGGCGGCCATTGAGCAGGGCAAGCGCGTCCTGCTGGCGAACAAGGAAGCCCTGGTGATGTCCGGCGGCCTCTTCATGGATGCTGTCGAGCGCCATGGCGCCACGCTGCTGCCCATTGATTCCGAACACAATGCGATTTTCCAGTGCCTGCCCCGAGCTGGTGCCGGGGTGGGTGACTCCGGCGTGACCCGCATCCTGCTCACCGCCTCCGGCGGTCCGTTCCGGACAACGCCGGCCGCAGAACTTGAGCATGTGAGCCCCGAGCAGGCCTGCGCCCATCCGAACTGGGCCATGGGGCGCAAAATCTCCGTGGATTCCGCCACTCTCATGAACAAGGGGCTCGAGCTGATCGAGGCCTGCTGGCTGTTCCGCACGTCACCGGAGCATGTCCAGGTGCACGTGCACCCGGAGAGCATTATCCATTCCATGGTCGAATATCGCGACGGGTCCGTTCTGGCCCAGCTTGGCAGCCCCGATATGCGCACCCCCATTGCCAATGCGCTGGCCTGGCCGGAGCGGATCGATGCGGGGGTGGCGCCGCTGGATCTGTTCGAGCTGGCCTCTTTCCATTTCGAGCGGCCGGACCTGGAGCGCTTCCCGGCATTGCGTCTGGCGGGTGAGGCCTTCCGTGCCGGAGGTACGGCGCCGTCGATCCTCAACGCCGTCAACGAAGTTGCGGTGGATGCCTTCCTGGGTGGTCGCATTGGCTTTACGCGCATCGCCACCCTGGTGGAGGAAGCGCTCGCGGAACTGCCGTCACACGCCGCTGACTCCATTGATGCGGTGATGGCCTGCGATGCCCGGGCCCGTGCCTGGGCCGAGACCCGTCTCAACCGTGTGGAGAACCCCTCATGAGCGTGATCCAGACCGTCCTGGCGCTGATCGTTACCCTGGGTATCCTGGTCACCGTGCACGAATTCGGTCACTTCTGGGTCGCGCGTCGCCTCGGTATCCGCGTGCTGCGTTTCTCGGTGGGTTTCGGGACGCCGCTGTTCATGCGCCGCGACCGCCACGGAACCGAGTTTGCCGTGGCTGCCATACCGCTTGGCGGCTACGTGAAGATGCTGGACGAGCGCGAAGGCGAGGTCCCTGAGGAAGAGAA
>JBNJEG010000127.1:0-6047 GCA_051745655.1 Pseudomonadota bacterium
ACCCTCTGGCAGACGGAGCCGGAGCTGGCCTTCGAGCTCCACCGGGAGCGCGGTGAACTCGAATACCTCAATGGCGACTTCGCCAGTGCCCGGGCCTGGGTTGCCACCGCCATCGAGCGGGAAACAGACCGCCACCGCCAGGCTGAGCTCTACCGCATGCGGGTCACCCAGCACACCCTGATGGCCGAATACCACCAGGCGATCCGGATCGGGGCCGAGGGCCTGGCCCTTTTCGGGGTCAGTCTTCCCGACCAGGACCATGAAAGCGCCCGCGACCAGGAGCTGGATCGGGTGGAGCAGCTCCTGAATGGTCGACCACTGGCAGCCCTTGCCGATCTGGCCTGGATGACGGACCCGGAGCAGATTGCCATCATGCGGCTGCTCATCACCCTGGGCCCACCCTGCTACCGCTATCATCCAGGGCTCTGGAGCGTGATTGTCGCCCGCGAAATCCGGATGTGTCTCGAGTACGGCACACTGCCGGTTGCCGCCTACAGCTTTCCGGCCTATGGCGGCCTGCTGATTCACACCGGCCGGGGAACCGGCGACGACTGCCGCGTGCTCTACGAGACCACCCAGGCTCTGATCACGCGCTGCGAACAGGCGGCCGATCGCAGCGTCGGCCATCTCATGATGGGCAGCTCACTGAGACACTGGTTCTCGCCCCTGGCGGAGGCCAGCGGGGACTACCTCAATGCCTACGAGAGCGGTCTCGAATCCGGCAACCTGCAGTACGCGGTCTACGGTTTCGGCCACAACACCTACTGCCGATTCTTCCAGGGGACCGCCCTTGATACCCTGATTCCCGAGGTCCAGGGGTATCTCGCCTTTACGAGCCGCCGGGGCAACCAGTGGGGTATCGATCTCATCGAGGGCGCGCTGCGGGTCTTCCACGATCTGCGCGGCGACTCCCCCGGTGACCCCGAGACCACCTACATCGACCGCTGCGCCGAGCATGGCAACCGCCAGGTGCTGTGCGTCTACCACATCCTCTGCAGCGAAGCCGCCGCTCTCAAGGGCTACTGGCGGCAGGCCGCTTACCAGCTTGAACAGGCGCGCCCACTGATCGACACGGTGTCAGCTCAGGGCCTGCTGCCTGTCACCCGATATCACGGACTGCGTGCGCTCATCGCCGCCCAGTATCCGGACAGCCGGGACAGTGGCCAGGTCCGGGCCCTGCTGAACGAGACGCGGGACCGTTTCGCCGGCTGGGCCCAGCACGCACCCGCGAACTTCAGCCACTGGCAATGGCTGATGGAAGCCGAGCTGGCGCGCCTGGACGGGGATATGATCACGGCCATGGCGACCTACGACCAGGCACTGGAACAGGTGCGGGGCCAGCGCCTCCCCAACGCTGTTGCCCTGGTGGCCCGTCTCGCGGCGGGCCTGTGGGAACGCCAGGGCAAATCCGATTTCGCGGATCTTTACTGGGGCCATTTCCAGCGTGCCGCGCAGCAATGGCAGGCGCACGCCCTTCTGGAGGCCACCCCGCACCGCCAGGGGACAAGCCCTGCCCAGTCACCCACAGACCTGGACCTCCCCGCCGTCATTCGCATCGCCGAGGCCCTGTCACTTCACACGCACCTGGCCGAACTGGTGCCGGAGATCACCCGCAACGTGGCCCACCAGACCGGTGCCCAGCGCGTGGCCCTGCTGCTCGAACGCCATGGCTCATTGGTGCTGGCGATGGACAGCCAGACGGAACGCAACGATTTCTTCCACGAACCACCGGAACTCGAAAGCCGGGATGACCTGCCCCGCTCGGTGCTGCGCTATGTCGCCAGGACCCATGAATCCTTCAGGTTCAGCCGCCAGGATATCGAGAACAGCCTGCTGCTGCGCAGCGACCCTTATTTCCGCACCACGGTGCAGGACCGGACCAGGACCGGCCAATCCGATGCCTCCACAGTGGACGCCGGCTGGTGTATACCGCTCATGGTGCTGGGCGAGTGCGCAGGCGTGCTTTACATGGAGCATCGCCTGATCAGCGAAGCCTTCGACGACACCCGGGAGCCGCTGATCGAGTTCCTCGCCGCCCAGGGGGCCATCAGCATCCGCACCGTGGAACTGATCAACCGGCTTGCCGAGGAAGCCCGGGCACGGCGCGAGGCGGAACTGCGCATCCAGAACGCGGACGCGGAAATCTCCATGCGCAAGGAACATGAGCGTAACCTGCGCCAGCTCGCCACCACGGACTTTCTCACCGGCCTGCCCAATCGGCGCACGCTCATGGAACGCCTGGAGGAGGAGTGGAACCGCCAGCAACGCCACAGCCCGATGCCCGCGGTCCTGCTGATGCTGGATGTGGATCACTTCAAGCAGATCAATGACCGCTTCGGACACGGTGCCGGCGACCAGGTACTGTGCGACCTGGCCGATCTGTTCCGCCGCGAACTGCGCAATTTTGACCTGCCGGCCCGGCTGGGTGGCGAGGAGTTCGCCATGCTGGTCCATGACGTGGACCGCGAAAAGGCGGTAAGCATCGCCGAACGCCTGCGTGAACGCATCGCGGAAAGCCCTTCCAGTACGACCGAAGGCGAGATTCCATTCACCGTGAGCATTGGCATCGCCGGGTTCGCCCCGGAAGATCGCTCCCACGAGGCCGTGCTCCAGCGAGCGGACAAGGCGCTCTACCGAGCCAAATCAGAAGGACGCAACCGCGTCTGCCTGTCCTCGTCCGGGGATGACAGCTGAGCGAAGTGTCAGCATTTTTATCACTTTCCCCGGAAAACCACTGAGGCCGGGTTCCTTCCCGTCGACGTTCGCTTTGTTTCCATAAGGGTTTCTGCCCGCGCGCCCGGAAATTGCATCAGCCCCCTACGACCGGCGCCATGTCGACGCCGCACTGGGGAATCCACCATGAACCGCCACGCTGCTCGTTTTCCGCTCCTGCTCACCGCCCTGGGCCTCACCATTGCAGCCACGCCTGTCATGGCCGGCCCCTACAACTACGACGCCTCCCTGGGGCTTGAATCCGCTGCCAGCTGCAGTGGTGGCAACGCCTTCGCCATCAGCACCTCGGACGTCACTCTCGGCGGTGGCAGTGCCAGCGAATGCTTCGGTGCCTACAAAGGCAACAACAGCACGGACCCCCTGCTGTGGAACGACAACACCTGGAATCATGTGAGCAAGATTGACATCAACGAGGACGGCGGCGGCATGCAGTCCAACGGGCTGATCGGCATCGACTTCGAAGGTGGCGTGGACAGCGACGGCCTCTGGTCGTTCAGCGGCGATGCCAGTGACTGGGGCAGCTTCTTCCTGGTCACCAAGGCCGCCAACAACCCGGGCTGGGCCGCCTACTACTTCGATGACCTGGATGGACTGGCCAGCCTGGACGGCAGTTTCACCATCCCCTGGACCGCGGGTAACGGCCCGAACGAGAACAACCCGGCCCTCTCCCACCTGAGCCTGTATGCCCAGACCGTGGCGAGCGTGCCGGAACCCGCCACTCTCGGCCTGATGGGCCTCGGCCTTCTGGGACTCGGCCTGAGCCGGCGCCGACACACCTCATGACCCAACTGACCGCCGCGACCGCGGCGGTCTTTATTTCCACCACCGTTTCCGCCTATCCTGAACACCCCAAACACGACCCGATTCCACGCTCATGACGACCCCGGATCACTATCGCCGTGGCGCCTGCCCTTCCGCCGGCAACCCAATGGCCAGTGGTGACGGACTCCTGTCACGGATCCGTCTGGTGGACGGTCGCCTCACGCCGGAAGGTCTCAGGCGGGTAGCAGACCTGGCGGCGCATTACGGGGCGGGACTGATCGAGATCACAGGCAGGGGCAACCTGCAGCTCCGGGGCCTGTCGGAGGCGGCGGAACCCGAAGTGACCGCGTCACTGGTAGCAGCAGGGCTGGCAGTGGAACCCGCGGCCGCGGAGGCCGCCCGCAACATCCTGTGCAGTGCCGCCGCCGACCGGGACCCCGACGCCGTAATTGATCCCGCGCCCGAAGCCCGCGCCCTCGACGAACGCATCATCAACGATGACCGCCTCTGGGCGCTGCCCGCCAAGTTCCGCTTTGTGCTCAACGGTGGCGGGCTGACCCATCTTGCCGATGCGGACGGGGACATCCGTGCGGACGCGGCCCCAACACCGGAGGGCACGCGCTACCACATCGGCTTGGGGGGCACGGCCTCGACGGCGCGCGTTATTGGCAGCTGCAGGCCCTCGCGGGTCGTGGATCTCCTGGTGGAGCTGGCCCTGATCTTCCTGGAGGAGCGCCAGCGGCTGATCACGCCGGCACGGCGCATGCGGGGGCTGATTGAGGCAACAGGCCCGGAGGCCTTCGCCGGATTACGTGACCTGGGCCGCCTCCAGGGCATTCCCGGCGAGCCTGCACCGGCTCCCGAGCCCGGTGCGACGGTGGCCGGCAGGGTTATGGGGGTCGCCCTCGGGTGCCTGAGCCCGGATGGTGCCCGGGCAATCGCGGAACACCTTGAACCGCGTGGCGAAACACTCCGGGTCACACCACAACGACGGCTGATACTGCCCCACAGCGAAGCCATCGATCCCGCCCTTCCGGACGCCCCGGAGCTGATCCATACCCCCGCCGACCCACGACTATCGGCCATCGCCTGCCCCGGAACGCCCGGCTGTAGCTCGGGAACCACCGCGACACGCCGGGATGCCCTGAACTGGGCGGAACAGGTGCCGGAACTCTTCGACGGCAATACCTCCGTGCACGTCTCCGGCTGCCCCAAGGGCTGCGCCCATCCCGGCAGGGCGCCCGTGGTCGTGGTTGCTCGGAATGGGCGCTACGACCTGGTGCTCAACGACCGGGCACTGCCCGAGGAGGAGGGCCATCGGGTCGCACGTGGCCTGATGCCCGGGGAGGTTCCGGACACACTGCGCGCCCTGGTCAGCACCGCGACACTGGAAAGCCCCGGTGACGAGTCACTGGCCCAATCCCTGGAACGCGTGGCTCAGGCGTCCCTGAACAGGCGGTGATGGGCCGGGTCATAGAGCGCGCTGTTGCAGAAGTCTGTTTCCCCCAGCGAGGGCCCCACCAGGATGATCGCTGAACGTTTCTCCGGGATGCGCTCAAGATCCTCGGCGAGCCTTCCAAGGGGTGCCCGAAGCACCTCCTCATCCGGGCGGCTGGCGCGGAAGACCACCGCTGCCGGACAGGCCTCCCCGTAAAAGGGCGTCAGCCGTTCCACCACCGAATCCAGTGTATGCAGCGATAGGTGAATGGCCAGAGTGGTGCCGGTGGCCGCGTAGGCCTCCAGGGTTTCGCCTTCCGGCATGGACGAGGCCCGCCCCTGGGTCCGCGTGAGCACCAGGCTCTGGGCGACACCAGGCATGGTCAGCTCCTGGCCCAGCACGGCCGCCGCCGCTGAAAAGGCGGGCACGCCGGGGGTCAGCTCGTACGGGATGGCCAACTCCCGGAGCCGGCGCAGCTGCTCCGCCACCGCCGAGTAGATGGCCAGATCACCGGAATGGAGGCGAGCCACGTCCAGCCCTTCGTCATGAGCCTTCTGGATTTCGCCGATGATGTCATCCAGCGCCATGGAGGCTGTGTTGACCAGCCGTGCGTCCTCCGGCGCATGGGCAAGCACTTCCTCCGGAATGATCGAGCCCGCATAGAGGCAGACCGGGCAGGCGGCGAGGCGGTCCCGCGCACGTAGCGTGATCAGGTCCGGGGCGCCCGGTCCGGCGCCAATGAAATGTACCGTCATCGCGAGTTTTCCCCTGCTTGTGATGATTTCGTGGCCGACCAGATGGTGATTGGCCGATCCGATTGCCAGCCATTGAAACGGCCAAGCGGCTCCGTGCGGTCGACGGAAAGGCGGGTCAGCTGGCCGCCGTATCGACCCTGGGCCGCCAGCAGTGCCGCTTCCCCCTCAGTGGTCACGGCCGTCGCCACGCAGCGGCCACCAACCGGCAATGCGGACCAGGCGCCGTCGATCACGCCCTCGCCGCTCGCACCGCCACCGATGAATACCGCATCAGGGCGCGCCAGGCTGGCCATGACCGAGAACGTATCGCCTTCAATGGCTTCCAGATGACCCACGCCGTGACGACGGGCATTCTCGCG
>JBNJEG010000128.1:0-6021 GCA_051745655.1 Pseudomonadota bacterium
GAGGCCAGTGCCCAGCTCATTTTCCCGACGCCGTTCGCAGCGGGCAGTCGCAGTATGCGCTCCGCGGTATTCGTCGATGGCGGCAACGTCTTTGATACCAATCGCGACTTTGAGCCCGCAGTGGGTGAGATCCGCTACGCGGCGGGTGTCAGCTTTGAGTGGATCACCGCGATTGGCCCGCTTGGCTTCAGTCTGGCCGAGCCGCTTAATTCCCAATCGGAAGACGACACGCGCCGGTTCCAGTTCTCACTGGGGCAGCAATTCTGACCCGCCTCTGGAAGAATCCGGCCCACGCGGGCACAATGGGCAACATTAATTCGGCATGACAATGATCAACACAGGGGGCGCTCCATGAGACGGACGCTGACAATGATTGCGGCAACACTGATGTTGGCCGCCTCGGTTCCTGCACTGGCCGAGGAACGTATTGGTGTGGTCAATCTGCGCGAGGCGGTCTTCTCCTCGGAGGCAGGGGCCGAGTTCGGAGACGTGATTCAGGGCGAGCTTAAACAGGAGCAACAGGCAATCCGCGAGCTCGAGTCCGAAGCGAAAGAGATGCAGGACCGGCTTGAAAGCGACGGCGCCATGATGAACGAATCCGAGCGCGAGGACCTGGAGTCTGAATTTGAGCAGAAGGCCCAGGAATACCAGCAGCGCCGTGGACGCTTCCAGCAGGCGGTGAACCAGCGCCAGCAGCAGTTCCTGCAACAGTCCCGCCCGGCCGTGGACGCAGCCATGGAAAAACTGCTGGACGAGCATGACGTGGACATCGTTATTCCGGCTGAGGCTGTCATCTACGCCAAGCCGGACCTGGACCTGACCGATGAGATGATCGAGCTGCTCAATCAGCAGGCCAGTGAGAACAACAACAGCAACAGCGAATAAGCGGTGCTGACCGGGTCCGGGAGTGTGGATGAACAGCGTGGAACGAACCCTTTCCGAACTGGCTGAACTTCTGGGGGCGGAACTCAGGGGCGATGGCAGCATGACGGTGACCGGGCTTGCGACGCTGGCCAGCGCCGGACCCGGCGATATCAGTTTCCTTGCCAATGACAAGTACACACGCCAGCTTGGTAAAACCCGGGCTGGGGCAGTGCTTGTTCGCCCCTCAGAAGCGGATCAGTGCCCCACCAACGCGGTGGTAACGGACGATCCCTATCGGTGTTTCGCCCAGCTGAGTCACCTGTTCAACCCGGAACCAGTGCCGGAGGCCGGCATTGATCCATCCGCCAGCGTGGCGGACAGCGCCACGGTCGGCGAATCCGCCTGGGTCGGACCTGGAGCGGTGGTTGCCCAGGGTGCCGAGGTAGGTGAGCGCGCCCGGATTGGCCCCAACAGTGTCGTCGGGGCGACATCCCGTGTTGGTGCGGACACCGTTCTTGCTGCCAACGTCACGCTCTACCATGGCGTCACTCTGGGCGAGCGCTGCCGCATCAGCAGTGGTGCGGTCATCGGCAGTGACGGTTTCGGATATGCCCACACCGGCCAGAATTGGGAGCGCATCGCCCAGATTGGTGGCGTTCGGATTGGCGATGATGTGGACGTGGGTGCCAATACCACGATCGATCGTGGGGCTCTGGATGACACCGTCATTGGCGACGGGGTGAAGATCGATAACCTCGTTCAGGTGGCCCACAATGTTGAGATTGGGGATCACTCCGCAATGGCGGCACTGGTTGGTATATCCGGCAGCACCCGGATCGGGCGCCATTGCGTATTCGGGGGAGCCTCCGGCATCGGCGGCCACCTGACGATTGCGGACGGGGTGCAGCTGACCGGTATGACGATGGTGACCCGGAGCCTCAAGGAACCGGGTGTCTATTCCTCCGGAACCGGAGTAGAGCCCAATCGGGACTGGCGTCGCAGTGTGGTCCGCTTTCGTCAGCTCGACGACATGGCCCAGCGTCTGCGCCAGATTGAAAAGAAACTCAGTGACTGACGTCGAGGCTGTGGCGCATGCAGATTGAAGACATCAAGAAGTACCTTCCGCACCGATACCCCTTCCTGATGGTGGATCGGGTGACCGAGGTGCGCTCTGGCGAGTATATAGCGGGTATCAAGAACATCTCGGTCAACGAACCCTACTTTGAAGGGCATTTTCCGACCAAGCCCATCATGCCCGGTGTGATGATTGTGGAATCCATGGCCCAGCTTTCCGGTGTACTCGGGTTTGTCACCGTGGGGCGCTCACCGGCGGATGGGTTCACCCACTATTTTGCCGGCTGCAACAAGGTCCGCTTCAAGCGCCAGGTGGTTCCCGGCGATCAACTGAGCCTTGAGTCCACACTGGTGGCCGACAAGCACAACATCTGGAAATTCGACTGCAAGGCCTGGGTCGGTGACGAGCTGGCCTGTGCCGGTGAGATCACCACCGCTGAGGGGCCGATCTGATGACAGCCGATGCTCACCCGGGCGTCCACCCTCAGGCGATCGTTGACCCCGGCGCCCAGCTCGGGGAGGGGGTGACCGTTGGCCCCTGGACCTGGATCGGTCCCGATGTAGTGATCGGTGACCATACCGAGATCCGCTCGCACGTGGTCGTCAGTGGTCCTACCCGGATCGGTTCGAACAACCGTATCTTCCAGTTCTCGAGCGTTGGCGAGGAATGCCAGGATCTCAAGTACGGCGGCGAACCAACGACGCTGATCATCGGTGACAACAACATCATTCGCGAGAGCTGCACCCTGCACCGGGGCACTGTCCAGGATCGGGGCGAAACCCGCATCGGCAGCAACAACCTCTTCATGGCCTACGTGCATGTGGCTCATGACTGTATGATCGGCAGCAATACCATCCTGGCCAATTGCGCCACGCTTGCCGGCCACGTGGACGTTGATGACCACGCCATCCTCGGTGGTGGCACTATGGTGCACCAGTTCTGCCACCTGGGTGCTCATGCCATGACCGCCGGGGGCAGCATCGTGCTCAAGGATGTTCCGGCCTTTGTGATGGCCGGTGGCCAGTCCGCCGGTGCTCACGGGTTGAACATCGAGGGACTCAAGCGTCGTGGCTTCAGCAAGAGAGCCATGCATGAACTGCGTCGCGCCTATCGCATTGTCTATCGTGAGGGGCTGACCCTGCAGCAGGCGATTGAGCGTCTGGACCAGGAGTTTGAGGGCAGCGACGAAGTGGCCCTCTTTGCCAGCACCCTGCGGCGGGCGGAGCGCGGCATCGTCCGCTGACACGCTATGGAAACGGTGCTTTCCCGTGGCTCGGCACCAGCGCCCGGCCCCGTCATTGTCCTGGTGGCGGGGGAGGTCTCCGGCGATCTGCTGGGGGCGGATCTCATTCTCAGCCTGAAGCGACACTTTCCTCGCGCCCATTTTGTTGGGATCGGCGGCGAGCGGATGATGGCCGCCGGTCTCCACTCCCTTGTCCCGATGGAGAGGCTCTCGGTCATGGGCCTGGTGGAGGTGCTCGGCCGTATCCGGGAGCTGTTCGACATCCGGGCCCGGGTGCGTGAGTACTGCCTCAACAACCGCCCCGCAGCCCTTATCGGTATCGACTCGCCGGACTTCACCCTGGGGCTGGAGCGCCAGGTGCGTGAGGCGGGGATTCCCACGGTCCACTATGTGAGCCCCTCAGTCTGGGCCTGGCGGCGCGGGCGCCTGAAAGGGATTGCCAAGTCCGTGGACCTGATGCTGACGCTGCTTCCGTTCGAGGCGGACCTCTATCGCGAGTACGGCATTCCGGTGCGGTTTGTAGGCCACCCCATGGCGGACCAGATTCCCGAGGAACCTGACCGCCATGGGGCGCGTCATGAGCTGGGACTGCCGGCAAGCGGGCAGGTGGTGGCGTTGCTCCCTGGCAGCCGGGGCAGTGAGGTTGGTGGGCTGGGTCCGCTGTTCCTGGAGACCGCCCACTGGCTGGCGGGTACCATGACCCCCGCGCCGACTTTCGTGATTCCCTGCATCAATCGTCAGCGCCGGGAACAGATCGAGGCCATCATCCGGACGACCGAGGCCTGGCAGGCATTGGATATCCGGCTTGTGGACGGTCAGTCCCGAACGGTTATGACAGCGGCGGATGCGGTGCTGCTTGCCTCCGGCACCGCCGCTCTGGAAGCCGCCCTGCTTAAATGCCCCATGGTGGTGGCCTACCGGGTGAACGCGCTGACCTTCTGGATCGCCTCGCGGATGGTGTACGTCGAGCACGTGGCGCTTCCAAACCTGTTGGCCCCGGAACCGGTGGTGCCTGAGTTCCTGCAGGAAGACGCCACGGCTGAAGCGCTGGGTGAGGCACTGAAAACCCGGCTGACCGCGCCCGAGACCATCGCGCACGAGCGTGCCGTTTTTACCGATATTCACCACCAGCTGCGCCGCAATGCCAGTGAGCGCGGGGCTGAAGCCGTTGCCGCGCTGATTCGTGGCGACCCCCTTCCCAACGACCCGGAGGACCCATGACCCTGGATGACCTGACTGTGCCCTATGAGGGGCTGTATCTGGCGGGGGTGGACGAAGTGGGCCGTGGGCCCCTGGCCGGTCCGGTGGTGACCGCTGCCGTGATCCTGGACCCGGACAACCCGGTGGAAGGCCTTAGGGACTCCAAGAAGCTCAGTGAGCGCAAGCGCGAGGCCCTGTTCGATGTTATCCGGGAGCGGGCCCTGAGTTGGGCGCTGGGGCGCTGCGAGGTGCATGAGATCGATGAACTCAACATCCACGGCGCCACCATGCGGGCCATGGAGCGGGCCGTCGCCGCCCTGGCGCCACCTGCGGAATACGTACTGGTGGACGGCCACCGCTGCCCCGAATGGCGCTGGCCCTCAACCGCGGTGGTGAAGGGGGATGGGCGCGTGGATGCCATCGCGGCGGCGAGCATTCTTGCCAAGGTCAGCAGGGACCGGGAAATGGTGGCGCTGGATGACCTGTACCCGGGCTACGGCCTGGCCGGGCACAAGGGCTACCCTACGAAGGTCCACATTGAGGCCCTGAAAGCCCATGGGGCGAGTCCCGTACACCGGCGTTCCTTTTCACCGGTGCGTGACTATCCGCCCACCAGCTGATCGAAGATCCGGAACCCGGCGATATAGGTGCCGGCCGCCGAGCCCACCGAAGACAGGATGAAGATCAGCAGCGTGCGCGATACCCGGTTGCGCCACCAGCCCTTCATCTCAGCTACGTCATGGCGCAGATTCGAGAAATCCTCAACCTTGGGGCGGCGTAACAGCAGTTCCACCCCCGCCGCCACAAAGCCCGCACCGATGGTGGGGTTGAGTGAGGTCAGGGGAGCGGCGAGGAAGGTGGCGCCGATGGTGAGCGGGTGGGCCAGGGCAATGGCCGAGCCCAGTGCCGACAGCACCCCGTTGATCAGGAACCACTCCGAGACCAGCTGGAAACCCAGCTCGGTATCCCGGCTGAAGCCAATGACAAAGCCCACGATCACCAGCGCTGCAACCACCCAGGGCAGGTAATGGAAAAAGCGCCCACCGGCAGGCACCTGTTCCAGCGCCTCACGCTCCGTTGCCGGGTTTTCTGACGGTTCCCCCTCCAGGTGCCCGCTCAGGCCCTTGAGATGCCCGGCGCCGATGACAACGAGCACATTACGATAGCCTTTGCCTGCCATGGATTCCATCAGTCGCAGGGCCATGTAGCGGTCGCGCTCCGAGATCAGCGGGCGGTAGAGCTGCTCCGACTGCTCCGCGAATTCCGCGAAGGTGGACTCGAGGACGTCGCCCTCCTTGAGCTGCTCGATGCTCTCTGGGCTGACCGTATCCCGGGTGATCAGGCTGGCGAACAGGCCGCTGCCCAGCTGCATGCGCTGCCACCAGGAAACGCCCCGCCAGACCCGGCGCAGGGTGGTGCCAATGTCGCGGTCGATCATGGCCACGGGCAGCCCGGCTGCCTCCGCCTCGCTGAGGGCCGCCTTCATCTCGGCGCCCGGCTCAATACCGGACTGCTCCGCCACCCGCTGCTGGAAAGCGCCCATGGCCAGGTGTGCGGCAACCATGCCTGCCCGGCCACTGCGCAGCACCTCGAACAGGTCCATCTTTGCCATGCGGTCCGGGTCGGCGAGGTTCTGGTA
>JBNJEG010000129.1:0-5989 GCA_051745655.1 Pseudomonadota bacterium
CGCAGCGGCGAGGCCGTGCGCGAGGCGCTGGACACCATCCAGGGCATGGCTGAAAACCACGACATTGAGGTGCACCTTCAGGGGACCCCGGCGCACTGGCCTCTGGTGCACGCGGACTTCACCAGGCTGAAGCAGGTACTGCTCAACCTCGCCTCCAACGCCATCAAGTACAATCGGCCCCAGGGTCAGCTCCGGATGTTCTGGACGCTCGAGGGCGATTACGCGGTATTGCACTGTGAAGATACGGGCATGGGCATTGATGCTGAGAAGCAGGAGCAGCTGTTTCAGCCCTTTGATCGGCTCGGGGCGGACCAGAGCATCGAGGGGACCGGCATTGGCCTGGCCCTGACCCTGCGCCTGGTGGAAGCCATGGGCGGGTCCATCGACTGCACCAGCGAAAAGGGTGTCGGTTCGGACTTCCGGGTACATCTTCAGCTGGCGGAGAAGCCGCCGCAGGAAGCCGCTGATGACGAAGGCGACGACCCCATCGCCCGCTCCGGGGGCCAGAACGATCGACGGCGCATCCTCTACATCGAGGACAACCCCGCCAACCAGCGCCTGATGCAGGAGGCCTTCGAGGAGCTGACCGAGCTGGAGCTGGTCTGCGTGCACAGTGCAGAACTGGGGCTCGACATGGCGCGATCCCAGCTGCCGGACCTGGTGCTCATGGACCTGAACCTTCCGGGCATGGATGGCGAAAGCGCGATGCTCGAACTGCGCGGGGATCCGGCCACCCGGGACATTCCCGTGGTCGCGGTCTCGGCCAACGCCATGCGGGACGATGTGCGCCGGGGCATGCAGGCTGGATTCCTGGATTACCTCACCAAACCGGTAGACATTACCTACCTGTTTGAACACCTTGATCACTGGATCAACCATAACGCCGACTAACCCACGCAACGGGGGCGCAGCAGCTGCAGCTGACCATGAACGACACGCACAACCAGCACACCAACGCTACTGTCATGGTAGTGGACGACAACCCCACCAACGTGGAGCTGCTCTGCGAGATGCTCGAGGATGCCGGTTACAGCAACCTGATCGGCATCTCTGACCCCAGGAAGGTGGAACCCTACTGCGAGGAAGCCCTGCCGCACCTGATCCTGCTGGATATCCGCATGCCGGAGCCGGACGGACACACCCTGCTGCGGCGCCTGAGTGAGCGCTGGCGGGACCAGTGCCCACCCATCATCGTGCTGACCGCGCAGACCGATGAGGAAACCCGTGACCGGGCCCTGGGTGCCGGCGCCCGGGACTTCCTGACCAAACCCTTTGACCACCGGGAAGCGCTGCAGCGCATCCGCAACAGCCTCAACAGCCATTCCCAGTACCTGGAGCGCGTTTACGAAGCCCGAACGCTGGAGCAGATGGTGGCTGAGCGAACCCGGGAACTGGAGCGCCAGGCCCTGCAGGAGCCTGTAACCGGCATGCCCAACCGGCGCGCCATCCTCTCGGGTCTGAGGGAGCCACTGGCCCGCGGCGATACGCTCGCCGTGGCGTTCATCGCACTGGCCGACCTTGAGGAGATCGCCCACCTGCACGGCTATCCGGCCATGGAACAGCTGTTGCGGCTGGTGGGCCGGCTGCTCAGCCGCAAGCTTGAAGGCGCCGAGGTGGGTTGCTGGGGTAATGCCGAGTTCGTGTGCTACCGGCGCGAACCCAATGGCAGCCGCCGCCTTGAGCAGGATCTTGAAGCGCTGATCCATGAACTGACACGCACCTTCCAGGTGGGCGACCTGAGGCTCAAGACCGGCCTGCGTATCGGTATGAGCCGGAGCGACCGGGACAGCAGCGAGGCCGAACAGCTCGTGCGCTACGCCGCGCTTGCGCTTCCCAGGGATGACACCGGCGCCATACGCCAGTTTGATGCCAGCCTGGAGGCAGCCCTGCGCTATCGCGGCGAAATCGAGCACGAGCTGCGCAATGCCGTGAGCAACAATGAGCTCTCGCTGCTGTTCCAGCCCAAGATCAACCTTGCCAGCGCCTCACTGGCGGGTGCCGAAACCCTGCTGCGCTGGCATAATCCACGACTGGGGCAGGTCTCGCCCGGGGAATTCATCCCGCTTGCGGAAGGCAGTGGCGAGATCCTGACGCTCGGCCGCTGGGTACTGGAGGAGGCCATTCGCCAGGCCGCGCAGTGGTACAAGGCCGGCCTCATGGACAGGGACCGGCGCATGGCGGTGAACGTTGCTACGCGCCAGCTGACCCAGCCGGACCTGGCGGAGGAGATCCTGACGCTGCTCGACGGGCATGGCCTGCCGAGTGACTGCCTGGAGGTGGAGGTCACCGAATCCGGCCTGATGGAGGACGTTGCCCAGGCCCGGCGGCAGCTGCAGCGCCTGGCGGAAGCCGGGGTGAGCGTCGCCATTGATGATTTCGGGACAGGCTATTCATCACTGGCCTACCTTAAGGATCTGCCAGTCAGCACGCTCAAGATTGACCGGACCTTCGTCAACGCCATGGGCGACCACCAGGAGGATCAGAACCTGGTGCGTACGGTCATCGCCATGGCGCATAATTTCGGCTGCTCCGTGGTGGCCGAGGGCATCGAGACGCCAGCCCAGGCACGCGCCCTGTTGGGCCTGGGCTGCGAACGGGCGCAGGGCTTCTGGTTCGCCCGCCCCATGGACGCCGACCGCTTTGAACAGACCTGCCACCAGCCGCCGGACTGGTGCTTTGGAGACTAGATGATGAGACGATTGCTACAGACCGTAGGCGCTTGCTTCGCAAGCGATTCTGACGAAATCGCGAGCAGGGCTCGCTCCTACAGAAAGAGATTGATCCTGATCATGGCCGTGCTGGCGGCGTTCACCAGCATGGCCGCCACAGCGGAAATACGCGTCGAGGACGCCTGGTCGCGGGCCACACCACCGGGCATTGACCGCGGTGCCGGCTACATGACCCTGCACAACGCGGGCGACGAAGCCCGTACACTGAACGGCGCCAACGCAGAAGGTGCCGGACGCGTTGAGATCCATGAGTCGCGCGAAGAGGATGGCCAGATGCGGATGGAGCAGCTGCCCGATGGCGTGACCCTGGAACCCGGGGAGACGGTTGAACTCGCGCCCATGGGCATCCATCTCATGTTGATGGGGCTGGACGAACCACTGGTCGAAGGCGAGACCTTTCCGGTGACCCTTGAGTTCCGTAATGGCGAAACACTCGAGACGGAGCTGGCAATCCGGGCCCCAGACAGCAGCGCCGACCCGAACAATCACTGAACACCAGGAGTCACCATGCCCCAGAATCTGCAATGGGTACTCATTCTAGTCGGCGTTATTGCCATCGCCGGTCTGGGCGTTTTCATACTCCGCCAGTGGCGCCGGCTGCGCCAGCACAGGCGGGCTGTAGAGCGGACCCGGGCGCTCCAGGCCGAGCGGCGCGACAGCATGATCGAGAGCATCCGCATCCTGGCGATGACGCTGGAACAGGAGCAGGTGGAACCTTCCGAGGGCTGCATCCGCATCAAGGGCCTCCTGGACCATGTGGAGCCTGAACTACTCCGGCACAGCCCCTACGATGTCTTCCAAACCATGTACGAGAAGACCGAGCACATGCCCACCCATGAAGCCCGGCAGCAGGCAGACCCCAAGCTGATCCGGCGGCTCGACGAGGAGCGGTTCGCGCTGGAGGCGGAACATGCGGAGGCGATCCGGGAGGCGGCGCTGGCGATCCGCTATTACCGTTTTGACGGCAGTGTGTCCGCCGCTGATGGCGAGCCGCGCACAGTTGATCCCGGACGTTCGACGCTCCATCCATGACCCCCGTCTACAATTGAACTACGATTGCAGAGAACACTTATTCAGCGGGGCCATGGTTGATGGAACACACCCTGTCGCAACTCGCCCAGTCCTTCTCGTCCGCCGCTTCCCTGGAGGGGCTCGTGCGGCCGATGCTGGATCTCATCCAGCAGGCCACGGGGCTGGACTCCGTCTATCTCACGATGATCGACCCGGAAGAAGAGATCCAGGACATCGTGTATGCGCGCAACACCGGCCAGCTGGAACTTAAAGAGGGCCTGAGGGTGCCCTGGCAGGACACGCTCTGCCGGCGTGCACTGGACGAAAACCGACTGGTCACCCAGGACGTTCCAGCCGTTTGGGGGGATTCCCGGGCCGCCCGGCGTCTTGGCCTCCAGACCTACGTCACCGTGCCCGTGCGCAACCTCGACAACGGGCTTCTTGGCACCCTCTGCGGCGCCAGTGCCGAGCGTATGGAGGTATCGGAAACGAGCCTCGCAACCCTGCACCTGTGTGCCGATCTCATCGCCCATCAGATCACCCGCGAGGAACATGCCCACAGCGCACGGCGTCAGGCAATCGAGGCGGAACAGCAGATGCAACGGATGGCCCTGGTCTCGGACGTGAGTCGGCGATGCCTGTCCGCCACTCGGCTCTACGACGCCGTGGCGGAGGTCGCCCGCGAGCTCGACCGATCCGGGCTCTGGGAGCGCATCATTCCCCTGCGATTGAGGGACGACGGCCACAGCCGCGTCATGGACCAGCATAACCCGGAAGCTGCCCGCCTGGCGGACGCGCTGATGGAAGCCAATCCGGAGCAGCTTGATGGCATGCTTCACAATGACCATGAGCACCTGATCTTTCCCCCGGATGATATATCCTGGGTGCAGGAGCAACGCCGCCGCGAGGCGCTGCCCGAGGACGGCGATGCCGCCCTTCTGGTCATCACCTCCGATGAGAAAGCGGAAGCTGCCATCCTGATCCTCTCCCGACACGACCTGAACCGGGCCCCGGATGAGCGCCAGCTCCTGGACAGCGTGGCCAATGCACTGTCACTGCTGGCCAACCGGCTGCTGGACCACGCACGCCTGGAAGCGGCCAACCTGGAGCTCAAGCACAACGCCCTGCATGATACCCTGACAGGACTGCCCAACCGGCGCTACCTGATCGAGGAGCTGGAGCGGCTGCTGGCCCAGGCGCAGCGTGTTGACGGAGCCGTGCACGTGGCTTTCATCGACCTGGACGGTTTCAAGCAGATCAATGACACCCATGGCCACGAGGCGGGAGACCTCTTCCTCAAGCAGTTCGCTACCCGGCTGCGCACCCTGTCGAGGCTTGGGGACATGGTGTCACGCTACGGTGGCGACGAGTTCGTGTTCGTAGGCAAGCCCGGGGCAGCCGGCGACCCCGAACACGAGCGCGCGGTGATTACCGAACGTCTGCGCGAGGGAACACAGGGCGACTATCAGCTGGAAAACACCACGCTGACCTACGATGGCCCCAGCATCGGCGTTGTGACCTGGCAGGCCGATGAGATTCCGGATTCGGATGTGGTCTTGGCCCGGGCCGACGAGGCCATGTACGCCGACAAGCAGGCCCGCCGGGGTGGAACGCCCAACAGCCGCCACTGAGGCGCCTCAGGCGAGCATGCCTGCCATGCTCGCCACCGAATCGCTGTTCTCCACCAGGATGTCCATTTCCTCGGCCACCCGATCGCGCGACACGTTCAGCCGCTCGTAGAGTTCGTCCGGCACCGGCAGGGGCGGCCCCAGCCTGACGCCCCGTTCAACCAGCAGCGCCCGCGCCAGGTAGAGAGCGTTGGCGTAGGCCGCGTACTCACCCTCGTAATGCGTGTTCTTCTGGTGACGGATCGCGGTGACCACTTCCTCCGGCATGTTCCACAGGTCCATCAGCACGCCACCGATCTGCTCCCGGGTGATCCCGATCAGGTGATGCTCCACCAGCTCATGGGGCACATGCGCGTTCACCTCGGTATAGCGACAGATCAGGGAGAAATGCGGCGGAAAGACGTGCGCCAGCACCAGGTAGCCGAAGTTGTGCAACAACCCCGCAAGGTAACTGAGACCGAAAGTCGGGCGCTCGCGCCGGGGCATGGCGCTGATGACCACGCTGACCGCCTGGGCCATCCAGATGGCCTGGGTCCAGTAGCCGATGAAGCCTTCCGGTTGGTCCTTCGGCTGCTTGAGGGTGCGGCCCAGCGACAGGCCCATAGCCAGGTTCATGACCAG
>JBNJEG010000130.1:0-5959 GCA_051745655.1 Pseudomonadota bacterium
CCATGTAGGCTACCGATCGCCATCCATGGCGATCGAGTTTCCCTCCGAGCCATACCACCGATTTCACCACCCATAGCGACTGGGTGACCCAGCCCTTGCTACTCGCGTCTTTTTTTGGCCTCACCCTTCATAGATGGTGTGGTCATGCGTGATCTCAACCCCCGCTTTTTCCAGCATGATCGACGCCGAACAGTACTGCTCGGCGGAGAGCTGAATGGCCCGGGCGACGCGCTTCTCGTTCAGATCCTGTCCGGTCACGTGAAAGTGGATGTGGATCTTCGTGAAGACAGAAGGAACCGTATCGGCGCGCTCGGCGGTGATCTCGGCGCGGCAGTCGGTGACGTTCTGGCGGGATTTCTGGAGGATGCTCATGACGTCGAAGGACGTGCAGCCGCCGAGGCCGACGAGCATCATCTCCATGGGCCGGGCGCCCTGGTTTTCCCCGCCGTGATCGGGTGGGCCGTCCAGCTGGATGTCGTGGCCGGAGCCGGTGGTGGCTTTGAAGCTGGCGGCGCCGGTCCAGTTAATCGTGGTGTTCATGGCCATAATTACGGCGATCTCCTGCGGGGCTTGGAAGAGGTGTGGCTGGGGAGTGTTATACGGGAAACTCGATCGCCATGGATGGCGATCGGTAGCCTACAGGGATGTACTCGTGGCGGTTCCCGTATAATACTCCCCAGCCGCGCATCCGGCTACGGACAAGGAAGGCTACCACAGGCGCAAAACAAGAGTGTATCGCACCGGACGACGAACCCCTTGAGCTGTTCTATACTGGATGCTACCAAAAGGGAATTGCCCCTCGGGGCAGCACGGAAAAGTCCATAACAGAACAGGATGCCATCATGACCAGTATTGCCAGACCCGTCGAAAACAAGACCAAGCACCTGGACTACTTTCTGTCCCAGTGTCACCGGCGGCGTTACCCGGCAAAAAGTACCATAATCTATGCCGGTGATAAGAGCGATTCGCTGTTCTACATCGTCAAGGGCTCCGTCACCGTCATCATCGAGGACGACGACGGCCGCGAGATGATCATGGCCTATCTCAACGCCGGTGATTTCTTCGGCGAAATGGGCCTGTTTGACAACATGGACTCACGCAGCGCCTGGGTGAAAGCCAAGACCGAGTGCGAGGTCGCCGAGATCAGCTACACCAAGTTCCGCGAGATCGCCCAGGAAGACCCCAGGGTGCTGTACTTCATTGGCGAACAGATGGCCTCGCGCCTGCGCCAGACCACCCGTAAGGTCGGCGATCTCGCCTTCCTCGACGTGACCGGTCGTGTGGCGCGCACCCTCCTCGACCTGTGCGAGGAACCCGACGCCATGACGCACCCCGATGGCATGCAGATCAAGATCACCCGCCAGGAAATCGGCCGCATCGTGGGCTGTTCCCGCGAGATGGTGGGCCGCGTCCTGAAAACCCTCGAAGACCAGGGCCTGGTACAGGTCTCCGGTAAAACCATGGTTGTCTACGGAACCCGATGATGAAGATCTATGAGATGAAAATCGCGCCCAACCCGCGGCGCGTGCGTATGTTCATGGCCGAGAAGGGTATTCTCGACCAGGCCGAGTTCGTGCAGATGGACCTGCAGAAGGGCGACAACCTGACGCCCGAGTTCGCCCAGAAGAACCCCATGAAGAAGGTGCCGGTACTGGAGCTGGATGACGGCACCTGTATTGCGGAAACCATGGCCATCTGCCGGTATTTCGAGGAGCTGCACCCGCAGCCGCCGCTGCTGGGCAAGGATGCGCTTCACAAGGCGAAAGTGGAGCAGTGGCTGCGCTGGCTTGAGTTCTACTTCTTCATGCCCACCGGCATGTGCTTCCAGCATACCAGCGGTCATTTCAAGGACCGCATGACGCCTATCCCCGAGTGGGGCGAGGAATGCCGCAAGGGCGTCGAGAAGTTCTTTCACTTCCTGAACAAGCACCTTGA
Source organism: Pseudomonadota bacterium (assembly GCA_051745655.1). GTDB lineage: Bacteria > Pseudomonadota > Gammaproteobacteria > Pseudomonadales > Oleiphilaceae > Halospina. The sequence continues at coordinate 1,936 of JBNJEG010000130.1, forward strand.
GGGTCGTGAGTTCATCGTTGGCGATCATTTCACGGCGGCGGACATCAACGCCCTGTGTACCATTGATTTCAACAAGGTGAACAGCATCGGCATCCAGCCTGATCAGAAGAACCTCCAGGCCTGGTACGACCGCATTTCCCAGCGCGAGTCGGCGAAAGCGTAACGCAGGGGTGTCTACGCGCAGGGGTGCTCTGGCCCAACGGATTCCCTGCGCACGCTGTTTACCGGATACTGAGATGAACAGACATCAACCGTGGTTGGTCATTACCCTCGTGGCTGTGTTGCTGGTATGTTCGCCGATGGCTGATGCCCGGGAGCGCCAGTGTGACGCAGAGCCGCTCGGGGAACCGGGGCCGGACTACCGGCGTCGAGTGGAACGACTGCACCGGGAGCTCGGCATTCCCCGGGACTATGGCGAACAGGCGGGGCTGGAATTGCAGCCTGAAAACCGCCAGGGGGTGACTGGCTGGATCGATGAGGGCCAGGGCGTGTTCTATATGAGCAGAGAAGCGCGCAGCGCCTGGTACCGGATGAATGCCGCGGCCATCATGGATGGTGTTGTCCTGACGCTGGTTTCCGCCTACCGGCCACTGGAGCGCCAGACGATGATCGTCCGTGAACGTCTTGAGCAGGGTCAGGCTATTGAAGACATCCTCGAGACAAGCGCAGCGCCGGGTTATAGCGAACACCACACAGGTGATGCGATTGACCTGAACACCACAGATACAGAGGCGTTCAGTCGGGACTTTGCGCAAACCGAAGCTTACGAGTGGCTGAAGAACAACGCCTCACGCTTCTGCTTTGAGCTTTCCTACCCCGAGGACAATGGCAAGACAGTCCGTTTCGAGCCCTGGCACTGGCGTTTCCAGCGTGGTGACTGACACGGTGTCCGGGGCGGGAATCACCTGTCGGAGGATTCCCCCCGAAGCGTTGCCTCAATCTGCTTGGTTTCGGTGATATCCAGCAGGGTGATGACCACCCCATCGATAACGTTGTCCAGCCGGCGATAAGGCATGATCCGTACTGAAAACCAGCGCTCGTCGTCGGTGGCGATCTGCTTTTCCGACACTGCCAGGGTCCGCAGCGTTTCCGTGGCATCGTGGTGCAGATCCGGGTACTCAAGGCTGGAGGTCAGGTCGCTCAGAGGCCGCCCGATATCGCTCTCACGCAGGTTGATGATGCTTGAGACGCGTTCGGTATAGCGGCGCACGTTCAGGTCCTGATCCAGGAACAGGATGGCGATCTCCACGCTGTTGAGCAGGTTCTGCAGGTCGCTCTGGGCCAGGGCCAGGTCGTCGAGCTTGGCCTGGAGCTCGCTGTTGATGGTCTGCAGTTCCTCGTTCATGGACTGCATCTCTTCCTTGGAGGTGGTCAGCTCCTCGTTGGTGGACTGCAGTTCCTCATTGGTCGACTGTAATTCCTCATTCGAGGACTGAAGCTCCTCCCGGCTGGCCCGTGCATCCTCCCGCAGTGTCTCGATCTCATCACGATACTGCTGTATCTCAGCGGCGTGGTGCGCCTCACGGGAGGTCGGTGCCGGCCCTTCCGGTTGCCCCTCCCGCGTCAGGGCAATGTCCCGGAAGATGACCATGGTCATATCCTTCAGCGCCTCCGGTCTGCGGAAGGTCTGGACCGTGACATCCACAAGCTGGGTGCCACCCGTTTCCGCCACTTCCAGGTTGCGCAGCTGCACCGGTTCAACCTGCTTCTCCGCCTGTTTCAGGGCCTGGGACAGTGGGCCGCGCAGCCCATTGCGCACCATGGCGTGAAAGTTCAGGTTGGCCTTGCCTGCCGCAGGCTCGAGGTATTTACCCGTACGCCCGCTGATGTAGACGATGTCGGCGTCGCTGTTGAGAACGACGGCCGCGGGGGCGTAGACCTGAAGCAGGACCTGGTCGGCGGCGGTCTGCAGATTGTCGCTTGCCGGGCTCGGAAGGCTGGAAGAGTCCACGGACGGCTCCTTGTTCAGTACGGAAAGGGGCGGGAATGATTTTAACAGCAGGTCCGGGCTGTCGGTGGAGACATTGTCCAGGCGCCGGTAGACGCGCATCCGGTTCTCAAGGAGTGTGAACAGGTGGCTGCACCGTCCCACGGTCTCCGAGCTGCCCAGAAACAGTATTCCGCCCGGGTTCAGGCTGTAATGGAACAGGGGTAGAAGCCGGCGCTGGAGGACGGCATCAAAGTAGATCAGCAGGTTGCGACAGGCAATCAGGTCGAGCCGGGTGAAGGGCGGATCAAGTACGACATCGTGCTGGGCGAACATCACCATGTCTCTGATGGCGGGTTTGACCTGGTAATGCGTGTCGTGGGCGGTAAAGAACCGGGCCAGCCGTTGCGGGGATACGTCCTCGCTGATCGTTAACGGATACTCACCACGGCGGGCCGAGGCTATGGCCTCTGGACTGAGATCCGAGGCAAAGATCTGAACCGTGAATTTATGCCCATCGGGCCTGTGCCGCAATGCTTCACTGAACAGAATGGCCAGGGAGTAGGCTTCCTCTCCGGTTGAACAGCCCACAACCCAGGCCCGCAATTTCCGGTTCTCCCCGGCCTGTTCCAGAAGCTTGGGTACCAGGGTGTCGCCCATATAGGTCCAGATGGAGGGGTCCCTGAAGAAACCCGTAACGCCAATCAGCAGCTCCTTGAACAGCAGGTCGGTTTCATGGCTGTTCTGGCTCAGGAAGGCCGCATAGTCACTGATCGAGTCCAACTCATGGATCGCCATGCGCCGTTCGATGCGGCGGTTGAGCGTGCTGGTCTTGTACAGGGAAAAGTCGTGCCCGGTTCGCTGGTGCAGCAGCGCGATGATGGACTCAAGGGGAGGCTGCGTACCCTCGCCCTGGACGGCCGTTTCCGAAACCTGGGCAACATAGGCCCGTATGCGTTCCGGGATCTCGTTGGGAGGGGCAACGAGATCAGCGCAGCCCGCCTCAATCGCGCTACGGGGCATGGAATCGAACTGGGCCGTTGCCGGTTCCTGGGCAATGGTCAGGCCACCAACCGCCTTGATGGCCTGGAGACCCAGGGTTCCGTCTGAGCCCATGCCAGACAGGATCACGCCAATGGCGTTTTCGCCCCGGGCGCTGGCCAGGGACGAGAACAGGACGTTGACGGGCAGGCGCAGCCCGCGATGCTCCAGGGGCGTCTCCAGGTGCAGGACGTCATCGATGATGGTGAGCTCGGTATTGGGGGGAATCACGTAAACGCTGTCACGCTCGATCCCCATGCCCTGTCTCGCCTCATGCACGGGTAGTTTAGTGACGCGTTGGAGCAGCTCGGATAACAGCGCCTTCTTGGTCGGGTCCAGGTGCTGTACCACGATGTAGGCCATGCCACTGTGCGCGGGGGTGTGGCTGAGCAACTGCTCCAATGCTGCGAGACCACCGGCGGAGGCGCCAATGGCAACGATACGGGTCTGTGAGGGTGCGACCATAAAGAGCGGCCTGGGCCGATGTGCTCACGCCTGTTGTCAGGCGTGTTCCGAAAGGGTGATCAGGATCGCGTTGCCATCCGGAGCGATGCCGGCATTGAGCACAAGTGAGCGCGGCGCCGCGCCACTGTCGGCTGATTGCACCCTGTAGCAGGCGCCTTTTGCTCCCGTGGTCAGTGCCTCCATGAGGCCGCTGGAGGCCGTCTGCGTGCAGGGAGTCAGCACTGTGTCCAGAGTGCAGCTCTCGAGTGCGCTTGAGTCCATTCCCAGCAGTTGTGAGGCAACGGGGTTGGATTGAGTAATATTTCCATCCAGAGCCACGACCAGATAGCCGACCGGCGCCGCCTCGAAAAGGACCCGGTAATGGGTCAGCTGTTCGTTGGCCTCACGCTCATTGGCTTCCATCTGGGACTGCTGCAGATCCAGTTCCACCTGGTGGGTCTGGAGTTCATGCAGCAGTTTGAGGCCGTCGGACGCCGTATCCGGGTCGCTCGCCAGTCGATAGAGCAGCGTCAGGGTGTCGGGGTTCAGCGTCCAGCCGTTGGTCGGGGGCGCCATACCGCTGCTCAGCCGGGTTTCTGCTTCACTGCGTAG
>JBNJEG010000131.1:0-5899 GCA_051745655.1 Pseudomonadota bacterium
AGACGGGCAACTATCTTCAGCAGCAACTGGCCGGGCTGGCCGGTGGCTGATTCCATAACAGACCGCAATAAGACGCACAGGCAACAGGGGCAATACCATGAACGGACTGCAGGCGTATCAGCAGGTAAACACCCAGACCAGCATCACGGATGCGGATCCGCATAAGCTGATCCAGCTTCTTCTGGATGGCGCGTTGGAGCGGATCAACATGGCCAAAGGCCGTATTGAGGCCAAGGATTATGCCGCCAAGGGCAACCTGATCGGGAAGAGCATGGAGATCGTGGCGGCTCTGCGCCATTCCCTGGATTTTGAGCAGGGTGGCGAGCTTGCCGGGAATCTGGAAGCCCTCTATGACTACATGGAACGCGGCCTTCTGGAAGCCAGCGTCCGTAATGATGTGGAAAAGCTCGACGAGATCGCGGGTCTGCTGCGCACCGTTAAGGAAGGCTGGGAAGGCATCCGCGAGGAAGCCCTGGACTTTCTGCGCCAGCGCGACGCTGGCTGAAGGGTGACGGCTTTCGGTCCCTGTGCTTTAATACAGGGCATCCTGAGGACCGGAGACGTTCATGCTGCGTGCCCTGCTGTGCACCCTTTTCCTGATGCTGGTTTCCCAGGCTCCATTGGCCGGGGAAACCGACTCCTCCCGGGGTGATCCCGTTACCTTCAGCCTTCCGGCCATCCAGCCCTGGGCCGAACGCTCCCCCGAAGGCGAGCGCAGTGGCCTGCTGGTCGACATGGTGGAGGAGATCCGTGATCGAACGGATATCCCAATCCGCTACCATATCCGCCCCCACACTCGTGCCATCCTGGAACTGGAGGAAGGTCATGCGGATTTCGTGCCGACCTTCGTTGCACCGGGCATGGCCCGTATCGGTAAGCCGATTGCCCACATTCTGAGTCTCGATGTTCTTGTGCTGGGCCGAGCTGACGAGAAGCCGATCGAGTCGCTGGCGGATCTTGAGGGAGAGAACGTGGGCTACCTGAATGGCACCTGGTACGGTCGGGCCTTTGCCAACAGCGACAGCATCCGCAAGGTGCCGGTCAACAATGTGGCGCATGGCCTTCGGCTCCTCAGGAAGGAGCGCCTCAAGGCGGTTGTTGCAACCGAGGTGGCGATTCCCTCGGGATTTAAGCCGGATGAAGCAGACACCCCGGTAAGAACCCTTCTGACACTGGGCACCGTTGAAGGCAAGCTGTACATGTCCCGTGCTACTAGGCCCGAGGAAGCGGCGGCCGCGATTGCCACTGCCATGGAGGCCATGCATGAGGATGGCACCATGTCAGCCCTGTTCAGCAACCGGTACCAGGCCGGTATCGCCTCGGAATAGTCAGCCGGCGTGGAGCAGTCCTCGGATGTGCGCTTCCACACCCTCCGTCAGTGCCCGGATGTGATACCCCCCTTCCAGCATCGAAACGACCCGACCCCGGCACAGCTCCCCGGCAAGGCGGGTGATTTCTCCAGTGATCCAGGCATAGTCGTCGGTATCCAGGTTCACGTCGGCCAGCGGGTCCAGGCGGTGGGCGTCGAAGCCTGCTGACACCAGGATCAGCTGCGGGTTGAATGCGGCAAGCTCCTCGAACCAGCCGTCCGTGATGGCCTGGCGGTAGGTGCTGCTGTCCGTGCCCGGAGCCAGGGGCACATTCAGGATGTGACCGGGCATGCCGTGACTGTGCTTGAAGGGGTAGAACGGGTGCTGGAAGCTGGAGCACACCAGTACGCGCTGGTCATGGTGGAAGATATCCACGGTGCCGTTGCCCTGGTGGACGTCAAAGTCGAGGATGGCCACCCGTTCCAGGTGATGGAAGCTGAGCGCGTGCAGCGCGGCAATGGCAATGTTGTTGAAGAAGCTGAACCCCATGGTACGGCTGCGCTCGGCGTGATGGCCGGGCGGGCGGATGGCGCAGAACGCGTTGCGCGCCTGGTTGGTAAGCACCTGGTTCACCGCCTGTATGCCGGAGCCGGCCGCAAGCCTGGCGGCCCGCAGGGTGTGCGGGTTCATGGCTGTGTCCGGATCCGCCATGATACGCCCCTGCTTGGGCGTCATCTGTTCCAGCTGGGTGATGTAGCTGTCGGGGTGGGCGCGGCGCAATTCGTCATGGGATGCCTCCTCCGCCTCGTTGACGGCCAGCTGGTCCCAGAGCCCGGTCTGCTGCAGGTGCTCACGGATGGCACTGAGGCGCCGGGGGCTCTCCGGGTGGTCGTCGCCCATGTCGTGTTTTTCACAGTCCGGGTGATGGAAGTAGGCTGTTGCCATCGTCGCGCCTCGCCATGCAGGTTACACTTCAGTCAGGGATTGTGAGCCGCACGGGCTCGCGTGGCAAGGTGGGCGCAAGCCTGACCTTAAAAGGACCTGGAAGAGGGGCGTATGTCCACCCGGCACCTGAACGCATTGTTCAACCCGAGCTCCATCGTGGTGATCGGCGCGTCCGAAAGGGCGACCAGCCTGGGTGGCATGGTGCTGCGTAACCTCATGGCCGGGGATTACGCGGGCCAGCTGCAGGTAGTGAACCGCAACGGTTACGAAAAGGTCCACGGGGTGCCGTGCAGGCGCCGGGTCAAAAGCATGAAGGTGGTGCCGGACCTGGCCATCATCTGTACCCCGCCGGAGACCGTGCCCAAGCTGGTGCGCCAGTTGGGCGAGCATGGTGTGCGTACGGCCATGGTGATGACAGGCGGAATGTCGCGCTCCTACAGCCGCAATGGCCAGCCGCTCATGTACGCGGTGCGGGATGCCGCCAAAAAGGCCAGCATACGGGTGCTTGGCCCGAACACCATCGGCATCATGTCGCCGGACACCCACCTGAATGCCACCTATGCGCACATGGGGGTTCTGCCCGGCAAGATCGGATTCGTCGGGCAGTCCGGTACCGTTGCCAGTGCCGTGATCGACTGGGCCTTCGCCCGTGGCGTGGGGTTCTCGCGCCTGCTGACCCTGGGCGATGGCATGGACATCGCCCATGACGATCTCATTGACTATCTCGCCGAGGACCCGGGCACCCGCGCGATTCTCCTGCACATGGAGCATATTCCGAACCCGCGCCGATTCATCTCCTCGGTGCGTGCTGCTTCGCGCACCAAGCCGGTGATCGCCGTCAAAAGCGGGCGCTTTCCGGAATCCGAGTATCTGCCGCATTCGCTGCCCGATGGCATTACCGAGACCGATCCCATCTACGATGCCGCCCTTCAGCGCGCCGGTGTCCTGCGCGTTAACGGGCTGGACGAGATGTTCGATGCGCTGGAGAGCCTCTCACGCATGCGGCGGGTTCGCCGCGAGGAGCTCGTGGTGCTCTGCAACGGCGTTGGGCCCGGCGTTCTGGCGGTGGACCGGCTACGCTACCAGGGTGGGGAACTGGCGCAGTTCTCGGAAGAGACCGTCTCGAAACTGGCAAAGCGACTGCCCGGTTACCTGGACGTGCGTAACCCGCTGGATCTCGGGTATGACGCCTCGCCCCGGCTTTATGCGGATGTGCTTGAGATCCTGGGGCAGGACCCAGGCATTGCCAACGTGCTGGTGATGTACACGCCCACACTGCTCGAGGACACGCTGCATATTGCGGATTCCGTGATGCAGGTGGCGCGGGCCCAGCGGCTGAATGTGTTTACCTGCTGGTTGGGCCAGAGCACGGTGCTGGATGCGCGGGATGCGTTCTACGAAGCCGGTATACCGACCTTCTTCTCGCCCGAGAAGGCCATCAGGGCTTTCATGCACTTTGTGAAGCACCAGCGTGGCCAGCGGCTGCTGGCGGAGACGCCGGAGTCCTGGCCCGAGCCGGAGGTGGACCGGCAGCAGGCGCGCGAGATGGTGCAGAAGGTGATCCGCAGTGGTCGCAATCACCTGACCAACAGCGAAGCCCGCCAACTGGTGGCCGCCTATGGCCTTGAGACCCTGGAGACGGCCTACTGCGACGACGAGGACGAGGCGGTGGAGTCCTTCCGGGAATGGGGCGGTCCGGTCAATCTGACATTGCTGCATGAACGTGGCTGCCACCCCTATCTGGAGGAAACCTCCGGGCGTGGGCGCTACCGCTACACCATCCGCCGGCTCAACGACGAGGCGGCGGTATCCAATGCCTGCCAGACGCTCATGGAGCAGTACCGCAAGCACTTCCCGAACAGCGGCTTTCTGGGCTTTGCCATGCACCAGACCAATGCCGGGCTTGAAGGTATTGGTTTCAGTCTCGGTATCACCCGGGACGCGGTCTTCGGGCCTCTGATTGTGTGCGGCTCTGCCGGCGCGCGGGTGAATATCATGGCGGACCGCCGGGTGGCGCTGCCACCACTGAACATGAACCTGGCCCACGAGCTGCTGGCACGGAGTAACGCCTACCGGCTGCTGCGCGAATACAGCCCCAAGCCGGAGGAGGACATCCGCGCCGTGTGTCAGACGCTGGTGACACTCTCCCAGATCAACAGTGACATTCCTGAGATCCGCGGTCTGGAGATCCTGCCGCTGCTGTTTGGCGAGGAAGGGGCCGTCGCCTGCGACGTCGCAATCGATCTGGGTGAGCCGGTACGGCCGGTGATCAAGCCCTATCCCCGGGAACTGGAGGAATGGGTCAGCCTCAAGTCAGGTCGACAGGTCCTGGTCCGTCCGATTCGGGCCGAGGATGAGCCGGGGCATCTCGAGTTCCATGAGAGCCAGTCTCCAGAGACCATTCGCTACCGTTTCTTCCAGTACCGCAACCGCTTCACCCATGACGACATCGCCCGCATGGTCCAGATCGACTACGACCGGGAGATGGTGTTCATTGCCACCGAAGGGTTGGCGGATGGCAGTGAGCGGACGCTGGGCACGGTGCGGGTCTGGACGGACGCGGATAATATTCACTGTGAGTTCGCGGTCATGGTGCGCGATGACCTGCGCGGCGAGGGGCTGGGCCGGATCCTGATGGAGAAAATGATCCGCTATTGCAGGGCCCGTGGCACCCTGGAGATGGTGGGCCACGTTCTGCCCGGCAACGAGGCTATGGCCGGGCTGGCCCGGGCCCTCGGGTTCTCGGTGACCTATGATCAGGAGGAGGACGTGGTGGCCCTCAAGCTGCCACTGAACAAGCCCACCGAGGACTGGCACCTGGATCGGCTGGACGGGGAGCTGCCGCCGATCTGAGGGTGTGGATTACCCCCGCGTGAACACCCAGTTGTCGCCGCTGGAGAGCTCCTCGTTGAAAACGTACCCGTCGGTATCGAACCCTTTGACGTCCTCGGGGTCAGTCAGGCGGTGGCGGATGATGTAGGCGGCCATCATGCCCCGGGCCTTCTTGGCGTAGAAGCTGATCATCTTGTACTGGCCGTTCTTCCAGTCCTTGAACTGGGGCGTGATGATGCGGGCGCCAAGCTTTTTATGGTCCACGGCCTTGAAGTACTCGTTGGAGGCGAGGTTGATCAGTACGCCATCATCCTTGTCGAGTTCCTGTTTCAGGTGGTCTGTGATGGTGTCTTTCCAGAAGGCGTAGAGGTCCTTGCCACGGGCGTTCTGGAATTTGGTACCCATTTCCAGCCGATAGGGCTGCATTAGATCGAGGGGGCGCAGTACCCCGTAGAGGCCGGAGAGGATGCGCAGGTGGTGCTGCGAGAAGTCGAAGTCGTTCTCGGTGAACCGTTCCGGGGCCATGCCTTCGTAGACGTCGCCCTTGAATGCCAGTACGGCGGGGCGTGAGTTCTCAGGGGTGAAAGGGGTGTGCCATTCCTGGTAGCGCTGGGCGTTGAGTTCGCCGAGCTGCTGGCTGATGCCCATGAGGTTGCTGACCTGATGGGGTTCGAGTTGTTTGAGGTCGTCGATCAGTTCCCGGCTGTGTTCGAGGAACTGGGGTTGGGAGTGGGAGCTGGTGGGGAGTTTGCTTTCGTAGTCGAGTTTTTTGGCGGGCGAGACGACCATTAACATTTTCTATCCTCCCATGG
>JBNJEG010000132.1:0-5884 GCA_051745655.1 Pseudomonadota bacterium
TATTGAAAACACCACTCAGCGATGAATGCAGCATAACGTACAGCGGTGCCAGCTGGGGGTTCTGCTTGCAGTGGATCACCAGTGTATACCCATCCATCTCCGGCATCTCCACGTCGGAGATCATGAGCGCCAGATGATCGTGGATCGAGCTGCCATCCGCAACCAGGGATTCAAGATAGTCGAGCGCCTGACGGCCATCATTGCGCAGAACCACCTCAAAGCCTACGGCCTCCATACACCGCTGGATCTGCCCGCGCGCCACCGAGGAATCATCCACCACCAGGATCCGCATAGCCGCATTGCTGTCAGTAGCGGCGGTATCGAAGGTCTGGGTTACGCTATCGTCAATGGGAGCCACTTCCGCGAGGATTTTCTCCACATCCAGAATCTCGACCAGCTTTTCCTCAAGCTCGGTAACAGCCGTTAGATAGTCCGCCTGGGCCCGCTTGGGCGGCGGATGCACGTCCTCCCAGTTCAGATTGACGATGCGCTCCACGCGGCGAACCAGAAACCCCTGGGTTTTCCGGTTGTACTCGGAGACGATCACCAGGGAATCGGACAGCTCCGCATCCGGGATCGGCGGCTTACCGATGGCCATGCCGGTATCAATAATCGGCACGGTTTCACCCCGTACATGGGAGACCCCCCTCACCACTGGATGACGATGGGGAATCGCCGTCAGCGCCGGGCAAGGCAGCACTTCACGGACCTTGAACACATTGATGCCGTAGAACTGGTTCCCAGTGAGCTGGAACAGAAGAAGCTCGAGCCGGTTCTGCCCCACCATCTGGGTACGCTGGTTCACATTGTCGAGAAGTCCCGCCATAGTCCCATCCCGTTGTCATAGGGCCGGCACGATTGTTGCAGATCTATGCAACAACGCCCGGGTAATGCCGGTTTTCCGCCGGTCCGGTCAGCGACCTCATCCCATCACCGCGGATAAGGCGACGACTACCCGCAAGGATAGGACATTTTGACAGCTATGCGCATCGACACCATTAATCCAGCGTCCCTGGTCCGCCTGTCTGTTCTTGCCGCCCTGCTGCTGCCGGCCATAAGCCTTGCCAGCCAGCAGTCCGCAAGCACGGCCGACCGGATCACCGAGGCCGCGGAAGGGTTTCTGCAGCAGTTCTCCCGGGAACAGGAAGAGCAGGACCGCAGTGTCGAGTATGAAATCGGTAGCGTCGACAGCCGTCTGTCGCTCGCGAAATGCCCTCAGGCACTGGATGTCGAATTCGCCGGAGAGCCGGAACGCTCCACCCGAACAACGCTGCTGGTCAGCTGCGAGGGCGACCGACCCTGGCGCATTTTCCTGAACGCGACCGTACGCATACAGGTCGATGGCTGGGTGGCCGACCGACCCATTGGACGCGGTGAGCGCCTGAGTGAAGACATGCTGCGTTCAAGCCCGGTTGTGATCAATAAAAACCGCCGCGGTGGTTTCCGCGACCCGGAGCACATGATCGGGATGCAGGCAGCGCGCACCATCCGCGCGGGCACCGCGATCACGCCGCGAATGCTGGATAAGCCGCTGGCCGTGGAACGCGGCGATCGGGTCGTGATCTCGGCGGGCACCGACGTCTTCTCGATCACCACCCGGGGGGAGGCGGTGCGCAGCGGCCGGGTTGGCGAGCAGATCCCGGTGATCAACGAAAATTCCGGTCGCCAGGTGCGTGGGCGCATTACGGAACCGGGCCACGTCGCCATCAATCAGTAAGGGCGGCAGCATCGTGCCGGTCGGCGGCAGCGGCCTGCCCAGGAATGAAAAATTTGCCGTTTGCGGTTAAAGTTTGCAACCAAGCTGCCGTTAAATGCCACAGAGAATCCAGATCCGAACGGGGTGAGCCATGGCAATTGACTTCAACGGGGCCAACAACAACGCCCTGAACACCCAGAAACAGACCCTGCGGTCACGCGATCCGGCCCAGTCCGATGCTCAGCAGCCGGCGGACGACAGCGCCCAGGCTCGTGAGAGCACGCGCGTGGACCTGAGCCCGGACGCCCGCAACATCAAAGCGGCGGAACAGACGCTCCAGGAGCAACCCGAAGTGGATGACGCCAAGGTGGCTCGCATCCGTGAAGCGCTTGAGGACGGCTCCTACTCAGTCGATGCCGACAAACTGGCCCAGAAAATGCTTGATGTGGATGACAGCATTTTCGGGTAAAACGCCATGACTGACCGTAAGACAACGTTCAATACGCTGGATCAACTTCTTGAGAAAGACGAGACCAACCTGACCCGGCTGGCCGAAGTCCTGGAGCAGGAACACGCAGCTTTGGCCAATAATGACATGGCGTCATTGGAAGAGGCCACGCGCGAAAAGGACGAACTGCTCGGCGCGCTTCGGGAAAGGGCCAGGAAGAAAATTCACGTGCTTGCACAGCTTGGGTACCGCCCCGACGGCGGCAAGACCGCCAGCGAGTTCATGGTGGAACAGGTCGGTTCGGACTCAAAACTGATGGAACGCTGGCAGTCCGCCCAGCAGCAGTTGAGCGAATGCCAGCACCGCAACGCGGTGAACGGGCGCATCCTGGGCCACCTGCAACGCCGCCTGTCACGCATATCAGATATCATCCGCGGTGCCGATCAGAAGCAATCACTCTACGGCAGCGCCGGCGAATCACGCAGCCTTACTGACAGCCACGTGTTCGCCAGCGCCTGAACGGCCTGAACAGAAAGCCGCCCTCAGTGCGGTCGGATCTTGAGGCTGGAATCCGCCGAAAACTGAATATTGCTCACCGTCAGGTTCCCCATGGAGGCGGATTCCGGTGCGCCATCGACCCGGATTCGCTCCATCCGGATCTCTCGGATCTGATGCGGCATCGCCAGACTGACAGCCCCTTCTTCCCCGATTGAAAAGCCAGGTCCTTCGGCCCCGAACGCCACGCCACTGACGGTTACATCCGCATCCAGAAAGTTCATGACCGGAACGAAGGTGCGGGCGGTAAACTCCAGCGCATCGAGAGCCTGATCCTCAGCCTCCCCCGCTGATTCCGGGGTTGCCGTCAGCGCGGCAGCATTTGCGAGGAACGTCTCCTGCCCCTGCGCGACAACCTGATCCATCTCACCCTCAGTCAGGGGCTCCATCCCCGTTTCCTGGCCACCCAGTTGCTGACTGGCGGTCTGGGAGGTGGCGGTCGGCAATGCCGGTGCCGGGGAAGCCAACGCCACTACAGGCTGCAGCGGGGTCACCACCATGGCCGTCAGCGCGGCCGCGTACCGATAACGATTCTGGTGCCTGAGTGTCCGATTCAGCTCCCGCTCAGTAAGCCACCCCGCGTGCACCAGTACCGTACCCAGCTTGTCCCCGGACAGGCGCTGCTCTTCAAGAGCCTGCTGAAGCTGGGCGTCGGTAATATAACCGCGGTTGACCAGGAGCCGGCCAAGACGGCTTTTTTCAAGTTGCTGCGGGTTCGGGGTCACCATGGATGCTACCTTTTGTTATGCAATCCGAAAATCTGGAGGTATAGTGGCCCGGCCCCGCCAAGGTGTACAGAAATTAAGCTTTATGAAAGGTAACGGTATGTCAAATGCCTTCCAATGATGCGACCGACTGGTCACCGGATGCCATCATCCTGGGCGCCGGCGTGGGCGGTGCCCTGACAGCACGGCTCCTCGCCGACTCGGGAATACGCACTGCGGTCACGGACCCGTCACCACCCTCGGCCACCGAATCCGAGCGACGAGGCGCTCTGTACATACGGCCCGCGGTGGACTACAGCCCGGAGACCCGCTTTGCGCACCAGGCATTCCTCGCTGCCTCGGCCTTTTATACCCAGCTTCAGGAACGGCAGCCGGAGAACCACTTCTGGTACCCGACCGGCACCCTGAGTCTGGCCTGGCATGAACGGGAGCAGCAGCGACAGCAGAAACTGCTTAGCCGCAACCACTGGTCTTCAGACTTTCTTCAACCGGTGTCCGCCAGGGAGGCCGCCTCACTGAGCGGGCTCCCTGTGGAGGTTCCGGGTCTCTGGTTCCCGGCTGGCGGCCATATCCACGTGGATCGACTCAGGCGGGCTGCGCTCAACCACCCCCTGATCCATGTCTATCCCGAAGCCTTGCGTCCTGAGGATGTCCAGGGTGAGCCGGGCCGGTGGACCATCACGCCTTCCGATGGCAACCCGATTTCGGCTAATACTCTGGTCTGCGCCATGGGGGCCGGCACCGATGAATGGGCGCCAGGGCTCCCCCTCGGTCGTATACGAGGGCAACTGACCGCACTCCCGACGACCGGCTGGACGCCTCAGGTAGCGGTCGCTGGAGCCGGCTACGCGTTACCGCCCCTGGCAGGCCGACTATGCGTGGGAGCGACATTTGACCGTAACTCAACCCGCGAGGCCCCGGATGCGGCAAGCGACCAAGCCAACATCGACAATCTCGCGCAGTGGTTCCCCTCGCTTGCAGAACAGCTCAGGGTCGTTGACACACTAGGGCACTGGGTTGGGTTCCGCAGCACCACACCGGATCACATGCCGGTAGCCGGCCGCCATGACGGCGGTTTTATCCTCGCGGGTATGGGCGGTAAGGGGCTCGTATACGCGCCCCTCCTTGCCCGGCACATAGCGGCGGGAATCCTGGGAGAAACTTCTCCACTTGATGCGGACATCGACAACCGGGTCAGCCCTGCACGATTCAAAGGATTCTGACGCCGTCCCCTTGAGTTTGACAGAAATTTGCCGATAACCTTCTGAAACGGTTCATCGGAGGCACTCTCATGGCCATTCATATCGCGGACCCGGGCCATCCCGTCGGCACCCGCCTGCCCGAGGCGCTACGGGTACGGCGTGTCCAGGGGAAGGATCAACCCGAAGCCCCGCGCCGGACAGCCGCAAACACCGATCAACCCATGGACCACACCCGCTTTGGGTCGGCTCCCCAGGTTCGACGGGCTCTTCAGGAGTATCAGGAGGAATCCGGGGGCGATACGGATGCCGAGTCACGCTACCTGGCCTCCGCAAGGCTCGCCTCACCCGCACTCCATACCATCCGTGCCAATGAATCGCTCCGGGTCGCGATGGAAACCATGGAGCGGCATCTCGTGCATCACCTGGTGGTGACCACGGAGGCCGGGCAGGTTGCGGGCCTGATCGATGAAACCTGGCTCCTGCGCCAGATCCGGGAAGGCGTGGACGAAACGACCATGCTGTCGGGTTGCGAACTGCCCGCGTTCATCACCGTGACGCCTGAAACCGACGCACACCAGCTGGCCCAGCAGATGCTCGGCAACGAACTCAGCGCGGCACTGGTCATTGACCCCAACAACCAGCCCGCAGGGATCATCACGGGCACCGACTTCCTCCGCCTCTACGCGGACGGTCATCACCTTCACACCGCGATCTGAGGTGCTTACCCGGCCCCTGCGGGACAGCCGTCGGTCAGACAGTTGCCGTGAAGATCGTAGAGCCGGATCACCTGGTCATCTCCCGCATCGAGTACCACAAAGACCTTGCGCCCCTGGAAATAATCCATATCGATGACCCCTTGCGCGTCGATATCGACCCGCCAGCGCTTGCGGATTGGATTTTCGTCCTCATCCTCTGTGCTGCTGTAACGAACCGCCATCAGGTAGGCATTACCGTCGCCGCCCTGCCCCCCGAAAATCACAGTATTCCCTGAGACAGTCAGGGCCTGGATCGTCTCAATACCGGATTCATCCTCCAGCTCATTCGGATGCAGAACACCCTGTACCGACCCCGCGCGATCCGCGGTCAGCACGAAGGGGGCTGCTTCAGCATCGTCTGCCCGCTCAATGCCACCAGAATCATTGGTTTCATAAAGGTAAGCGCTCTCGCCAACCAGCCAGAGGCGATCGCCGCTGGAGTCAGCCAGTTTTACCCGGTCGTCCTCCTCGATTCCGAACTGGCTCTGTTCATTGATGGATCC
>JBNJEG010000133.1:0-5883 GCA_051745655.1 Pseudomonadota bacterium
CTGGAAGAGCGTGCGACGAGCAACGTACTGAGCGATCTGGGCAGCGGCTCGCCGAACCTGCTGTTGTACACCCTGGAAACCACAACCCAGTAGAGCCTGTACGGTCGCGGCCATGGCGCTCGGTCGTGGCCGCGAAGCGTCGTTGGCGCGGTCTTTCAAGGGGCGTGTCATGTCGGTGCAGCGCACGTCTCGTTAAAGGCCATACTCCGGTTTTGAATTCTTAACGTTTCGGAAAACTGGTACCCTCCGCTCTCATTAGTTTACTGAAGATTCCGGGATGACCTACGCCATTGCAGTGATCGGCAGCGGCATGGCCGGGCTGGCGGCGGCTCATGGCGCACGCCGGTCCGGGCATGGCGTTACCGTCTTTGAAGCCCAGAACAGCCACGGAATGGATGCCCACAGCCTGAATGTCGATGGCGGGTGGGTCGACGTGCCCCTGCGCGTGATGAGTCCGGATGCCTGGCCAAGCCTCCTCCGGCTTGCAGGTGAGGTAGGCGTGGGTACCTTCAACGTCCAGACCCACGCCTCCTGCAGTTGGACCAACCGCAGCACCTGGTTCCGCAGTGGCGAGCTTCCGTTGCTGCACTGGCCCTTTGTCGGCTCCTGGCGTTACCTGGATACCCGCGCGCTGCGCATCGGCCGCGGCATCTGGCAACTGGCACGGCTGACCCGGAGGCTGGAACGGGAAAACAGCCAGGCCACCCTCGGGGAGGTGCTGGAAGATCACCCATTCGACCCCCTGTTCTGGCGTGGCCTGGTACTGCCCATGCTCACCACCATCTGCACCTGCGAGGAGAAACACCTCCTCAACTGGCCGGCTACGCAGCTGCTGGGTCTGCTCCACGGCATCGTTCACGGTAAGGCACTCTACCGCCTGGAGGGCGGCACCTCGGCCCTCGTGCAGGCTCTGGCGAAGGACCTGCCCCTGTATGCTGGCAGTCGGGTGGTTCAGCTCGAGGAAAGCCCTGAGGGGGTGAAGGTCTTCAACGCACGGGGCGAGGGCGGTGTCTTTGACCGGGTGGTCGTCGCTACCCAGGCCAACCACCTGGGTTTTCTGGACGACGCCCAGTTCGGCGATGAACGGCGGACGCTGGAAAACATTGGCTTCGACGCGGGCGAACTCTGGGTCCACAGGGACCCCCGTTTCATGCCCGCGAAGGAACGGGAGTGGAGCGCGCTGAGTTTCCAGATGGATGAAGGTCTGGAAAAGCCCATGTTCACCGTCTGGGTGAATAAGGTGGAACCCTCGCTCAAGGGCCGGGCGCCGGTTTTCCAGACCTGGAACCCGCTGTACGAACCCGACCCGGCGACCGTGCTTGCGCGGGTGCCGCTGCAACGGGCCGTCGTCCACTCCGGCACCGCCCGCGTCCACGAGGCCCTGGCCCAGTGGCATCGCCAGCCCGGGCGTAAAGTCTTCTTCTGCGGTTCCTGGGCCCACGAGGGCGTGCCGCTGCTGGAATCCGCCGTGCGCTCTGCCAATGGCGTGGTGGATGCCATCAATCATCCCCCGGAAGCTCCCGCCTGAAGCAGAGGAATGGGTTTCCCTTCTCCATCTATTAATGCCCCTGCATCAGGCGCATAATGAAGTATACCCCGTTCAATGGGTGGCTTGGTCGGTAGCCCTTCGGGACGCGCATTAAAACCAGGGAGAGCCTTTGATGCGTGATGTTCTAACCGGTGAGCGGGCCAGCATTCACGTGACAGCTGCTTTGTGGCTGGGTGCCGCGCTCATTTATGGTCTAGTGGGGTGGTTTTGCCTGGCCATGACCAGCGCCACGCCCACCTTTGATGCCGTGCCGTTTTGGTTGCCGAGTGGGTTCGCGGTCGCATTTGTGTACCGCCAGGGATTGGCCGCCGCCGTGGCGTTCCTGATTCCCGCCTGGATTCTGGCGCTGCATGCCGGCACCATCCCGTTCGACGCCGCTGTTGTAGCCCTTGCCTTGACCCTGGAGCCCGTGGCCAGCGTGTGGCTGATTCGCAGAGTGCAGGGGGATCAGGAACCGCTCATCGGAAGCCGGCCGTTTGCGCAATGGCTGTTGATCGCCGCACTCGCGGGCCCTTTGCTCAGGGCTTCTCTCAATATCGCTATTGGCGTACCGACGCCGGAGGCCTTCACTCTTGCGGCCGTGGCCGCCGAACTGTTGGATCACGGGCTCTCCTCCGCGATCGGGGTTCTGATCCTGGCGCCTTTGGTCCTTTGCTGGAGAGGCTGGAGTAAAGTACAGCTTTCTCTCCGCGACTGGTGGCGGTTGAGCGGCATCATGTTGGCTTTGATGCTCGTGACCACCCTGGCGTTCGGCGCCTGGCCGATGCCCGACAGCAATTACCCCTTGGCTTTTTTACCCCTGCCCATCCTGATGGGTCTGGCCTTCGGCTATGGTATTCGCTTCGCCGGCATCGGAGTGCCTCTGGCCATCTTCCTGGCCTGGTGGTTCACCGCCCAGGGCCAGGGCCCGTTTGCTTCGCTGCAACCGCTGGAGGCCAAGGTTCTGCTCGAGAGTTTTGCTCTGGTGAATGCGGCGGCGACGCTCATGCTGGCGGCGGTGGCGGACGAGCTCCGGCAGTCCAAGGAAAGCTACCGGTTGGCGGGCACGGTTTTTCAGGATTCCAACGAGGCGATTGCCATCAGCGACGCCTCCGGCGGTATTGTCCAGTCCAACCCTGCCCTGAGAGTCCTCACGGGCCTGACCAGCGACGAGCTGGCCCAAAGAAATGTGGACAGCCTGATTTACGATCAATCGGACGCCGAAGCCAGGCAGGGCCTGTGGGTCACACTCCGCCAAACCGGGGTCTGGAAAGGCGAAATCACCCACCGCGACGCAAAAGGGGTATCACGGCCCTTGGCATGTTCCCTGACAGCCTTTACCAATCAGATGGGCTATGTGACCAACTACATCACGTTCCTGCAGGACCTCAGCGAACACGAGCTTTCCCAGGCCCAGATCTATAAGCTCGCCCATTACGATGCCCTTACCGGTCTGCCCAATCGAACCCTGTTCTACGATCACCTGGAGCAGGCCCTGGGGCTGGCCCGCCGTCACCAAAAGAAAGTCGCGGTCGTTTTTCTGGATCTGGACGAGTTCAAGGGCATCAACGACAGCCTGGGCCATGATGCGGGCGACCAGGTGTTGCAGGACATTGGCCGACGCCTTCGCAGGCAAGTGCGGGAAACCGACACTCTGGCACGTTGGGGGGGCGACGAATTCACGCTTCTGCTGACGGAAATCACGCAGTCGCAGCAAGTGGTGACCGTCATACAAAGCATGCTCAGCAGCCTGCATGCACCCATCCGCATCGACGATCAGTCCTTTGTGTTCGAAGCCAGCGCTGGCATCGCGCTCTACCCCAATGACGGGAAAGATGCAAACACGCTGATCCGCAATGCCGACGCGGCGATGTATTCGGCCAAGGCCAAGGGGCGGGGCCAATACTGCTTCTATTCCAGTGCCATGAACGCCAAGACGCTGAAGCGGCTGGCGATGCAGAAGGACCTTCAGAAAGCCTTGGAAAATGACGAATTCCGGGTCTATTTCCAGCCCCAGGTCCGTCTGACTGACGGCTGCATCGTGGGCTCGGAAGCCCTGGTGCGCTGGGAGCGTCCCGGCCAGGGGCTGGTTGCGCCGTCCGAGTTCATTCCACTGGCCGAAGATACCGGACAGATCGTGGCACTGGGTCAGCTGATTCTTGAGAAAGCCTGCCAGAGCGCGGCACTGTGGCAGCAGAGGGGAGCCGGTCGCTATTCCGTTTCGGTCAATCTTTCGCCCAAGCAGTTCCAGAGTGGCCAGTTGGTGGAATCGGTCAAGCGTGTGCTTGCCCTCTCGGGTTTGCCTCCGGGCAGCCTGGTACTGGAGATTACCGAAAGCCACTTGATGCAGGGCGGCACCGCCAGCCTGGAAGTACTGCGTGCCTTGCGCAGAATAGGGGTTCGGTTCTACATCGACGACTTTGGCACCGGCTACTCATCCCTCGGCCAACTCAAGCGCCTGCCGGTGGACGGGCTCAAGCTGGACAAGTCCTTTGTGATGGACCTGGCCAAAGACCAGGACGCGCCGGCGATCGTCTGGACCATTATCGAAGTTGGTCGCCATCTTGGCCTGGAAGTTGTAGCCGAAGGCGTCGAAAGCCTGAGCCAGCTGGAGTACCTGGTCGGTCACAGCTGTACCTATGCCCAGGGCTATTATTTCAGCAGGCCGATTGCCGCCGATGCCATGGATACACTGCTGAAACAGGGGGGGCGCTTACCGGCCACTGCTGCCAATCAATGAAGCCTTGCGAAACATTATGAGCGTTGCCCGGGTGAATCATTGAAGAAGCGTTCCATTCAAGGCACCTTGCAACCATGCTCATTCCACTACCAGACAGACTGACGGGCAGGAAACCATTATGAAAGTGATTGTCGTTGGAGCCGGTATCATGGGGACCACTTTTGCCGCTCTGGCAAAGGAAATGGCGCCTGAACTGGACATCACCATTCTGGAACGCCTGGACGGTGTCGGGCAGGGCAGCTCGGCCGGGTTCAACAACGCCGGGACCGGGCATGAAGGGAATTGTGAGCTGAACTATACGCCCGTTGATGAGGAAGTCATTTCCGTTGAAAAAGCGCTGAAGATCCATGCCCAGTTCAACGTGGCCAAGCAGTTCTGGGCGTATCTGGTCAGGCAGGGCATTATCGAGGACCCCGGAAGCTTCATCCATCAGACCAAGCACTGCACCCTGGTACCCGCCCAGGCGATTGATATGTTGCGGCTGCGCCACCGGGATATGTCCGCGCATCATTTCTTCGAGCAGATGCGCTACTCGGAAGACTTTGATGAGATCAAGAGCTGGATTCCCTACACCATGGAAGGGCGGCCGCGCCATGAAAAGATGGCTGCCACCGTGGTTGAAACCGGGACCGACATCAATTTCGGGGCGCTGACCGGCCAGATTGCCGCGCATCTGGTACGGAACCGGGGCGTGACCATCGAGCATGGCGTGCATGTCAAAAGGGCCCACCGAAGCCCCTCAGGGAGCTGGTTGCTGGAAGCCTATCAGCACGGGGAACCGGTTCAGTACAAGGCTGATGTGCTCTTTGTGGGTGCCGGCGGCGGTGCCTTCCCTCTGTTGAAGAAGAGCCATCTGCCGTTCCGCCACCGCTTTGCGGGATTCCCGGTCGGCGGGCGTTTTCTGCGGGCCCCGATCAGCGAGGAAGAGGCGAAGCACTACACTGCCAAGACCTATGGCAAGGCGAAAGTCGGTGCGCCGCCGATGTCAGTGCCTCATCTGGATCTGCGTGTGGTGGATGGCCAGTATTACCTTCTGTTCGGCCCGTTCGCCTCGTTCAAGCCCATTCTTGAAAAAGGCCGGAGCCTCATGGATTACCTGCGCGGCCTGCGCCTGCATGACCTTCCCGGCATGCTGAACGTCGCAATGGAGCACTTCTCACTGGTGAAGTATCTCGTGTCCGAATCGTTCAAGGGCACCAAAAGCATGTACGAGGAGCTCGAGAAGTTTGCCCCCGGCATGAGTGAGAAGTTTGACTGGCAGCCTATTCAGGCCGGCCAGCGGGTACAGATCATCAAGGATGGGGATCTTCAGATGGGAACCGAGATCGTGGTCTCCGAGGACAGGACCTACGGCACCCTGCTGGGCGCCTCGCCGGGTGCCTCGGTCTCGCCCGAGGCGATGCTGCGCTGCCTTGAGCAGCTGATGCCGGCCAGCATTGCAACGGAAGAGGCCCGGAAAAAGCGCAGGGAGATATTTCCAGAGGATGACCTGAATGCGCTGATCAAGGATCCCGAGCGCTATCGGGCGATCCGGGATGAGGTGAACAGGCAGCTGGGGATTGTGGCAACGGACTCGTCGGAAGCCTGAAGTTTGGATCAGACAATCGGCAATGGC
>JBNJEG010000134.1:0-5882 GCA_051745655.1 Pseudomonadota bacterium
CACCATCACATCGACCTGGCAACGGCTGCAGCAGCGTCTGGCGGCCTTCAATCAGGGCCGCGCGCCGGAACGTTTTGACGAATTCGTGCTCGCCTGGCTCTGGACACGGCCGGAGGATACCCTCCACCCGCAGCGCCACCCGCATCACCCCCAGTTCTACTACTACCCCCTGCTGAGTGCCTTTGCGGATGACGAACCGGTCAACGAAATGATCTGGCTCCAGCTGATGGCCGAGCAGGGCTGGCTGGAGAGCGGCGAACTGACGGACCGGATCCGACTCTGCGCTCACTGTGGCTCTGCTCGCCTCAACTACGTGGACGTCTGCCCGGACTGTCACACCCTGGAGATCAGCCGCGAGCCCTCCCTGCACTGTTTCACCTGCGGGCATGTTGCGCCCCAGGAGCAGTTCCTGAAGCAGGGGCTCATGCTCTGCCCCAACTGTTTGAGCCGGCTGCGCCACATCGGCAGTGACTACGATCGCCCGCTCGAGAACTACCGCTGCCGGGCCTGCCAGAGTTTCTTCGTGGATGCCGAAGTCGAGGCCCGCTGCCTGGACTGCGATACCCACCATACGCCGGACGAACTGCGGATCCGTGAGATCAGGCAGTACCGGCTCTCGGAACAGGGTCGCCTGCGCTGCCGCCAGGGTTTCTCCGGCGAAGCACAGGCAGAGAGCCACTTCGGCCGCCTGAACCTCATAAGCCCCGGTGCGTTCACCAACCTCCTGAACTGGCAGATCCAACAGAGCCGCCGATATGGCGCCGGCGCTACAGCCTCCGTGCTGCTCCTGCGGTTCGGCAACCTGAGCGAAGCCCTCAGCCAGACCCGTGGGGCGGCCCTGCTCGACAGCCTGATTGACCGCATTCGCGAGACCATCCGCGAGACCGACCGCTGTGCCCGTACCCAGGAGGAACTGCTCTGGGTGATTCTGCCGCATACGGGGCTCGAGGGCATGGACCGTCTGCGCGAACGTCTTGCCGAGCTCAACCGGCAGTTCCACGAGCACGACAGCGTGGTGATCGACCTGAAAACCCAGGGCTTCACACTCCCTGATGGGTTACTGCCCCAGGAGGACGCCGAACTGCTGATGGCACGCCTGAGTGGCGAGGTCAGCTGATGCTGGAAGCCGTCGCGGTTTTTATCGGGGAGCTGGCCGGAGCGGGCTCCGATGGCCTCACCCGGCTCTTCCTGATGCTATTTCCTTTTTTTGTACTGCTGGAGCTGCCCCTGAGCCTGCTGGTGATCGTGGGCGTCATTCGCTGGTACACCCGCAGCCTCCAGAGCACCCCCCACGCCAGCCTTTACCGACCGCGGGTTTCCTGCATCATCACCTGCTACAGCGAGGGTCGGGACGTTCAAACGACCCTGCTCAGCCTCTGCGAGCAACTCTACCCCGGTGAGGTGGAGCTGATCCCCGTTGTCGACGGTGCATCAGCCAACACCGCCACCATGCAGGCGGTCCGCGATTTCCGCATTGACCCCGCGCGCTATCCCAACCGCTTCCTGCGCCCGATCGCCAAGTGGCAGCGCGGCGGCCGCGTCTCCTCACTGAACGCCGGCCTCCATCACGCCACCGGCGAGATCGTGCTCGCGCTGGACGGCGACACCTCGTTCGACAACACCATGATCGGAGCCATGGTGCGCCACTTCGAGGATCCGGCGGTTCCAGCCGTGGCCGGCAGCCTTCGGGTACGCAACGCCTGGCGCTCTTTTGCTACCGTCATGCAGACGCTGGAGTACTTCCTGTCCATCCACACCTCCAAGGTCGGCCTCAGCGAGTGGAACACCGTCAACAACATCTCCGGTGCCTTCGGTGCTTTCCGAACCTCCTTCCTGCGCCACATCGGGGGCTGGGACACGCACACGGCCGAGGATCTGGACCTCACACTCCGGATCAAGAGCTACTTCGGCCGCCACCGGCTGCGCATTCCCTTTGAGCCAGCCGCAATCGGCCACACCGACGTACCGGATACACTGAAGGGCTTCTTCAACCAGCGCCTGCGCTGGGATGGCGACCTGTTCTTTCTCTACATCCGCAAACACCGCCACAGCATGACGCCGCGCGTACTTGGCTGGCGCAATTTCCTGATGACCCTGTTCAGCGGCTTTTTCTTCCAGCTGGCACTGCCCTTCCTGATCGTCGGCTACACGCTTGCCGGGCTGGTACTCCTGCCCCTGCCCGCCATCGCCGTGCTGGCCACCCTGATCTACGCGGTCTACCTGTTCCAGACACTGGTGCTGTACCTGGCCGGGCTGCTCATGGTTTCGGAACGTCCACGACAGGACCTGAAACTCGCCATCGCCCTGCCCGTTTTCCCCGCCTTCATGTTTGTACTGCGTGGCTGGGGCGTGGTGTGCACCCTCAACGAGATGTTCCGGCGCAGCCACGAGGAAAGCAGCATGGCGCCCTGGTGGGTGCTCCGGCGGGGACGGAGGTTCTGAAGCATGATTAAGGCACATCACCGCGCCCTGATACTGGTTGCTGGAGTGGTCACCGCACTGCCCAGCATGGCGGTCCCGCTCGACAGCCTGCTCGACCGAATGGAGAACGGCCCTGAGGTGCGGGCCGCCCAGGCGGAACAGCGTGCCCTGACGGATGAGCGCCGCGACCGTGCCGACGAGCGTGGCTGGTCCCTGTTCGGCGGCGCGACTGCCGGGCGCTTCCAGGAGCTGGAACCGAACGCCGGGCGCGTGGGCTATACCGGCTATGGCGCGCAGCTCGGCCTGCGCTACCCATTGCTGGGAACCCTGCGGGCCCGCACCGAGGCACTGGCTCGCGCCCGTACCGCGGAACAGCGCCAGAAGCACCAGCGTCGACTGGCCGAAACCGAGCAACGACTGCGGCTGCGCATGACCTACATCGAATGGTGGGAGGCCCAGCAGTACCAGCACCTTTGCCGCGAGCTGGCGCCGCTGGCGGAGGATGAGCTGAGCCTTGTGCGTCAGAGAGCGGGCAACCAGGATCTGCGCACCTCCGAACAGATGCTGCTCGAACAACGCTGGTCACGGCGGCTGGACAGCTGCCGGCGCCGGGCGGAACGCGAAGCCGAGCTGCACCGCAGGCTGGAAGCCATCAGCGGTGTCTCGATACCCGCCAACGCACGAGCGGAGTCGGAAGCACTGCCCCTGGAGCCGGCAAGCGCCGAACAATGGCAGCCCCTGATCCGGCAGCACCCGTTGATGGCGGAGCAGCAGAGCACGCTCGAAGGCGCGCGCCGAATACGCCGCGACCGCTGGTACCACGATGTTGACGCCGATTTCACGCTGGCCCAGCAGTTCGACTGGCGCGACGACATTCCCGGAACGGGCACGGGCCTCGTGGCCGGCGTCCGCTTTGAGGTGCCGCTGGGCGCCCTCAGCGGGCGCTCGGATGATGGGGCTGCGACTGAGCGCTTCCGGGCCGCTCGGCACGAACTCACGGCCACCCGGGATCGGCTCAGCCGCGACCTTTCCGACGCACTGGAACAGTACCGCAGCGCCCTGGCTGAAACCCGCGACCAGCAGCGCCAGGTCGAGCTCAGCCGACGTGTTGAAGGGGAACGGCAGGCACGGGATTCCGTGGACGACGGCGACGGTTTCATGGCCCTGCGGCTCGCGCGGGTCCAGAGCGCCGGGGCCATGCATGACTTCATCCGCAGCTGGCGTAATGCGTGGCAGGAGGAAGCCCAGCTGCGCCTGCTTGCCAGTCATGCCGAAACCGATGCCCGCTATCTCGGCGAACAGGGGATGCCCTGGCCCGGAGCGGATGCCCGCGGCTCGGACAAGCCGGTTCAACTGGGCAATGAGTCCGGATCAGCCGGCGACCGCTCCGGCTGGTCCCGCGCGGTCTATGTCTGGGACAGCACCCGTCTTCTGGCACCGGATACCCGCGCCTCCGAACTCACCGCGCTGCGGGAAGCCGACTTCGATACACTCCACCTCGGTCTCAGTGCCGAGCAGCTTTCCGACACCCCCGACCTGGCCAAACGCCTGCGCGAGACACTGGCAGCCGCCCACGAGCGCGACCTGCGGGTCACCCTTCTCCTGGGCGAGCCTGACTGGATGCAACCGGATCAACGCTCACAGCTGCGGGATCTGATCCAGCGCCTGGCGGGCCTTGAGTTTGATGGCCTGCACCTGGACCTGGAAGTGGAGCAGCTGGGCTGGCCGGTCGCGGATGAACGTCTCGAGGACTGGCTGGCAACCGTTGCCATGGCGAAACGTGCCAGCCCCTGGCCCATCAGCCTTGTCAGCCATCACCGCTGGTTCAGGCCTGATCCCGAAGGTCTCTGCATTCCCTGCCGCCTTTCGGACATGGGCATTGGGTCCATCACCCTGATGATCTACACCACGAACGAGGCCAGCATGCTGGAGCGTACCAAGCGGATTGCCGCCCACTGGCCCAGCCTCCGCTTCCAGGTCGCGCAGAGCGCGGAGGCCGACCTGGCTGCGGAGAACAGCTGGCACGGCACTCCAGCTGAAACGCTGCATTCACTGGAGCAGGACTGGCAGCGGACGCTGATGCCAGCGGGCGTCGCGGGCATTGCGTGGCAGGACTGGACCGAGTATCGCGCCATTGCCGACGAGGAACAGCCATGAAAGTACGGTTCTCAAGCCGCAAGGAATCCAACCCGACCGAGGACGGCGGACTGCGCGTTCTCTACGCGCCGGGCAAAAGAGCCGCCTATCGGCTGCGCTGGTACCTGATCCTGCTGCTGGTGGCAGCGCCCTTCCTGTGGTTCCTCGGCCGTGTGGGCTGGGAAGCTGTGGTGATCGAGGTACCCGGCCAGGTCATCCAGCCCGCAACCGAGATCCGGGCACTTGAGACTGGGCGCGTCCTGCAGCTTCATGTGGACGAGCACGATCGGGTCAGCTCCGGAGATGCGCTGGCCCAGCTGGACAATCCTGCCCTTCGCGCGGAGCTCGCTTCACTGGGGAGCCAGATGGCCGATGATGCAACCGCCGCAGCCGGATCACGGCAGAAGGCCAGCCTGGAGCGGCGCCTGGAACGGGCCCGGAGCCGGGTCGAGTCGCTGTCTGAACTTGTCCAGCAGGGCGTGGCAACCCGGGGCGAGCTGGCAGCAGCCGAGAGCGAGGTGGATACCCGCGAAAATGAACTGGCCGCCCTTGAGCGCATGGATGCGCAGGAGAAGACCGGCAACGACACCCTGATCACCAGGATTCAGCAGCAGCGTTCACTGGTTGAGCAGCGCCTCGCGCAGCTGAACGTGCGATCGCCAGTGAGCGGTACCGTCCAGACCATCGAGGTGGTCGAGGGCGAAAACGTGGGTCCAGGCACAACACTGATGCGCATTGAACCCGAAGACAGGCCACGAATCCACCTCTACCTGGAAACCGATCAGGTCCACCTCGCGACCGCGGGGCAGCCGGTCAGGCTCCGCTTCCCAGATGGGCGTTGGCTGGATGCGCAGATCGCCGGCCCGCCCATTGATGTCCAGCGACGCCCGCCGTCGCTGCGATCCGCCTTCGGCGGCGACAACCAGAACCTCCTGGTGGCCGCCATTCCTGAAGGGACCATCCCGGAGCGCTGGCGGGTGAATGAGGCACCGGTCACAGCCCGTTTTCCCAATGCCTTTACCCAATGGTTCTCGGGGGACCGGGGTATTGACGCCCAGTAACCGGGTGGCCTAAATTTCCGACCCAGACAGGACGTCAGCCACAGGACAGGGACATGGTCGGTACACACCTTGCGGTTCCATCTCAATCCCCAAGCGGTGACCAGACACCGCCGAGGGCTCAATGATGCCATACCCCCGCACCATCGCTCGGGGTCTGCTCCCCCTGACGTTTCTCCTGGTGGCTGCCAGCTATTTTCTCTATTCCAGCGAGGTCATGGCCGATATGTTCGGATGGTTCAAGCGTTACGACGTGCATCTTTCGCC
>JBNJEG010000135.1:0-5843 GCA_051745655.1 Pseudomonadota bacterium
CTGGCTCGCAGGGGCTATACGGTTACGGTTGTGGACGCGCATGAGGGCCCTGGCATGGAGACCAGCTATGCCAACGCGGGCCAGCGCTCCTACGGCCATGTCTCGCCCTGGGCGGCGCCGGACCTGATCGGTGTGGGCCTGAAGGGCCTGATGCGGCGCCAGGGCCCGCTCAAGATGCACATGCCGCCGGCGCCAAGGACCATGGGGTTCCTGCTGCAGACACTGCGTTATGCCTGGGAGAAAGGCCGGTACGAGACCAACAACCGGGCCATGCTCCAGCTTGGCCAGGTCAGCCGTAACGCATTCCAGTCCATTGATGAGGAACTGCCGCAAGGCTTTGATGGCCATCATGAGGGGCTGCTTGAAATCAGTCGTAACCCGGTTGAGTACGCGGGACTTCAGAGCAAGGCCAGGGCCCTGACGGAGCAGAAAATTGAGCACGAGTGGCTGGATGCCGACACGGTCAGCCGTCAGGAGCCGGGGCTTACCGGAACCGGGGCGCTGCAGCCATCACTGTTGATCAACGGCGACGGTACCGGTGATTGCCACCGGCTTGCACGGTTGCTTATGGAACAGTGTCGGGAAGCGGGTGTCCGGTTCTTCTTCGGCACCCACGTCACCAAATGGGAACATGACGGCCGTGCCCTGGAAGGCGCGCATGTCTCCGACGGCGAACGGGGCTGGCTGGAGACCGCTGATCAGACCGTGCTCTGTGCCGGCTGCGCCTCCCGGGATCTCGCCCGCCCCCTGGGCCTGAAACTGCCGGTTTACCCGGTCAAGGGCTACTCGCTGACGGCCCCCCTCGAAGCCCCCGACAAAGCACCCCGCTCCACAGTCGTGGACCTGGACAACAAGGTCGCCATCACACGGCTCGGGGACCGGATGCGGGTTACGGGCTTCGCAGAGCTGACCGGGTTCAACCGCCGCATCCCGGAATCACGCCTGCAGGTGCTGCGGGAAGCGGTCACCGAACGTTTCCCGGGCGCCGCGGACTTCAATCACGCCGAACCCTGGACCGGCTTCCGCCCCATGCTCCCGGACGGCCCGCCCGCCCTTGGCCGGGGGAACCTGCAGAACCTCTGGGTCAACACCGGCCATGGCACCTTTGGCTGGACGCTCTCCGCGGGCAGCGCCGAGCTGTTGGGCCTGATGATGCATAATGACGCCACCCCGATTGATGTGAGCGCATTCAACCCACTTCGGTTTGGGCGCTGATTCAGCGGTCAGCTGCTTTCATCCCGACATTCCCCTCGATCACCGGCTGCACCAGCGGCAGCGGGATGTCCGGGTGCCGCCGGACTTCGACGCCATCCACATCAAACCCGGCGCGCTCGAACACCCGGCGGGTGTCCCGATTGATGTTGCAGCCACAGGCGAGTGGCTTCCAGCAGGGATTGAGGCGCCGCTGCCAGCGAGCGAGGCCGGGCTCCCGGGCGGCCACATGCTCAAAGAAGAGCAGCCGGCCACCCGGCTTCAGAACCCGTGCCATTTCAAGCGCCGCCCGGTCGGCCTCCGGAATGGTGCAGAACACCAGGAAGGCGACCACGGTATCGAACCGGTTGTCCTCGAAAGGCATAGCCTCGGCCCCGGCCTTCACCATTTCCACTGCTGGTCCGTCACCGCGTCCGGCCAAGCGCTCCCGGCATTCGGCCAGCAGCACTTCTGAGGGCTCAAGCCCCACGATGCGCTCCACGGCCGGTCCGTAATGGGTCAGGCTCAGGCCGGAGCCAACCCCGATCTCCAGTACTTCCCCTGATGCCTGGCCAAGCAGCTCTTGCCGGACATCCTTCAGTTGGCGCTCGGCCAGTTTCAGTACGGGCGAAAAGACGTGTCGTTCGTAAAATCCAGCCAATGACACTGGGTCTGCCTCCCGGATGATGGGTGATCGACAAGCATAACCCGGATCACCGCTACAGGTCAGACCCATGCGAACACGGACACTGCGACGCCCCCAGACCGAACTTCATGTGGTTGAGGACGGCAACCCGGCCAACCCGGCTATCCTGTTCCTGCACGGCTTTCCCGACTGCCACGACCTCTGGATGGCGCACATGCAGGCGCTGAGCAGGAACTACCACGTCATCAGCTTTGATATGCGCGGTGCTGGCCAGAGCACGCCACCCGCGCGCGCTGAGGGCTACCGGATGCCCTGCCTGTTGGAGGATATGGATACCGTCCTGACCGCGACCCGGGGCAAAGAAGGTACGGCTCATCTCGTCGGTCACGACTGGGGCTCCATCATCGGCTGGAGTTTTGTAGCCGACCCGGTCTACGGTCGGCGTGTCGATTCCTGGACCAGCCTTTCCGGCCCGCATCTGGGAGCGGCTTCTGAGTGGATGTGGCAGGGCATCCTGAAAGGAGGGGCCGACAGGAAACCAGCACTGAACCAGTTTCTTCACTCCTGGTACATGCTGGCACTGAACGTTCCTGGCCTGGGTCACACGGTCTTCAGAACCATCGGCAAACCCGTTTACCGGCGCGCCCTGGCGATCGGTGGCCTCCCCGCTGGCCACCCTCACCTGGAACGCTCGCGCGATGAGATCCGGAAACTGACGGAGAACACCTTCCAGCTCTATAAGCAGAACGCGCTGAGTCCACCGCCCACGCCCGTACCGGACAGTGTCAGCGCACCGACCCAGTTGCTGATTCTGGAAGAGGACGCCTTTGTGACCCCGGAAGTCTGCGAAGCCATGGGCCAATTCTGCCAACGGATCACCTGCGAGCGGCTGGCAGCCAACCACTGGGCACCGGCCACACACCCGGAGTGGATCAGCAACCGTATCGACGCCTTTATCGGTAGCCTCCCGTAAAATGAAAAACCCCCGATCGGGCGCTCCCGAACGGGGGTTAAAGCCTGCCCTGTTACAGGGCGGGACGGGCCGGTTTACGCCTTGTTCAGCTGCTCTTCGGCGTACTCGTAATTGGCCAGGTTGTTCAGGAAGTTCATGACATAGTCCGGACGACGGTTACGGAAGTCCAGATAATAGCTGTGCTCCCAGACGTCCAGCGCCAGCAGGACCTTGCCTTCACCGGTGGCCAGCGGGTTGGCGGCGTTCGGCGTCTTGGTGACCTTCAGCTTGCCGTCGTTGCCCAGCACCAGCCAGCCCCAGCCGGAACCGAACTGACCCACGGCCGTGGTCTTGAACTGCTCCTTGAAGTCATCCACGGAGCCAAAGTCCTCGATGAGCTTCTGCTCAAGCTTGCCCGGGATACCGCCACCGTTCGGGGACATGTTTTCCCAGAAGAAGTTGTGGTTCCAGTGCTGCCCGGCCTGGTTGAACACCTTCTGCAGATCATCACGGCCATACGCGAGCTTGACGATTTCTTCCAGCGACTTGCCCTGCAGGTTGCTGTCCTGCTCGACCAGGCTGTTCAGGGTCGTAACGTAGGTGTTGTGGTGCTTGCCGTGGTGGAGCTCAAGCGTTTCCTGGCACATCCCCTTTTCCGCCAGTGCGTTGTAGGAATAGGGAAGGTTGGGGAGTTCGAAAGCCATAGTGTTTCCTCCTTAACGGCTTTGGGTATTGGGGCTCGACCCCTCGGTGCCGAGAAAATGAACCGAGCCCCTTCTTTGGGGTCTACGTTACCACCTTGGGATCAGTTTGAGAGAAATCAAGGGCTGACTTGCAGAACCACTGATTTGTGCAACGATGACATGATAGGATCTTCCACGTAGAAATGAATCTGAGTTCCGGGTATGCAGTCGTTCAAACCTCGCGAGACCCTGAGTGAACAGGTTGCCCGCCACCTTGAGAACATGATCGCCTTTGAGCAGCTCAAGTCGGGCGACCGCATCCATGAAAGCAACATGGCGCGGGAACTTGATGTAAGCCATGGCGCTGTCCGGGAGGCCCTGTTGATGCTGGAGAAGCGTCATCTGGTGCGGAACGTGCCGCGCAAGGGCGCGTTCGTCACCACGCTGGATGCCGACTTCGTAAGCAGCCTTTACGAAGCCATGAGCGTGTTCCTCTGCCATACGGGACGCAAGCTCGTACGCCAGTGGGAGCCCGCCGATATGGAACGGCTCGAATCACTGTACGACAGCATGTGTGAGTCCTACCGGAACGGCCAGCTCATGGAGTTCCTGGACACTGGCATTGAGTACACCCAGGCCTCGCTGGCCTACGCCAACAACTACTTCATTACCGCCGCCATCAATGACCTCTGGCCCTCCGCCAAGCGCTGCGCGTTCGTGGCGCTGCGCCAGGGGAACCGGGTGCTGGAGGACAACCTTAACCACATGCGCGAATCGCTGGACTTGCTGCGCGCCCGGGATGAGGAAGGCCTGGTGGCGAATGTCGACGCCTATGCCCGCAAGCAGTGCGAACAGGTACTCGCCTGCCTGCCGGAGAGCGGAGAAAAGCCTGGAGAGCAGGGAGCCACTGGATCATGAAAGGACGCCATGCACTGCTGCTGGTGAGCATGGTTCTTGTTCTGAATGGCTGCAGCCTGTTTCAGAAGGAAGACGACGAGTCTCCTGGCTCCACAACGCGAACCGATTGCGACTGGACGCCCGTACGCGGCGTTGCCGAACTGATCCGCTTCGAGGACAATAGCGCCGTCATGGACTTTTTCCCCGGGGAAATACGGTTCCGAACCGACAAAGGTGACCGCGACTGGACCCCCGGAGACGAATTCAAGGTCCTTCTGGAAACACCGGATCACCCTGAGTGCGGTGAACCCAGGGTGCGTGAGCTGAGCCCAGTCGGGCCTGACGCCTGAACGGAGTCGACATTGCCCCTCTCCCCTCATCCGCTGGTCGCTGCGGCGATTGCCGGCCTATTTGTTATCGCGATCGCCGGCTCTCTGGTCGTCGACAGCCTACTTTCCAGCGCCACCTATGGCGCCGCCCTTGCCGGCCTGGCATTCATTATCATCGCCAGGGTGCGCGGCACGCGGGCAATGCCTGCCGCCGACAGGGAAATCAAATTGATTGGCTTCGCCCTGGCATTCTTTGCGCTGGCCAGTCTCGCCGCCTGGGCCCTGAATGGTTTCGGGTATGAGGATTTCAAGAACCTGGGCAAACACGGGCGACTGCTGCTGTTCTGGCCTCTTCTTGTCGCGCTGGCGTACTCAGGCATGCGCGAAAAAGCCGCTTTCCTGGGGCTCGCAGCCTGCGCCTCGCTGGCTGGCCTGGTCGCACTGGAACCTCTGCTGTGGGGGGAAACGGTACACCGGGCAGACGGTGCCACCAACGCCATCCCCTTCGGCAACCTGGCCCTGCTCAGCGGCCTGATGCTCCTGGGCGTGACAGGGCCTCTTTTCAGTGACAGGCACTATGCTCCCGGCCTCATCGCGCTGCTTGCCGCCGTATTGGGTCTTATCGCCGCCTATCTCTCCGGCACCCGCAACAATGTGCTGGTCCTGCCGGTTCTGATTCTTTTCCTGGTCCTTTTTGCCGGGTCCCGTCAGCGCATTCTCTCGGCCACTGTCGGCCTGCTGGTCATCGGGCTGTTTGTAGGCCTGGAATCACGGCTCGGAGAAGGACTGCTCTCGCTGCTGGATGGGAACCATGGCCAAGGCATCCAGTACCGATTCGATGTCTGGCAGCACGCGCTGGGCCTGTTCACCAGCGCTCCGCTCACCGGGGTGGGGGTTCAGGGTTACGCACAGGCGCTGCAGTCAGGCATCGAGGCAGGCGAACTCCCCTCGGGGCTCGCCCGCTGCTGTCTCGACCACGCGCACAACGACCTGATCCAGGTCCTGGCCACCCGGGGCCTCCTCGGGGCTGTCTCCTGGCTGCTGCTGCTCGCCATTCCATTCGCCCAGTTCCTGCATTACGTACGCCATGAGAGCCCCCGGGTTGCCTCCCTGGCCAAAGCCGGCGCCATGGTACCGCTTGCCTA
>JBNJEG010000136.1:0-5825 GCA_051745655.1 Pseudomonadota bacterium
AGATAGAAGGGGTTGGCCATCACGCCCATGAAGATGTCACTGATCCGGAAGGTGGCCACGAACAGCAGGATGACGATGGCTGCTCTGCCATAGCGCTGGAAAAAATCCGTGAAGGGGCACACCACGGCACCGATGAACCAGGCGGTGATGCGCTGGCGCAGCCCCCTGTGCTGTGTGTCGGCCAGATACTGGATGACACGTTCTTCAGATTCAGGGGCAAAACGGTCGACTTCCGCCATGGGTTCGCGGCTGATCAGAGTGGTGATCATCCCGACGGCCATAAGGACCGCCATCACGCCATAGGAGAGCGACCAGCTGCCGACGGCGGCCACATGCAGCGCCCCGGCACCGGCGGCCAGGACCGCCACCCGGTAGCCGGTTACATAGGTGGCCGCCATGGCCGCCTGGTGGGTAGCCGGGGCGGCCTCGACCCGGTATGCATCAATGGCCACGTCCTGGGTCGCGGAGCCAAAGGCGGCAACCACGGCCCAGACGGCTACAAGCCAGAGCTGCTCCCTCGGGTCGGTGAGCGCCATGCCCAGCAGGCTCACTGCCACTGCAACCTGGGCGGCCAGCATCCAGGCCCGGCGCCGGCCCAGGAGGCCGCTGATCACGGGCAGGGGCAGCCGGTCGACCAGTGGGGCCCAGAGCACCTTGATGGAATGGGCCATGCCCACCCAGCTGAGGAAACCGATGGCGGCCAGTTCAATGCCCAGGTCCCGCAGCCAGGCGGTAAAGGTACCGCCCACCAACAGCAGCGGCAGGCCAGCAGAGAAACCAAGGAACAGCATGCCGATGACACGGGGGTTCAGGTAGACCCGCCAACCCGGGTACAGAGTCTCCTGCGGCGCGGAATCAGTCATGGATTACGGTTCCGTATGGTTGAAGTCTGGCCACTTCGCCCCGATGGTGTTGCCTACAAGCACACAGTCGCGGAGACCGCATGCCCGTTTTTCTGATTGCCTTCATTATCGTTCCCATCATCGAGATGGTGGTCCTCATCGAAGTCGGGGGCATGATCGGCGCCCTGCCGACCGTTGGCCTGGTCCTGCTGACCGCCGTCATTGGTGCCGCCATGCTGCGCCAGCAGGGAGCCGCGACCCTTCTGCGGGCCAACCAGCGTATGGCCAGCGGTGAACTGCCGGCGCGCGAGATGGCCGAGGGTCTGCTGCTGGCCATTGGCGGCGCGCTGCTGCTGACCCCTGGCTTCATCACCGATGGGGTTGGCTTTGCCTGCCTGATTCCCCAAACGCGGCGCTGGCTCAGCAGCTACGTGATGAATCGTATGGTGTTCAGCGGGGGCGCGTCCATGGGCGGGTATTACGAATACCACCACCAGCGTGAACGCGAACCCCGCCGGGATGCCTACGGCAACATCATCATTGAGGGTGAGTATGAGCAGGAGCGCCGGGAGGATGAAGACCCCGAGCGCCTGAATCGCCACTGAAAAATTTTCCGGGTGGGGATTGAAAACGGGGAGTGAGCCCCCCATTTAAGCCCCCACAAGGCCAATGTGCTTTGGGTAACCTTAACTCATTGCTTAACCGACGAACCGAAACTGGAGACAAGCAGCAATGAAAATCCGTCCGTTACACGATCGCGTTGTCGTGCGTCGCAAGGAAGAAGAAGAAAAGACCGCCGGTGGCATCGTGCTTCCCGGCAATGCCCAGGAGAAGCCCTCCCAGGGCGAGGTTCTGGCCGTGGGCGAGGGTAAGCCCCTGGACAACGGCGAAGTACGCAAGCCGGCCGTGAAAGCCGGTGACCAGGTTGTGTTCGGGCAGTTCGCCGGTAATACCGTCAAGGTCGACGGCGAGGAACTGCTGATCATGAGCGAAAACGACATCTTCGGTGTGCTGGAAGGCTGATAGGGCCGCCAGTCACCTGACGAGTTTCAACAGTCAAGGAACAGGAACAGAAGACTATGGCGAAAGAGATCAAGTTTTCCGATCACGCCCGTAAGCAGATGGTGCACGGGGTTAATACCCTGGCCGACGCGGTCAAGGTCACTCTCGGTCCCAAGGGCCGCAACGTAGTGATGGAGAAGTCCTTCGGTGCCCCCACCGTGACGAAGGATGGCGTGAGCGTTGCCAAGGAAATCGAACTGGAAGACAAGTTCGAGAACATGGGCGCTCAGATGGTCAAGGAAGTCGCTTCCCAGACCAATGACAACGCCGGCGACGGCACCACTACCGCCACCGTTCTGGCCCAGGCCATTGTGCGTGAAGGCGTT
This sequence comes from Pseudomonadota bacterium, assembly GCA_051745655.1. Taxonomy (GTDB): domain Bacteria; phylum Pseudomonadota; class Gammaproteobacteria; order Pseudomonadales; family Oleiphilaceae; genus Halospina. The sequence goes on from JBNJEG010000136.1 coordinate 2,231, forward strand.
AAAGCCGTGACCGCGGGCATGAACCCGATGGACCTCAAGCGCGGCATCGATAAGGCCTGCCAGGCAGCCGTTGAAGAGATCCGCAAGCTCTCCACGCCCTGCAACGACTCCAAGACCATCGCCCAGGTTGGCACCATCTCCGCCAACAGCGATGAGACTGTCGGCAAGTTGATCGCGGATGCGATGGACAAGGTTGGCCAGGAAGGGGTCATTACTGTTGAGGAAGGTCGTGGCCTCGAGGACGAACTGGAAGTGGTCGAAGGCATGCAGTTCGACCGTGGCTACCTCTCGCCCTACTTCATCAACAACAATGAGAGCATGACCGTCGAGCTGGACGATCCCTACATCCTGCTCGTCGACAAGAAGATCTCCAACGTGCGCGACCTTCTGCCGACACTGGAAGCGGTTTCCAAGTCCGGCAAGCCGTTGCTGATCATCGCCGAGGACGTCGAGAGTGAAGCGCTGGCGACCCTGGTGGTCAACAACATGCGTGGCATCGTCAAGGTTGCGGCCGTGAAGGCGCCCGGCTTCGGCGACCGTCGCAAGGAGATGATGCAGGACATCGCCGTTCTCACCGGCGGTACCGTCATCTCCGAGGAAGTCGGCCTGACCCTCGAGAACGTCTCCCTGGATGACCTGGGCAGCGCCAAGCGCATCAACATCACCAAGGAAGACAGCACCGTCATCAACGGCAACGGTCAGCAGCAGGACATCGAGGCGCGTACCGGCCAGATCCGCAAGCAGATCGAGGAAAGCACCTCCGACTACGACAAGGAGAAGCTCCAGGAGCGCCTTGCCAAGCTCGCCGGTGGTGTCGCCGTGATCAAGGTGGGTGCTGGCTCGGAAGTTGAGATGAAGGAGAAGAAGGCCCGCGTCGAGGACGCGCTGCACTCCACACGTGCCGCTGTTGAAGAAGGCATCGTGGCCGGTGGTGGCGTAACCCTGGTTCGCGCGCTGCAGGCAATTGAAAGCCTCAAGGGCGACAACGAAGAGCGCCAGATGGGCATCAACCTGCTGCGTCGCGCCATGGAAGCACCGCTGAAGCAGATCGCCTACAACTCCGGCGACGAGCCGGCAGTCGTGGTCGACAAGGTGCTCCAGGGCAAGGGTAACTACGGCTACAACGCGGCCACCGGCGAGTACGTCGACATGCTCGAAGCAGGCATCATCGACCCGGCCAAGGTGACCCGCTCCGCACTGCAGGCAGCGGCATCCGTAGCTGGTCTGATGATCACCACCGAGTGCATGATTGCCGACCAGCCGGAAGACAATGAAGGCGGCGGCGCCGGCGGTGGCATGCCCGACATGGGCGGTATGGGAGGCATGGGCGGCATGATGTAAACGCCCGCTCCCCATCGCCGGTGTGACCGGCTCCATGAAAACCCCCGCGGCATTCGCCTCGGGGGTTTTTTATGGTTATCCTGTCGGCGCCTTCAATGCAGTGGTAGCCGTACGGATGCGAAAATCGTCGTCCAAAAACGCTGAACCGGCCACGGGGAAAGAGCAGTCGCGTTTCCGTGTCGGGCCACTGCGTGCCTTTCTTCTGGTCCTTCTTCTTGCTTTGACCTGGTTGACCGCGCTGGTGGTTTACCTGCCCGCCGGATGGGCCTGGGCGCAGGTTGCCCGCCAGGTACCCGTGCCGGATGCCGTGGCGGTGCAGCAGGTGGGGGGCACCGTCTGGTCCGGTGACGCCTGGCTCAATGTCCAGGGCGTGCCGCTTCGCCTGAGCTGGCAGCTCCAGCCCGGTTCGATCATTTATGGCTTCCTGCCGCTGGAGTGGCGGCTGCGTTCGCCTGGCTCCAGTGCCGAGGGGAGCGTGACCACCATGTTGGATGGCAGCGTCCGCATGCTGCTGCGCAGCGCGGAGGTGGATCTCGAGGAGATCACGGCCCATGATCTGGGGATCGGGCCTTTGCGCGTTCCCGGTATCGTCACACTCGAGAGTTTCTTCGGTGTCTGGGATCCGGAAACAGGCTTGGGGGAATTGCAGGGGCGCGGGCAATGGCCGGGTGGCAACGTCACCTGGCCAATGGGGAATCAGCCCCGGCAATCCAATATGCCGGCCCTGGAGGGGCAGCTTACAAGCAACAACAGCCAGCCAGAGCTTGTCGTGATGGAACAGGGCACATCGGACCCCGCACTGCGCGTGGTGGTGGATGCCAGCGGCAGTGCCCAGGTGGAGCTCTACAAGCGCTGGACTGATTTTCTGGGGCTGGATTTTGCGCCCGACGCTGCGCCGGGTGATGTGGTCTTTCGTGCCAGCCAGCAGGTGGCACCATGAGTCATTGGCCAGTCCGTATCGCGCACCTGCTTCTGCTTGCACTCATCATCCAGCTGGGCTGGCTGGGCGGGCAATGGACATGGCGCCTGATCTGGCCTGAGCCGTTTGACCCGGTGGCGCTGGAACTCCCTGCTCCGGCGAGTAGCGAGTCCGCTGGTACGACCATACGCCTTTCCGAGATGGCACTTTTCGGGCGTGCAAGCCAGGGGGCAGGCGACAGTGTGTCGAGCGTCGAGCGGGAAACCGCTCCGGAAACGGGGCTCACTCTGACGCTGCACGGTGTCTTTCTGGCCACCCTGGGTGAGCGTTCCAGTGCTATCCTCTCTGGGCGTGAAGATACCGCCGAACGCTATGTGGTCGGCGATGAGCTGCCAGGCGGGGCCGAACTGGTTGCCGTGGAGCGCAATCGCATATTACTGCGCCGTAATGGCGAGGTCGAATCGCTGAGCTTTGATGACGACGGACTCACGCTTGGCGGGGTTGCGGCTTCGGGGGAAAGATCCGAAGATACCGGGGCCGATGTTGAGCGCGCCATCGAAGCCCTCGACGAGGATCCGGAAGAGGCGATTGCCGAGGCCGGGTTCCAGCCGAACGAGGACGGGCCCGGCTATGTTTACGATGGCACCAACGAACGGCTTTCGGCCATGAATCTGCAGCCCGGGGATGTGATCATTTCCGTCAACGGGCAGCAACTCGGAGACATCGAGGCGGACCGAGCGAATCTGGAGCAATGGATGAACTCGGACCGTCTTGACCTTGAGATCGAGCGTGGTGGCACGCGCTTTTCATTCACGGTTCCGGTTCCGTGAGCCGCGTACCAGGAACAATAACAGGCACTGGTTATCCGATGATCCGCATGCAACGACTATTTCTGGCGATTGCGCTGGCCCTGCTGGCATCCATGCCACTGATGGCCCAGGAGGAAGATGGGCAGTCCGACGGTCAGGAGGCCGTTGAGGCCCGTGAAGACCGTGAGACCGAGGAATCCGCAGAAGAGGGTGTAACCGAGGACGAAGGTACCGAGACCTGGACGGTTAATCTCAAGGATGCCGACATCCGGGCCCTGGTGGACCAGGTTTCGGATATTACCGGTTACAGTTTTGTAGTGGACCCGCGCGTCAAGGGCAAGGTGACCGTGGTATCGGAAACCCCGATGAACAAGGATGAGGTGTATGACCTCTTCCTCTCGGTACTTCACGTCCATGGTTTTACGGCCATTCCCGGCGAGGACGCAATCAAGGTGATCCAGCAGAGTGATGCCAAGCAGACGGCTGAGGACATCACCCGCTTCATGGATGTGCCGTCCGAGCAGCT
>JBNJEG010000137.1:0-5777 GCA_051745655.1 Pseudomonadota bacterium
GCTTGAGGATATGGCCCCGTTCTGGGCGCGCATCGCCGCGCTCGGCTCACGCCATCCGGGCAGCCGCTATCTCATGGAAACCTATCTGGTGCCGCGCAATGGGGCGTTCAGCCGTGCGATCCGCCTGGGCGCGGAGGCGTTGGGGCGTCTCAGCGCCAGTGACGTGAGCTTTCATTTCGCGGATGCGGAGGAGGCGGAGGAGCAGTTCCGGTCGGCCGGCTTTGCCAGTGTCCTAGTACATGATCCGGCGGATTATCGCGAGCGTCTGGAGCTGCCATCCAATCGCGGGGATGCGGTGGTGCGGGTGGTGGAAGCCCGCTCGGACTGACCCGTGGAACTCCCAGCATAAAAAAGGGGGCGCCCGGTGGGCGCCCCCTTTACTGTGTTACGTCCCTGTAGACGGCGTATTCGATCAGCCGTTGCCTTCGAACTCGGGGTAGGCTTCCATGCCGCACTCGGCGATATCGAGGCCTTCGTACTCCTGCTCTTCGCTCACACGGATGCCCATCACGGCCTTGAGGATGCCCCAGACAACCAGGCTGGCCACAAAGACCCAGACGAAGATGGTGAGGGCGCCGATGATCTGGCCGCTGAAGCTGGCACCGCCGTTGGTGATCGGCACCAGCAGCAGGCCGAGCAGACCCACCGTGCCGTGAACGGAGATGGCACCTACCGGGTCGTCGATGCGCAGCTTGTCCAGCGCTACGATCGAGAACACCACCAGAACACCGCCAATGGCGCCGAAGATCGTGGCAGCCAGCGGTGTGGGCGTGGACGGCTCGGCGGTGATGGCGACCAGCCCGGCCAGTGCGCCGTTGAGGAGCATGGTCAGGTCGGCCTTGCCGAACATCAGCCGGGAGACGATCAGCGCGGCAATGGCACCACCAGCAGCTGCGGTATTGGTGTTCAGGAACACGATGGCGATTGAGTTGGCGGACTCAACACTGGCTGCCGCCAGCACGGAACCACCGTTGAAGCCGAACCAGCCCATCCAGAGGATGAAGGTACCGAGCGTCGCCAGCGGCAGGTTGGCGCCCGGGATCGCGCGCACTTCGCCATTGGGACCGTACTTACCTTTACGCGGGCCCAGCAGAAGGACACCTGCGAGCGCTGCGGCTGCACCGGCCATGTGAACAATGCCGGAACCGGCGAAGTCACTGAAGCCAAGGTCACCCAGCTTGTACATGCCGAACACGGACGCACCGCCCCAGGTCCAGGCGCCTTCCATCGGGTAGATGAAGCCGGTCAGGACAACGGTGAAGGCAAAGAATGCCCAGAGCTTCATCCGCTCGGCCACGGCACCAGAGACGATGGACATGGCGGTTGCCACGAACACGACCTGGAAGAAGAAGTCAGAGGCCGGCGCGTAGGTCGAAACCGCTTCATAGGTGAAGCCTTCGGAAACGCCTGGATCCATGATACCGGAAAGGAAGGTGCCGCCGCCGTACATGATCGCGTAACCGCAGACCATGTACATGATGCAGGCGATGGCGTAGAGACCAACGTTCTTGGTCAGGATTTCGGTGGTGTTCTTGGCTCGCACGAGGCCGGATTCCAGCATGGTAAAGCCGGCAGCCATCCACATGACGAACGCACCACAGATCAGAAAGTAGAACGTATCGAGTGCAAACTGCAGTTCGTTAACTGTGTTTTCCATTTCGTTAAGCCCTCCGCACAAGGCTTTTCAACTTCAAGAATGTTGCTCAGGTTGTCTCGGGGAGCGCCAGCGTCAGACGGCTTCCTCGCCGGTCTCGCCAGTCCGGATCCGGACCGCCTGCTCCAGTTCACTGACGAAGATCTTGCCGTCACCGATCTTGCCGGTATTGGCAGCCTTCGAAATGGATTCGATGACCTGGTCCAGCAGCTTCTCGCTGATGGCGATCTCGATCTTCACTTTGGGCAGGAAATCAACGACGTATTCCGCGCCGCGGTAGAGTTCGGTGTGGCCTTTCTGCCGGCCGAAGCCTTTGACTTCCGTGACGGTGACACCCTGGACACCGATCTCGGACAGGGCTTCGCGCACGTCATCAAGCTTGAACGGCTTAATAATCGCTGTCACAAGTTTCATGGGTTTCTCCTTTCGTTGCCGGCCCAGCCGAACTGGGTATGGCGGCCTGAATCGGGGTGCGTATTAGGCCCGCAACAGGTTGTGCGGACTCTGCGCGGACCATTGCACGCCCTGTGCCAACGCAGAAACGAACTGTAAAACAGGAAGTTACCTGATGCAGCCGGGGTGCGGCCCGGTTGCATTGCCCCATTGTAGCGCATTCGCCCCCGGCGTGACCCAACATTGGGCGTCTGGCGGCTTATGGGAGCGCCCTGGCCGCTGTGCTAGCATACCGCCATCAACCAACCGAGGAGTGGAGCCATGCCCCGTAGCCCCCAGGATCTATTCAGCGAACTGCGCGGTCAGCTGGACCAGTTTATGCCGGACATGGCGCGGGTGGCCCGGGACGACGTGGAGCAGCACGTGCGCATGGCGGTGACCTCGGTGATCGACCGGTTGGACCTGGTGACCCGGGAAGAGTTCGACGCCCAGTCCGCCGTCCTGACCCGCACGCGTGAGAAGGTCGAGGCGCTTGAGAAGCGTGTTGCGGAACTGGAGGAGCACCTGGGCCGCGACCAGCAGTAACCGCACAACACCACCAACAACAGGGATGTTGCCATGAGTTTTGCCGTGATCCACACACGGGCACGGGTGGGCGTGGATGCCCCCGCCGTTACCGTCGAGACCCACCTTTCCGGCGGCCTGCCGTCGCTTTCCATAGTGGGCATGCCCGAGGCCGGCGTGCGCGAGAGCAAGGACCGGGTGCGCAGCGCCCTGCTTAACAGCGGTTTTGACTTCCCCGCACGCCGCATCACCATCAATCTGGCCCCCGCTGATCTGCCCAAGGAAGGCAGCCGCTTCGACCTGCCCATTGCCCTGGGTATCCTCGCAGCATCCGGCCAGGTCGAGCCCAAGGCCGTGACCGGAATGGAGTTCCTGGGAGAGCTGGCGCTGGACGGCAGCCTGCGTCCACTGGAGGGCATATTGCCCGCTGTCATGGGGGCACGCGGCGCTGAGCGCACCATTATGGTGCCTTCCGGCAATGCGGAGGAGGCGGCCCTGGCGAGCCAGGACGACACCTTTGCAGCGGATCATCTGCTGAGCGTCTGTGCCCACCTGAAAGGCGAGCAGCGCCTGAGCGCGATTCAGCCACGGGAAGCGGACGATACCGCGTCAGCCGGGGCGCCGGACCTGGTCGATGTCCAGGGTCAGCACATTCCAAAAAGGGCGCTCGAGATCGCCGCCGCCGGCGGCCATAACCTGCTGTTTCATGGCCCGCCCGGTACCGGCAAGAGCATGCTTGCCAGCCGGCTGCCCGGGCTGCTGCCACCGCTGGCACGGGAAACAGCGCTGGAAGTGGCTTCCGTGCACTCGGTCGCCGGCTCCTTCAGCCAGGCGCGGGGGTGGCGCACGCCGCCCTATCGCGCACCGCATCACACCGCCTCGGCCGTGGCCCTGGTCGGCGGCGGCAGCACTCCACGCCCCGGGGAGATTTCGCTGGCCCACCGGGGCGTGCTCTTTCTGGATGAACTGCCGGAGTTCGACCGCAAGGTGCTGGAGGTGCTGCGCGAGCCCATGGAATCCGGCGAGATCGTCATTTCCCGCGCCAACACCCGGGTGACATTCCCGGCCCGGTTCCAGGTGGTGGCTGCCATGAATCCCTGCCCCTGCGGGTATGAGGGGCATCCCGAGATCGCATGCCGCTGTTCGGCCCAGCAGGTGCTGCGTTACCAGAGCCGTTTGTCCGGCCCGCTGATGGACCGCTTTGACATGCACGTGGGCGTGCCCGTTCAGGACGGCCGCACGCTGCTTCGCCCGGAGAAGGGCGAGACCAGCAGTGCCGACGTGCGTGAGCGGGTCAGCCGACTGCGTACTCTGCAGCACCAGCGTGGGGCACTGAACGCGGAACTGGCCGGGGATGCCCTGCACCATGCCTGCGCCCTGGACACCGCGGGTGAAACCCTGCTGGAGCACGCCATGGGGCGTCTGGGCCTGTCCGCGCGGGCGCTGCATCGGGTGTTGCGGGTAAGCCGGACCATCGCGGATCTGGCCGGAGCGGCCCGTGTGGAAAAGGCGCACCTGGTGGAAGCCCTGGGCTACCGATTGCAGTCCGGCGCCGAATCCGGATAATCCGTGGCCCAAGTTCCAGAGCCGGAGATCCCATGACCGATTCCAGTGACGACCTGGCCCGCAGCAAAGAGCGTTCAGTGCGCAGTTTCGTGCTGCGCGCCGGGCGCATGACCCGCGGCCAGCAGAACGCCTGGGATCGGCTCTGGCCGCACTACGGGCTGAGCCTGGCGGACGGTCCCATCGACCGGGAGCGGCTGTTTGGCCGTCAGGCACCGCTGAACCTGGAGATCGGTTTCGGCATGGGCCAGTCGCTCGCCGAGATGGCCGAGGCGGCGCCGGAGCAGGATTTCATCGGGGTGGAGGTGCACAAGCCCGGCTGCGGCGCGCTGCTCATGGAGATGGAGGCGCGTGGCCTGGACAACATCCGCCTCTACCGGGCGGATGCGCTGGACGTTCTCAGCGAGGCGGTCCCTGAGGCCAGCCTGGACCGGGTACTGATCCTGTTCCCGGACCCCTGGCCCAAGAAGAAGCACCACAAGCGGCGTCTGATCCAGCCCGAGTTCGTGGCCACGCTGCACCACTACATCCGCCCCGGGGGTACCCTGCACATCGCCACGGACTGGGAGCCCTACGCCGAGCACATCCTGGAGGTGATGAACGAGGCGCCGGGGTACCGCAACCTGTCAGCGGATGGCACCACAGTGCCGCGACCGGCGGACCGGCCACTGACCAAGTTCGAGAAGCGCGGCGAGGCGCGCGGCCACGGCGTGGCCGACATGCTGTTCGAGCGTCAGTGATGCCAGTCCCCGGGCTGCAGCGGCTGGCGTCGTGCCGCCCGCACCACCAGCAGACAGGCGCCGCCCACCAGTAGCCCGGTGAACTTGACCAGGGTGGCGATGGTGGCCATCGGCGGCCAGAGTTCGGTTTCCGGCTGGTGAATGGCGGTGATCAGGAAGGCGTTCTCCGCCGCATCCCCCAAGGCACCGATCACCAGCAGGGTCTTGGCCAGGCCCCCGGCCTTGCGTTCGCGGATGCCCGGGCGGTCGTAGAGAAAGTGGTTGGCCAGCGTCACCAGGAAGACCGCATAGAGGCCGATGAACACGAAATCCACCCAGAGGGTCAGCTCCGGCAGCATTGAATGATCCTGCTGCCACTGACGTTTCAGCTCCTCAGCGCGTTCCGGTTTGTCCGCGAGCTCATAGCTCATGACGTGCTGGGGTACTTCGGGCGTCGCCAGGTACTGGTTGACCATCATGACGGCCACCAGGGCGGCGCCGGTGAGCAGTGCCAGCCAGCGGAGTCTGTGGGACCAGGGGCGGGGTTCCACGCCAAAGAGTTTCATGGGACGAAGGCCTCCAGCACATCGTTCAGGAAGCGCTGGCCCTGGTCGGTCACGGCCAGTCGCTGCTCGTCCGCCACAAGCAGCCCGCGTTCACGGAGCTGCCCGAGCTCATGGTTGATGCGCCCCAAGGGTAGGCCGGTTCGCGCCGGGAAGGAAGAGGCCGGCACGCCCCCGCTCAGCCGCAGGGCGTTGAGGAGGAATTCCAGTGGCCGGTCTTCGTGCTCCAGCTCCTGGCGACCCGCCGTGCGGCTGCCGATGCGGTTGAGGTAGTCCTCCGGGCGGCGGGTCTTCCAGTAGCGCAGTATCCGGTCCTTATCC
>JBNJEG010000138.1:0-5777 GCA_051745655.1 Pseudomonadota bacterium
TCCTGCCCGTCCCATTCGCGTTGGCGTCATCGCTGGATCGCGCGCGGGATGCGCTCGACCAGGATACCCCCGAACGCGCCGAATCCATTCTGTCCGGCAACGTCTCGCCCGAAGACGTGAGCGACGAGGAGCGGGATGAGCTGTTTTTCCTGCTCGCCGAGACTGCGCGCCACTATGAGCACTTCAGTGAGGCGGGCAACCAGCTCAATCGCATCAATGATCCCTTCTGGGGCGGTATGGGGTATTTCAATCTGGCCATGGCCCACCTGGAGCGTGAGTCGCTCAGTCGCGCCCGGGTGGCACTGCGGGTTGTCCGGTCCATGGCTGCCGGCGACGGGGCGCTCCGCGGCGCCGACCTGATCAGTCGCGCTTTCATTGCGGAAGGCCTGCTGGCATTGCGCGCCGACGATCCCGGGCGCGCCGAGCAGGCGCTGTCCCGGGTGCGAACCGACAGCACCCTGGTCAGTGAGGGGCTTTACCTGCTGGGTATTGCCCGGGCCCGAAACGGGCAAGTCCACCGGGCCCTCCAGACCTGGCAGCGTGTCGAACGGTTCCCCGTGGCCTGGCCAGGCGTGGCCGAAGCGCGCCTGGCCCGGGTCTGGGGGTACAGTGAGGCCGGCTACCATGGGGAGGCCCTGGTCACGGCGGAGGGCAATCACCAGTACCTGAACCGGGCCATCGAGGGCCTGGATGATTTGGGACGCAGCGTGGAGCGCCAGGGGCTGGCGGCAATGGTCCGTTCCGAGCTGGAAGGAGACAGTGGCCTGGTTGAGTTCCTGAAGGGCAGTCGTAACCATAGTCGTTCCTCACTCATCGCCTGGGTGCTGCGCTACGTGGCGGACGGGGGTGATCTTTCAGCTTCCAGGACGGCGCTGGAGGCTGAGTTCCGTGACTTTATTGAGAACCAGCGTCAGGTGCTGATGGGGTTCCGGGACCGGAACATGAGGCAGCAGGCCCTGGTGTATGAGCAGGTTGCCCTGCGGCGTGCGGATCGACCGGTACAACGGGGAAGCTGGGAATGAGGCGGGCCGGCAGCGTTCTGCTCATTGCCATGGGGCTGACTCTCGCCCTGGGCGGCGGGGCCGGCAGGGCCACCGTGCTGATGCAGGAGGGCGCGAAGACCCTCGGGGATCTCAGTCCCATCGTCATCAGCACCGGTGACGGTTCCATGCCGGAGGTCTCTCTCGAGGAGGCCGTGAGCCGCCACGCGCGGGTGTTCAGGCAGGCGGACGACGCCCTGGTCCGGGTTCGGACCCTCAACCGCATCCAGAACCTGCAGGCCCGTTTCGGTGATCGCCTTGGCCTTGCCGAGGAGGACTCACGCCGGCTGCACAGGGCGGCGCTGGAAGACTTCGAGACCCTGCTGGCGGGCGCTGAGGGGCAGCGACATGCCGAGCTGCTGTACCAGGCGGCGCGGGCCAGTGACATTGCCGGCGAACAACACCGCTCCATTGGTTACCTGGAGCGAATTCTTGAGGACCATGAGGACTCCGGTTTCGTGGCCGAGTCCGCCTTCCGGGTGGCGGAGTTCCGTTTCAGCCAGGGACGCTATGCCCGGGCCGCGGAGGCCTTCCAGAGGGCCCACGAGCGTGCGTCGGATGATGACTTCCGAAACAACAGCCTCTACATGCTGGGCTGGAGCCGTTTTCTGAACGAGGAGGCCATGGCGGCGGCCGGGCTCTTCCTCCGCTTCCTGGATCGGCACCACCAGGAGGACACCGGTTTCGAGTCTGTTTCCGGCAAGGCCGCGGAGCAGGTGGACGATGCTCAGCGTGTTCTGAGCCTGATCGCGACCTATGGCGAAGGCCCGCAAACCCTAGCGGCTGTGCTCGATACCCATGGCGAACGCCCCTATGTCGCCGGGCTCTATCGTCATCTCATCCGGTTCCAGCGGGAGCGGGGCGATCACCGTGCCAGCGTGGCCACCGCGGAAGTCTTCCGGGAGCGGTACGCGGATCATCCGGTCGCACCGGCCATGCTGACGGAAGCCGTGGAAAGCTGGCGACTGGCGGGTAATGCCGGGAGGATGCGCGACACCATGGAAACGGCAGTGGACGCCTACGGAGCCACTGCAACCATGGAGCAGCTCGACGCGCCGGTCCGCGGGGAAGTGATGGGATACCTGCGCAAGCTGGGTGTGTGGCACTACGGGCAGGGCCAGGCAGAGTCCGGGGCTGAGGCCCGCCGTCATTATCGTGAAGCGTCGCGGCAGCTGCGCCAGTATGCCGATCGTCGGGCGCGTTTCCTACAGGAGGTGCAGGCCGGGGAAACCGCTGCCGGTTACATGGTTCTTCTGGCCGGGGACGCGGCCGTGCGTGGCGGGCGTAAGGGCAATGCCGGGCGGCTGTATGAGCGCGCCGCCTATGCCGAAGCCCCCTTCCCGGGCGCCGGTGAAGCCGCCTATGCGCTCGTCCAGCTGCGCCATGACCAGTGGCGCTCAGAGGCCACCGATGAGACCGGCGACCAATTGATTGCCGATGCCGAGCGGTTTGTGGACGCCTTCCCCTGGCATGACGAGATCAACGGGGTCCGCCAGAACCTGGCTAACCGGCTTTACGAAGCGGATCACCCGGAGCGGGCGCGCGCCGTTGCGAAGGCCCTGGTGAACGCCGATGCCACCCCGGAACAACGCCGGGCCGGCTGGATCCTGCTTGGGCACATCCGTATGGATACGGAAGCCTACGCGGACGCCGCCCGAGCCTGGGCAAAGGTCCGCGAGCTGACCCGGGCCGATGATGAGCGTATGGCGGATTTCCGCAGGCGGGAGGCGGTTGCCTTCTACCGGGAGGCGGAGCGGCTGGAGGCCGCGGAGAAACTGGAGTCGGCCCGCTCGCGCTTCAGCGAGGCCTACGCGGCAGCTCCGGGAACGGAAGTGGCCGCGAGCGCGCGGTTTGATGAAGCGGGCCTGCTATTGGCCATGGAGCACTGGGACAGGGCGATCGAGGCCCTTGAGCAGTTCCGTGAACGCCATCCGGAGCATGACCTTGCCCGCCGGGCCGGAGAGCGCATCGTGCACGCCCACCGGCAGGCCAGGCGCCCGGGGGAGGCAGCGGACGCCATGCTCGCCGCGATGCCGGACGACATGACGGCGGAGAAACGCTGGACCTACCGGCTCAGGGCCGCCCGCTATTACCGCGAGGCTGAGCGGCTGTCGGACGCGGTTGCCCTCTATGAGGCCTATCTGTCAGGCGGCACCTCGGATCTGGGCGACCATGGCTTCCACCAGGAGCGCCGACATGAGCTTGCGGCCATGCAGGAGCAGCTCGGGCAGGACGACGCGCTGGCCCGCACCCACCAGGCGCTTCTCGAGGCCGAAACCGATGCCGATGGCACGGACCGGAGCGCCTTCCTCGCCAGCCAGAGCGCCCTTTGGCTGGGGCGCCGCGCCACCAATGGGTTTGAACGGATCGACCTGGGCGCGCCGCTTGAGCAATCACTGGCCCGTAAGCGCGAGGCACTGGCCGAGGCACTGGACTATTTCCGCCAGGCGGAGCGTTTCGGCTACACGGAAACCGCGACCGAGAGCACCTACCGCATGGCCGAACTCTACCGCCAGCTGGCCCGCGATGTGATGGATTCCGAGCGGCCGGATGATCTGACGGATCTGCAGGCAGACCAGTACGACATGCTGCTGGAAGAAGAGGCCTATCCATTCGAGGAAAAAGCCATCGAGCTGCACCAGCGCAACCAGCAGCGCATCCCGGATGGGCACTGGACGGGCTGGGTGAGCCGCAGTCTGGACAGTCTGGCGGAGCTGTTCCCGGCCCGCTATGAACGCGATCTGCAGTGGACGGAGGCGCGCCATGAAGCGTCGCGTTGAGTGGTTGCCGGTGGTGGCGCTGGTCCTGCTGGCCGGCTGCGCTGGAATGGACACGGCACCGGAGAGGAGCCGGCTCCCCGAAAGGGTTGAGCTGGTGATGCTGCCTCTTGCTGATTCAGACCGCGAAGGTTTGGAGCAGGTTCGGCAGGCGCTCGCCGGGCAGGATCCGGATAAGGCGGATTCGCAACTCAGGAATGTGGAAGCGGATCACCGTTTCCATCCGGAGGTGCTGATGCTGCGTGCCATGGTGGCACGCCGCCAGGGCGAGCAGCAGCAGGCCATCCAGGCACTGGAGGCCCTTCTGGACCAGGAGCCGGCGGATGCGTCGGCCACCAATGACCTCGCTCTGCTGTACCGCCAGCAGGGGCGGATCGAGGACGCAGCTGCGCTGCTCGAAAAGGCGCTCGAGGCGCACCCGGAGGATCCGCGTCTGCACTACAACCTCGCGGTCCTGTCTGAGCTCTACCTGCTGGATCTGCAGCAGGCGCTGACCCATTACAAGCGCTATCAGTCCCTGAGCGATGGCGAGGATGAGGATGTCGCCCTGTGGATCCAGGACCTGGAACGGAGGGTCGAATGAAGCTGCGTAACCGGCTTGGCGCGCTGCTGGTGTTGCTCGCGCCAGCGTTTACGGACGGCCAGGAGGACCCTGGCGGCATCCGCATCCAGGGCGTTGAGGAGCGCCCTGGGGTGATGCACCTGATGCCCTGGCGGTTGCCCGGGGATGCGCCCATGGAGGCGCCCGATGCGGAACAAGGGCGTCTCGGCGAGCTTGTGGCGCCGCTGGATGACCGGAGCTATCGCCGCTATCTCAGATACCGCGGGAATCCCGGGGCGCTGCTCGAGGCGTTGCCGGAGCCCGCATCCGACGGAGAGACACGCTGACCATGACGACACCGACACCCAACGCGACGGAGACCCCATTGATGGAAATCGCAGTTCGATTCTTCCAGGACGGGGGGCTGTTTATGGTCCCCATTGCCCTGATCCTGCTCATCGGCCTTGCCATTGTGCTGGAGCGGCTGATCTACCTGCAGGTGGCCCGGCGGCGCAACCGCGCCGTTTTCGAGTCCGGTCTCTGGCCGCTGTTGCAGAAGGGGGAATTCCAGAAGGCCTCGAAAGCCGCGCGGGAGTCCGGCGTTGAAGTCGGCGAGATGGTGGCGGCCGGTCTGGCACGGTTCCGCAACAGCCAGTCGCGCACGGACGTGGAATACGCCATGGAAGAGGGGTTGATGGAAGTGCTGCCGCGCTTCGAGAAACGCACCCCTTACCTCGCCACGCTCGCCAACGTGGCCACGCTGCTGGGGCTGCTGGGCACCATCATGGGCCTGATCTCAGCGTTCACCGCCGTGGCGGATGCGGACCCCGCCAACAAGGCCAGCATGCTCTCGGACAGCATCTCCGTGGCCATGAACACCACCGCTTTCGGCCTGATGTCAGCGATTCCGCTGCTCCTGGCGCACGCCTATCTCCAGACCCGCACCAACGAGATCATCGACAGCCTCGAGATGGCCGGCGTCAAGCTGCTGAACCTGATCTCGGAAACCCAGGCGGGCAGCACCGCGCGCAGCGAAGGGTGAGGGCAGTCCATGAGACGACGCCGACATCGCCGCCAGACGGCGGAAGCGGACCTGAACATCACGCCCTTCCTGAACCTGATGATCGTGCTCGTGCCCGTTCTGCTGCTGAGCATGGTTTTCACCCAGACCCGCATCCTGGAGCTGAGCTTCCCGGAGGCCGGGGAGCGTCTGGACGAAATGGTTGATGACGGGGAGGAGCTGGCGCTCTATGTGATCGTTCGTGACGGGCAGCTTGAGGTGGGCGACCGCAATGGCGGCGTGCTCCGGCGGTTCGAGCCGGCCGAGTCGGGCGGCCCGGACTTTGAGGGGCTGCGGGAGCTCCTCAAGGGCGTGAAGGAACGCTACCCGGAGACCCGTGACATCCGGCTGCTTGCCGG
>JBNJEG010000139.1:0-5698 GCA_051745655.1 Pseudomonadota bacterium
TGGTCGAGAAGCAGATTGGCGAGGCCGTCGAGGCGCTGGTTACCAGCGACGCGGAGAAAGCCCAGCAGGTGCGCGACCGGGACCGGGACGTGGACGACATGGAACGGCGTATCGACGAGGAGGCCATCCAGGTGATCGCGCTCCGGCAGCCGGCGGCCAGCGACCTGAGGCTGGTGATGGCGGTCGTCAAGATGGTCGCGGACCTGGAGCGCATCGGGGACGAGGCCAAGAAGATTGCCCGGCTGGCGCTGGAGATGGCGGATGAAATGGAGGACAGTCTGGTTCAGCGCCGCTACGTGGAGGTCCGCAACATCAGCGGCCATGTACGCGCCATGGTGCGCGATGCCCTGGATGCCTTCGCGCGCTTTGACACGGACAGTGCACTGGGTGTCATGCGTGAGGATGAATCAGTAGACGAGGAGTACAAGAGTTCCGCCCGTGCCCTGGTCACGCACATGATGGAAGACCCCCGTGGGATCGGGCTCTGCCTGAACCAGATGTGGACCCTGCGTGCCCTTGAGCGGGTGGGAGACCACGCGGACAACCTGGCCGAACAGGTGATTTACCTGGTCCGGGGCATGGATGTCCGCCATCGCCCGCTTTCGGAGACCGAGCGCGAGCTCGAGGCCGAAAGCAGCGATTCCAACAGCGGGAGCTGAGGGCTCCCGCACGTTGCCTCAGCCGTTCGGGAAGGGCGGCCAGCCCAGTGCCTTGCCACCAATCAGATGCAGGTGGATGTGGTAGACCGACTGGCCGCCGTGTTCATTGCAGTTCATCACCGTGCGGAATCCGTCCTCTGCGATGCCTTCTTCCTTCGCGATCCGGGCCGCTACCGTGTAGAGGTGGCCCACCGTCTGCTCGTCGTCTTCAGTGAGGTCGTTGACCGTCGGGATGACCTTTTTCGGAATGACCAGGATGTGCACGGGAGCCTGCGGGTTGATGTCCCGGAAGGCCAGGCACTGGTCGTCCTCGTGCACGATGTCCGCGGGAATCTCACGGTTGATGATGCGGCTGAAGATGGTTTCGGACATGGGTTCCTCGCTTGGTTGTCAGGCCAGTCGTTTCAGCAGTGATTCAAGGGGCGCGGGCAGGTGCTCGTCAATCCCCATGGCGTAGCGCGTTACCCGGTCGCGCGCGAAGGGTACCCGGCCGGCCAGCCCCAGCCCGAGGGTGCGCGCCAGGTGCAGCGGCGGGGCGGTGTTGCTGAACAGGTGGTAGAACAGGTCCATGGCTTCCATCATCAGGCGGTTGCGGGGCCGGCGTTCCGCCTCGTAGGCGGCCAGTCTTTCCGCCTCGCCGGGATCGGCCCGTGGCGACGCGGGTCCCAATGCCCATGCCAGTGCCGCCGCATCCTGGAAGCCGAGATTGACGCCCTGCCCGGCCAGCGGGTTGATGGTGTGGGCCGCGTCCCCGATCAGCACGACCCGGTCCTGCGCGTACTGATGCGCGTGTTCCCGGGCAATGGGGAAACGGCCCCGCGCCGGCGCGGCCTCCGGGTCCGGCAGCTCCAGCGGGAAGGTGCGACGGATGGTCGCCAGCAGTCGGGTTTCGTCCATGGCCATCAGTTCGTCCAGGGTTTCCGGCTGGTCGTACCAGACCAGCGAGGCCCAGGCGCTGCCGTCCGCCTCGGGCAGCGGCAGGTAGGCCTTCGGCCCCTGTGGGGTGAACATCTGCCAGGTGATGGTCTGCGCCGGCGGAGCATGGCGGATATTGATGACCATGGCCTGCTGGCGGTACTGGGTGCGGCTGGTCCCGATGCCTGCGAGGCGCCGGGTGACCGAATTGGCACCGTCGGCGCCGACCACCAGGCCCACCTCGAGTGTTTCATCACTATCCAGCGTCAGGGTTACGCCGTCGTCCCTTCGTTCCAGTGTTTTCAGTGATGCGGGGCAGAAACGGGTGATGGCTTCGTGCTGGCCCATCTGTTCCCACAGGGCCCAGCGGGTGACGCGGTTCTCAACGATGTTCCCCAGATGGTCGCGGCCGAGCTGTGCGGCATCGAATTCGGTACGGGCCTGGTTCGCCAGCAGTCGGCCGCCGGGGACGCTCGCCAGCGGACCAGAGGGCGCCTCCCAGACCGCGAGCCTCTGGAAGGGAGCCATGCGATGGGCTTCCATGGCTGGCCAGGCGCCCAGGGCCCGCAGCCATGTTTCGCTGCCGGCGCTCAGGGCGGAAACACGCAGGTCAGGTTCGCTGTCGGGAGCGGGCTCTTCCGGGGCGCTGGGCTCGATCACCGCCACGCGCCAGCCATTGGCGGCGCAGGCCAGTGCCAGGGCGGCGCCGACCATGCCGGCGCCGATCACGGCGATGTCGTGCTCGCGTTCACTCATGGCCGCAGTCTACGCCAGAGTGAACGGCGAGGACAGGGCTCAGCCGGCTTTGCGGGGGCGTCCTGGCTTGCCGGCGAGCCAGGCAGGGCGCCGGGCCCCGGGGCGCAGGAACCCCTGGCTGATCACTATGGGTTGCGCCAGCTCAAGGTAGTCCCGTGTGCGGATCTGCATGGCCTCGGTATGACTGCCGGCTGCAAAGGTGATTTCCGGCTGTTCGGCCAGTGTTTCGCTGCAGTAGGCCGACATCCCGAACAGGTTGCCGAAAGGCGGCATGGCACCGACCTCACAGTCGGGGAATCGGTCCGTGAAGTCCTCCTCGTCCGCCAGTTCCACGAAGTCGGTATTGAGTACATCCATCATCCGGTCCCAGCGGATCCGGAAACTGGCAGGCATCACCAGCATGGCCATACGTCCGTCCAGTTCAATGATGACCGTCTTGGCGACCTGGTCACCGGGCACATTGCAGTGGTGGGCGAGAGACTGTGCGGTAAAGCCGGGGGGATGGCTCAGGCACCGGTATTCGGCGCCGTGAGCGTCCAGGTGTTCTTTCAGGGTCCTTACAGGCATGGTGACACCTCCAGGCAGGGTGGAACCCACGGATCCGTTGATCCTGTTTCTCAGGCTAGCCCAGCCTGACCGGAGGTGTCCCGGGAAAAGGTTACATTTTGTACATTCAGCCCTGGGCCTGGAAGTGGTGCACATCCCGCTGCGGGAAGGGGATGGTGATGCCGTTCTCGTCGAAGGCCACCTTGATCTTCTCAAGCATATCCCAGTAGCAGAACCAGAGTACGTCGCCATGGGCCCAGAAGCGGACCTTCAGGTCCACCGAACTATCGCCCAGGTCGCCCACGACGATCATCGGTGCCGGCTCCTGGAGGATGCGCTCATCCTTGGCCATGGTCTGCTGGACGACTTCCCGCGCTTTCTGGATGTCGTCGCTGTAGCTGATGCCGATGGCCATATCCAGGCGCCGGTTCTCGTAGGCACTGTAGTTGGTAAGACTGGCGTTGGACAGTGAGGCGTTGGGCATTACCACCTGACGGTTGTCGAAGGTATCCACCACGGTGTATAAGATCTGGATCTCCTTGACAGAGCCGAGGAAGCCCTGGGCCTCGATGACGTCGCCGGCCTTGAATGGCTTGAAGATCAGGATCAGTACACCGCCGGCGAAATTGGAGAGACTGCCCTGGAGGGCCAGGCCAACAGCGAGGCCGGCGGCACCAAGAACCGCAATGAAGGACGTTGTGGCAATGCCGACCATGGAGGCGACGGAGATCAGCAGTACCACCTTGAGGAGCATCGACACGAGCCCTGTGACGAAGCGGCCAAGGGTGGGGTCCTTGGCGGTGAGCTTCTTGTCGAGGGCGGTAACGAAGCGGTTGATCAGCCACAGGCCGATCACCAGCGTGACAATGGCCAGCAGCAGCTGGGGCAGATAGGTCATGAGCATGCCCACGGCCATGGAGCTCAGCTCCGAAATCTGGTCCGCGTCCGGGATCATGTCTTCCATCAGGCGCTCCTTTCAGTGGATTGTTCTATGGCTTGTTGTGAGGTGGCCTCGGAGGCCCATTCGATCAGTTCCCTGAAGCCGCCCTGTCTGAGGACGCGGCCGTCGCGCTGGCTGAGCTGATAATCGTACATGGGGTCGTAGTACTCCGTCAGCAGGGCACGGATCCAGTCACGGTGACGCTCCAGATCACCGGATCGCCACTGGCGCTCCAGGGCTTCATTCATCACGGACTCGAGCTGCTGGTGCCGCAGGCCGCCCAGGCGTTTGCGAATGCGTCCCAGGGCATCCAGCAGGAAACCGCGGAATGCCTCGAAGCCGGCTTCGGCGCCATCGCGGTCCATGAAGCCCCCACTCATATCGACGACGTAATCCTCCAGGATGTTCTCGACCCGGGTTTCAAACGGCTGTTCGAGCATGATTCTGGGCGATTCCGCCAGCCGATTCTGCAGGGATACGGGCAGAACCCTGCGTCCGATCAGTCGGCCCTCGTCTTCAACATGGATGGGACCGCCCCGCCCATGGGCCTGGTAGAGTGCCGAGGCAACGGCGTTCTCGAAGCTGGCCTGGGTGGGCTGGGGTGTCAGGGTGCGCCCGAAACTGGAACCGCGGTGGGCGGCAAGCCCTTCAAGATCCACTGGGTTGGGGAGTTGATGGAGAAGCCGGGTCTTGCCGGTTCCCGTGCGGCCGGCAATCACAAGCAGCGGCAGACGTGGGATGAGCGCCTCGATCAGCTCATCCAGTACAAAACGGCGCAGGGATTTGTAACCCCCTTCAATGCGCGGAATCGTTACGCCGGCCTCGTGCAGCCACTGCTGCGCGATCCGGGAGCGCAGTCCGCCCCTGGAGCAGTAGAGCCGGGCGTCCGGATGGCGGTTCACGAAATCCACCCAGTGAGCCACGCGGGCCTCGCGCACCTCGCCATCGACCAGTTCATGGCCGAGTTCAATGGCCGCGGCCTGGCCCGCTTCCTTATAACGGATGCCCACCTGCTCGCGTTCGCGGTCATTCATCAACGGCAGGTTGTGCGCATTGGGGAAGGTGCTTTCGTCGAATTCCACTGGGGCGCGCACATCCAGCAGCGGACGCCCCTCGCGCAGCACATCGGCATAGTCGTCGGTAAGCGGCAGTTCGGACGCCACAGCGGTGTTTCCGTTGTTTGCAGTGAGTGGCACAGTCTAACCCAAGTCCCCGCGCTTTACGCTACCCGGCGGGGCGGCTAGTATGACGCGGCGATGCAACAGGATGACCTTGATACCCTTCTGCGCCGTAGTCTGCCGCGCGCCCGGACCCACTGGAGTCGACCCGCCGGCTGCCCGGATATTGAACTGTGCCTGTTCGATCCGGCCTGCCTGGAAGGGCCGCTCAGCCACGACGAAGCGCAGTCGGTGGTGGCGGAGCCCGCGTATTGGTCGTTCTGCTGGGCCAGTGGGCAAGTGATGGCGCAATGGCTTCTGGACAATCCGGAGCGTGTGGCCGGGCGACGGGTTCTGGATTTTGGCTGCGGTTCCGGGGTTGTGGCCATAGCCGCGGCTATGGCGGGCGCCCGTGAGGTGATCGCGGCGGACATCGACGAGGATGCCCTGGCGGCGACGGCGGTCAATGCACGGCGTAATGATGTCACCCTCACATTGGCCCTGGACTGGCGCGAGGTGGCACGCGCTGAGATCCTGTTGGCGGCCGACGTCCTCTATGATCCGGAAAATCGACCCAT
Source organism: Pseudomonadota bacterium (assembly GCA_051745655.1). Lineage (GTDB taxonomy): Bacteria > Pseudomonadota > Gammaproteobacteria > Pseudomonadales > Oleiphilaceae > Halospina. The sequence continues at coordinate 5,552 of JBNJEG010000139.1, forward strand.
GCTGTGGGATTTTCAGGCGGGCGCCGACGCTGTGCTGATGGCGGACTCGCGCCTGCGGCATCTCGGGAATGACGATTACCGGCTGATCACAACTGTTGAGGGGCGGACCTGGCCGGACCTCAACGAGTTCGAGGAATTCAATCGGGT
>JBNJEG010000140.1:0-5692 GCA_051745655.1 Pseudomonadota bacterium
GTCGCCATCATCGGCATTCTCGCCGCCATCGCGTTTCCCACCTATCAGAACCACGTGGAGAAGACCCGGCGCACCACGGCGCAGGGGGACCTGATGGAGCTGGCCCAGTGGATGGAGCGTCGTTACAGCGAGAATTTCAGTTACCTGGATGATGACGGTAACGCGCCAACACTGCCTTTCAGTCACTCACCCCGTGAGTACGACTCGGGCCAGGCGTTCTACGACATCGGCTTCGACGGCAATGTGGACCAGGACTCCTTCACGCTTGAGGCGGATCCCAAGAATGGGCAGAGCGATGATGACTGCGGAACCTTGACCTTGGACAACCAGGGCAATCGCGGCGCCGATGGCAGTGACTGCTGGTAGGGGCGTTACGGGCAGCTCACCGGTCGCCCGTCGCTGCCCTGCACAATACCGTCACCAGAGTGGTCCTGAGCGTAGCGCAGCCTTCCGCCCATGTTGATGATGAGCTGCCCGGCATTCCCCACGTCGCCGCTTTCCGGGCACCAGGTCAGGTTGCCCAGGGTCCCGTGCACCATGCCGTCTGGTCGGTACTGGAAATAGCCCCGATTACCCACGCGCACTGTCCATGAGCCGGAATCCGGTGGTTTCTGCACACGCAGGAGCTGCTCGGCATCAGACAAAGCGCGCTGGTTACCTGGATCCGCGAAAACGTGGACCGGGCGCTGCCAGTCACCGGTGCACTCGTCATCGTCATCCAGCGGGCAGATGGTAATAAGAGTTCCCTGATTGACGGCTTCCGTGCGGGCGAGATGGAAAAGACCGACCATGCCCTGCAGGTGAGTGCGTCGGGAGGTGTTCTCAAAGAGACCCTGAAGGCCCGGAAGGACGGTGGTGGTCACAACGGCCAGCACCGTGATCACGATAATCAGCTCGAGCAGCGTCACGCCGCGCTGTATGCGTCTCATCCCTGAGTGTCCTTTTGCCTGATCCGTTCAATCCCTGTTCGGATGATCGGATTCTAGGCAAACAGGCTTGCCGGGGCAATGGGCTATTCCATTCCCAGCTTCTTGAGCTTGTAGCGCAGCGCCCGGAAACTGATGCCGAGGCGCTTGGCGGCTGCGGTCTTGTTGCCGCTGGTTTGCGCCATGGCCTTCTCAATGGTCGTGCGCTCGATGGACTCGAGGTAGGACTCAAGATCGATTCCGCCGCTTTCGGGTTCCGGTAGCGGTGCGTTGTCGTCCATATCCGGGCCGGCCGAGGGGCCACCGCCAAGTTGAAGGTCTTCGGCCCGGATCCTGTCGTCATCGCTCAGGGTGAAGGCGCGTTCGAGGCAGTTCTCCAGTTCCCGCACGTTACCCGGGAAAGGGTGAGCCTGAAGGGCGGTCAGGGCATCCGCGCTCAGCTGGGCGGCGGGGAGGTCATAGTCCCGGGCAAGGCGCGCCAGGATGTGTTGCGCCAGTATGGGAATGTCCGCGGTTCGCTCCCGAAGAGAGGGGACGCGCAGCTCAATCACGTTGATCCGGTAGAACAGGTCCTGTCGGAACAGGCCGTCCTCCACGAGTGCCGCTAGGTTACGGTGGGTGGCGCTCAGGATACGCACGTCCACGGCCACTTCCTCCTTGGCACCCACCGGGCGGATGCGTTTCTCCTGGATGGCGCGCAGCAGCTTGACCTGCATCGGCATGGGCAGATCGGCAACCTCGTCCAGGAAGAGGGTGCCCTGGTGGGCAGCCTGGAAAAGGCCATCCTTGTTTTCCGTCGCACCGGTGAAACTGCCTTTGCGGTGCCCGAAGAACTCACTTTCCATCAGCTCCTGTGGAATGGCGCCGCAGTTGACGGGCACGAAGGGGTGATCGCGCCGTGGCCCATGGTCGTGGATCAGGCGGGCCACCAACTCCTTACCGCTGCCGGACTCACCACTGATGTAGACCGGCGCCTGACTGCGCGCCACCTTGCGCGCCTGTCGCCGCAGACCGTCGATTTCGGGGGACTCCCCCAGCAACTGTTCCTCACCGCTTGGCGTACCCTGGCCCGTGCTGGTCGGTTCCGTCCCGCTGGGCAGGCGCAGGGCGCTTTCCACCAGTTCGCGCAGTCGCGGAAGTTCCACCGGCTTGGAGACAAAGTCAAAAGCGCCGGTTTTGAGCGCGGTAATCGCTGAATCCATGCTGCCATAGGCGGTGATCACGGCCACCGGGGTGTCCGGGCACTGGGTCTGCATCCAGTTCACCAGGTCGATGCCGTTGCCGTCGGGCAGGCTCATATCCGTGAGGCACAGGTGGAATACCTGGTTGCTCAGCAGGTCATGCGCTTCGCCGATGGTTGCGGCGGTGGTGCAGGTGATCGACATCCGGCTTAGGGTGATGTCGAGGAGTTCTCGGATGTCCGGTTCGTCGTCGACGATCAGGGCCCTGTACTCGGTCATGGCTCACTCCCTGTCAGGTCTGCGCCCGAGGCGCTGAAATCCAGTGCCCGGCGGCCCGGGTGGGCAAAGGTGATGCGGAAGCAGCAGCCTGTTTCGCTGCTCTCCAGCAGGAACAGCCGAGCCTGGTTGGCTTCGCACAGTTCCCGTGCCAGATAGAGGCCCAGGCCGGTGCCGCTCTGTTCCGTTGTCTGGAAGGGTTCAAACAGGTAGGCCTGCTGGCCCTCGTCGAGACCGGGGCCATGGTCCCTGATGTCAATATAGGCCCTGTGGCCGTCCTCGGTCACGCCGGTGCGCACGGTAAGCTGGGGGCGGCCGGTGCGCTCGCGACTGTAGCGCAGACCGTTGTCGATCAGGTTGGTGATCGCCTGTTGCAGCTGCGAGGGATCAAAACGCGCCGACCCGGGGACGCCGGACAGCTTGAGGTCGATCAGCACCGGCTCCTGGACGGTTTCGACATAGTCGTTGACCACGCCAGCCAGCCACTCGCCCAGGTCCATGAGCCGCACACTGGTCGTTCGTCGCCGTGAGAGCTCCAGCACGTTCTCGATGATGGCGTTCACGCGTTCGCTGTGGCGCTGGATGATCCCTGCCATCCGCCGTTCCCCGTCATCCACGGTTTCCGACTCACCGAGGAGTTGGGCAGCGTGGCTGATGGCCCCCAGAGGGTTGCGGATCTCGTGGGCGATCCCGGCGGTCAGGCGTCCCAGGGAGGCGAGTTTCATCTGCTGGGCCTGCTGGACGATCTTGCCCGTATCCTCAAGGAAGATCAGGATCAGGTGTTCCAGGGGGCTGTCCAACCGCATGAAGTTGGCCTGGACACTGGGCGTGTCATTACGTGCCTGGAAGGGAGCAGTGCGTTCACTGGGTTGCTCCAGCCACTGATCAAGACGTTGTTTCAGGGCCTGGGGCAGCGTGCCAAGCCGGGGGGAAGCGGACCGCTCCCCCAGCAGCAGTTCCCCGGAGGCGGCATTCGCCATACGAATGGCACCATTGGGTTCGGCGACCAGGATGCCGGTATGCATGCGGTGGATGATCTGGTGGTTGAGCTGTTCCAGCTCTTCAATACTGCGCGCCCGCTCGGAGGCCAGCTGTTCACTTGAGGCAAGGCGCTTTGTAATGTTCTGAAGCAGGAAGGCGGCGGCAAAGTAGATCACGCCCATCACCCCGGCGCGCACAATGTCGTCAATGCCGGAAAGGTCCTGCAGGAGCAGCAGCGAGGCCGTCGCCAGTGAAGCCAGTGTCGCCAGTGCTGCGTAAAAGATGCCGATGCGCCCGGGAATCAGGATGTTGCCTGCCGCCACGCTGATGATGCCAAGATTGACAATGCCGCTGCTGATGCCGCCGCTGAAGAAGGCCAGCAGGTGGATCATCAGGATGTCGGCGAGGATGGAGACCGTGATGTGCCAGGGACGAACGGCGTAGCCTGCCAGCAGCAGCATCCCGGTGGCGATGTTCATGGACAGGTAGGTCAGCGCGGTCGCCTGGAAAAGCCACTCGTTGTGCAGGGCAGAGCCGACCAGGTCGGTTTCGAGCAGCAGAAGCCCCACCAGCAACAGGCTGATGACGATGCGGTAGTAGTTGTAGATTCGGAACAGGCGCGCGCGCTGGTCGTTCCTCGTTGCGGGGGACGACGCCTCCATGGAGACTCCCTGGTCAGTGGAACGTCAAAATGGATTCAGGCGGTTATAATAGCGTGCCAGCGTCCAAGGTGACAGGAGACAGGAGCATGACAGCCGGACCGCGGGTCCTGATGGCCCAGTTCAATGCCACGGTCGGGGATATCCCCGGTAACGCCGACGGCATCCTTGCAATGACCCGTGATGCGGTCCGTGACCACAAGGCGGACATCGTGGTGTTCCCGGAGCTGGCGCTGACCGGTTACCCGCCGGAGGACCTGTTGCTGCGGCCCAGCCTGGGCCCTCGGGTCAGTCGCGCCATTGAGGACATTGCCACGGCTATGCCGGACGTGGTGTTGATTTTCGGGGCTCCTCTTGTCACTGATGGGGGATTGGTCAATGCCGCTATGGTGCTGGAATCCGGTGAAGTTCTGGGCCACGCCGTCAAACAGTACCTGCCCAACCAGGATGTGTTCGACGAGAAACGCTGGTTTCAGCCTGGCTCGGCCACCCGTGTTTTCGAGCTTTGCGGTCTGCCCGTGGCCATCACCATCTGCGAGGACATCTGGCATGATCGCCCGGCTGCCGAGGCGGCCGAGCAGGAGGCCAGTATGCTCATCAATCTCAACGCCTCCCCCTACCACCTTGGGCGGCAGGCGGAGAGACGGGAGCGCCTCTCCGGGCTGGCACGGGCGCACGCTCTGTCGATTGTCTATGTGAACCTGGTCGGAGCGCAGGATGAGCTGGTGTTTGACGGCGGCTCCCTAGCGCTCAATGCCAGGGGCGAGGAGTGCGTCCGCGCGCCGCGCTTCGAGCAGGCCCTGATGCCCGTTGAGTTCAACGGAGCGGGGGAACCGGCTGGCTCGGATCTGGCCCCGGAACCGGATGAGGATGCCGTCGCCTATGAGGCGCTGCGTGTGGGCCTGCGGGACTACATTGAGAAGAACGGGTTTCCGTCAGTGGTCCTGGGGCTCTCCGGTGGCATTGACTCGGCGCTGACGCTGGCCCTGGCCGTGGATGCTCTGGGTCCCGAGCGGGTGTCCGCCGTAATGATGCCGTTCCGTTATACCTCAAGCATGAGCCTGGAGGATGCGGAGAAGATGGCCCATGGGCTGGGCGTCGAGTACCGGGTTCTGTCGATTGAATCCGTCTACGATGCCTTCATGGAAACCCTGGCAGAGCCATTCGGGGATCGGGGTGTGGACACTACCGAGGAGAACCTTCAGGCACGGATTCGTGGCACGCTGCTGATGAGCCTTTCGAACAAGTTTGGCAGCCTGGTCCTGACGACCGGCAACAAGAGCGAGCTGGCCGTGGGCTACTCCACCCTCTACGGGGATATGGCCGGTGGTTTCAGTGTTCTCAAGGACGCTTCCAAGACACTGGTGTACCGGCTTGCCCGCTGGCGCAACCGCGACGGCGAGATGATTCCGCGGCGCATCATTGACCGCCCGCCATCGGCGGAGCTGGCGCCGGATCAGAAGGACGAGGACAGTCTACCTCCCTATGAGGTGCTGGATCGCATCCTGGAACTCTACGTGGAGCAGGATGTCAGCGCCGAGGGCATCATCGCAGAGGGGTTTGAGCGTGAGGATGTGATGCGGGCGGTCCGCCTGGTGGACATCAATGAGTACAAGCGCCGCCAGGCCCCCATCGGCACCCGCATCACCCGGCGCGGATTTGGTCGGGA
>JBNJEG010000141.1:0-5692 GCA_051745655.1 Pseudomonadota bacterium
GCCAATTCCATTTTCTACGGCGATCAGCTCCTGACCACGGAGAACCCGCAGGCCGAGCAGGACCGGGCGCTGTTCCGGCGCCTCGGCATTGTGCCGGAGCCGCTGGCTACCAATCGCTCGGACGAGGATGAAGCCGAGGAGCTGAGCCGTCGCATGGAGCAGGAGCGCCAGAGCGCCCTGTTCTACGACGCGGCCAATGCCTGATTACGCTGCTGAGCTTGAAACACTGCGGCAGCAGGGGCTGCTGCGGGAACGCCGGGTCCTGGACTCCCCCCAGGGCCCGGAAATCGTTGTGGACGGCCGCACCATGCTGGCCTTCTGCAGCAACGATTACCTGGGGCTTGCCAATCACCCCAGCGTTATTGAGGCGCTGACCGACGCCGCGCGGGAACACGGCGTCGGCAGTGGCGCGTCCCACATGGTCAGCGGGCATCACCGCCTGCATGACGAGCTGGAACAGGCTTTGGCCGAGCACACCGGACGGGAGGCGGCGGCACTCTTCTCCACGGGCTATATGGCCAATCTCGGTGTGATTACCGCCATGGCCGGTCGCCATGACATGATTCTTCAGGACCGGCTCAACCATGCCTCGCTCCTCGACGGCGCACGACTCGCGGGTTCACGCCTGAAGCGCTATACGCACGCCGACACCGAGGCGGCCGCCCGCATGCTGGAGGCCGAGTCGCGATGTGCGCTGGTGGCAACCGATGGGGTATTCAGCATGGATGGGGACCTGGCGCCGCTGGATGGCCTTTCCGCCCTGTGCCGTGAGCGCGACGTGCCACTGATGGTGGATGATGCGCACGGTCTGGGCGTGCTCGGTGCCAGGGGCGGGGGCATCGCGGAAGTCCGCGGCCTGGATCAGGCGGCCGTGCCCATCCTGGTGGGTACACTGGGCAAGGCGCTGGGTGTCGGGGGCGCGTTCGTCGCCGGCTCCCGGGAATTTGTGGATTACCTGACTCAGAAGGCCCGGACCTACATCTATACCACCGCCATGCCACCGGCGATGGCCGCCGCCACCCGTCGCAGCCTGGCCCTGTGCCAGGAAGAGAGCTGGCGGCGCGAGCGGCTGGCGAAGCTGGTGGCCTGGTTCCGGGACGAGGCGGTCGCCATGGGGTATCGGTTGATGGAGTCCTGGACCCCGATACAGCCCCTTATGGTGGGGCCCTCGGATCGGGCCATGGCACTGAGTGAGGCGCTGGCCCGCAGGGACATACTGGCCCCGGCCATACGCCCTCCCACCGTACCCCAGGGGGAGGCGCGCCTGCGCATCACGCTCAGCGCGACCCATACGGATGAACACATGGAGCGGCTCCTTGAAGCCCTCAGGGCGGCCCGCAGTGAAACGGGGGCCGCGTGACCGCAATGGTCGTTGTCGGTGGCTGGGGCGTTCCTGTCGAGGCGCTCAATACACTCCTTCCGAAAGGCGTTGAAACAACGGCGCTGGCGCCTGCCAGGATGGCGGCTGCTAATGGCGCACTGACCGACGCGCTGGATGCCGTTATTGATGAGGTGCCCGAAGGCGCACTCTGGCTGGGCTGGTCGCTGGGTGGCCAGGTGGCCATGGCGGCCCAGGAGCGCTTCCCGGATCGAGTGGGGGGTGTGCTGACGCTGTGTTCAACGCCGTGTTTTGTCGCCGCGCCGGATTGGCCAGCGGGGATGGCACCAGCGGATTTCAACGGCTTCCGTGAAGGGCTGGCGGGTGATCCCGGGGCAACACTCCGGCGTTTCTGCAGTCTGGTCAGTCAGGGCAGCACGGCACCCCGGGCGGTACGCCGGGAGTTACAGGCACTGGAGTGGCCGGAGGTCGACACTGACCGCTTGCGGGGGCTGGCTGGCAGTCTCGAATGGCTGGCGACGCTGGATCAGCGTGATGGGTGGCGTTCGCCCCGGGGAGGGGCATGGCACCTCTTTGGCGCTCGCGATGCCCTGGTTGATGCGGATACACCCCGGGCACTGGGCCTGGCTTCGGAGCGGTTCTCGGTAGTGCCGGATGCCGGTCACTGGCCGGTGGCCATGCCGGGGGTGGCGGATTGGATCAGCGACACACTCGAAAGGGTGACAACATGAATGCGCGGCAGTTCAACCAGGTCCGTCGGGAACGGGTTTCAGAGGATTTCGGGGCGGCAGCCCAGCGTTACGACGAAGCCGCGCGTCTGCAACAGCGGGTTGCGCTGGATCTGCTGGCGCGAATGGACGTGCGCGCCGGTGGTGTGGGGCTCGACCTGGGGTGCGGTACTGGTTTCAGCCTGCCGCTGCTGTCGGAACGCCTGCACCCCTCAGAGCTGATCGCTGCGGACCTGTCACCGGGGATGATCGACTATGCCCGAGCCCATCGGTCCGTGGATGCCCGCTGGCTCGTTGCGGACGCAGCGAATCTGCCCCTGGCGCCGCAGAGCCTGGACTGGATCCAGTCCAGTCTTATGATCCAGTGGTGTGAGGACACCAGTGCGGTGGCCTCGGAGATGGCGCGACTGTTGCGGCCCGATGGTGAAGCCCATGTGGCCACCCTCGTGGAGGGTACACTGACTGAGCTGGAGTCCGCATGGGCGGAGGCCGATCCCGGGCGTCGCCACGTCAACCGGTTTCTGACCCGCCAGGAGCTGACCGCAAGGCTGGCAACAGGCTTTGAAGGGGTCGAGGTGGATGTTGTGCCTCTGGTGCTCTGGTACCGCGATGTCATGGCGCTTCTGGGTGAGCTCAAGGCACTGGGGGCGCGCTACAAGGATGAAGAGCGTCATCGTGGTGCCCTTGGTCCCGGGCGGTTGAAGGCCATGCGCCGTGCCTATGAGTGCAGCCGTGACCCGCAGCAGGGTGTCCCCGCAACCTGGCAGGTGGCTTTTGTGCGCCTGACCGATCCCAAAGACTGAAGACGCTTCGGAGCCCATGGCAAAACAATCCTATTTCATCACAGGTACCGACACGGACTCCGGCAAGACCGTGATCACGGCGGGGCTTCTGCGCCTTGCCGCCCACAATGGGCTGCGGACACTCGCCATGAAACCCCTGGCCTCCGGCTGCGAGCAGACGCCTGAGGGCCTGCGGAACGACGATGCCCTGGCGCTATCTCGGGCCATGACCGAGACCATGCCGTACGAATCCGTGAACCCTGTGGCACTGGCGCCCGCGATCGCGCCTCACGTGGCCGCGGAGGAAGCCGGGCGCCGGGTAACCGCGGAGCGTCTTGCAGGGTTCTGCCGCGGTGCCATGACGCGCCCGGCGGACCTGTTTCTGGTTGAAGGTGCTGGGGGCTGGCGCGTACCGCTGAACGGGCACGAAACCTGGACCGACCTGGTGGGCGCCCTCCAGCTGCCAGTGATTCTGGTCGTGGGCCTGCGACTCGGCGCCATCAACCATGCCCTGCTCAGTGCCGAAATGATCCAGCGCGATGGGTGCCGCCTGGCGGGCTGGGTCGCTAACCGTTGCACACCGGAGCCCATGGCCCGCGAAGACGAGACCTTCAATACCCTCTGTGAGGGGATGCCGGCACCCTGCATGGGGCGGGTTCCCTGGCTGACAGCGCAGGAACCGGATGCGCTGGCGGAGGAGGCGTCGCGCTACCTGTCCCTGCCGCTGCCTGACGCGTGAATGGTGCTACGCCCGTGCTGTTTGAAAATTAAACACTACTGTGATGTAATGTTCATGAACATTCTGGGCGTGAGGTGTGCCCATGATCAGTAATACGATGTCCATCGGTGTTAATGGCGTTCAGGATGCCCAGCGTGGCATGCAGGACGCGGCGGGGCGTGTTGCCCGGGCCGGGACCACGGAAACGCCCGCCGAAGGGGCTGTGGCCGAGACGCCCCGCGGGCCCGAGGAAAGCCTAGCCGGATCCCTTGTGGACCTGAAGGTCAACCAACGGAACGCCGAGGCTTCTGTCGAAGTGGTCCGGACCGCGGACGAGATGGTAGGGACGCTTCTCGATGAACGTGCCTGATACCGGAATGGAATCACCGTGCAACTTACATCCGTCCAGCCTGCGATCAGCAACGGCGGCGGCGCTGTAACCCGCAGCACCGCGCCTCCCGGTACGGCCTCAGGTGGCGTACCGCAGACCCCCTCGTCTTCCAGTCCCACTTCCGGCAATGGCCCCTCAACACCGAGCCCGGTTTCCGCACCCCGGCGGACGGAGGGAGCCGGTGTCCAGGTGTCGATCAGTGATCAGGCGCGCCAGTCGGGCGTGGAGGGCAGTGGTAATGCTTCCCGGGGGCAGCGTCCGGAATCCCCAGACGGCCCCGGTGGTGAAAGGAACAGGGTGGGGCCTGAGCGCGGCAATGACGAATCCCCCCGAGAGTCCCGGAATCCGGATGAGGGACCGGAAGAAACCTCTCCGGAACAGCAGGCTGCGGTCCAGGAGCTGAGGAGTCGTGACCAGGAAGTCCGCCAGCATGAACAGGCCCATCAGGTGGTGGGCGGCCAGTATGCCGGGGCGCCGACCTATACCTACCAGCGGGGTGAGAATGGCCAGCTCTACGCGGTTGGCGGGCAGGTCTCCATTGATACCAGCCCCATCCCTGATGACCCCGAAGCCACGATCAGCAAGATGCAGACGGTGAGATCCGCCGCCCTGGCGCCCGCCGAGCCATCACCCCAGGATCTCCAGGTGGCGCAGGAGGCAACCCGGCAATTGCTCGAGGCCCAGTCCGAGCTTCGCTCGCAGCGCCGTGAATCCGGGGATGATGGGGCCGTGGAAGACAATACCGGGCGCCAGGGTCCGGATGATGACCCCCGTGGCGGTGAGGACGCGCGCGTCAGTCTTTTCCGGGATGTGGATGGCTTCACCTCCTCCGCCTCCGGGGATCCTGCCGGGACGGAATCCGGCTTCCGCGCCACTGCCTGAAAAATCCCGTAATGCCGCCAATGTCTCTTGACATTGGACCCGCCCCAAACGTATGTTTCAAACAGCCGTTTAATTGCGTGAATCGAGGTACAACGCCATGCCCCAGTACAAAGCACCGCTGCGTGATATCCAGTTTGTCATGAACGAGCTTCTGGATACCGAAACGCATTACCAGCAGATTCCGGGAGGCGAGGAAGCCACGCCGGATATGGTCAATGCCATCATCCAGGAAGGGGCCAAATTCTGCGAGCAGGTGCTTTCGCCGCTGAACCAGACCGGGGACCAGCAGGGCTGTACCCTGGAAAACGGTGCAGTGAAGACGCCCGCCGGTTTCAAGGAAGCCTACAAGCAGTACATTGAAGGCGGCTGGCCCTCGATGACGGCGGATGAGGAACTTGGCGGCCAGGGGCTGCCCGGTTCTCTCTCCATGGTCATGAGTGAGATGGTGGGTACGGCCAACTGGTCCTTCGGTATGTATCCCGGTCTCAGCCACGGCTGTCTGAACACGCTGGAAGCCCACGGTTCCGAAGAGCAGAAGCAGACCTACCTGCCCAAGATGATCAGCGGTGAATGGACCGGCACCATGTGCCTGACGGAGTCCCATTGTGGCTCCGATCTCGGGATCATGCGCTCCAAGGCGGAACCGAACTCTGACGGCAGCTACAGCATCACCGGCGAGAAGATCTTCATCTCCGCCGGCGATCACGACATGTCGGACAACATCATCCACCTGGTGCTGGCCAAGCTGCCGGATGCGCCCAAGGGCACCAAGGGCATCTCGGTCTTTGTGGTACCCAAGTTCATTCCCGACGAGAACGGCAACCCGGGCGAGCGCAACAGCGTCACGGTTGG
>JBNJEG010000142.1:0-5641 GCA_051745655.1 Pseudomonadota bacterium
TGGCCGCCGGTGCGCCGGGTGCCGAGGAGGCGGCCCTGCTGGATGAGCTGGTACGCCTGACGCTGGAAAACGAAAGCCGGTACGACCGGATCGTTTTCGATACCGCGCCCACGGGGCACACCCTGCAACTGCTGCAGCTGCCGGAAGTGATGCGGACCTGGACGGATGCACTGCTGGAAAAGCGCCGGGAGGCGGTGGATACCAGCAGTGCGCTCCAGGGAGAAGAGGGCAGCCCGGAGGACCGGGCCGCGCGGATACTGGCCGAGCGGCGGGACCGTTATACAGCAATGCGGGACCGGCTCCGCGACCCGAACCGGACCCGATTCATTCCGGTTCTGAATCCCGACCGCCTGTCACGGGAGGAAACCCGTCGGATGGTTGCAACCCTCGAGGAAGTCAACGTCCGGGTGGATACCCTGATCCTCAACCGGGTCCTGCCCGAAAGTGCGGACGGAGACTTCGCCCGCCGTCGCCGTGAGTCCGAGGCCGAACACATCGAGGCGACCCGCAAGGCCTTCCCCAAGCATACCCTCATCCAGCTGCCCCTGAACGCGGTAGACGTGAGCCGTGACCAGGGGCTTGCGGAACTGGCCGGGGCGCTCTAGGCCCAGGCTTTCTCCAGTACCGCCCGGGCGTCCTCGAGCGAGGCTTCCTTCGGGTTGAACATTATGGAGCCATCGTCGATGGTCATCTGCGCGATGCGGTCCAGCTGGCTCTTTTCCACCTTGCCGGTTTCTTGCAGCGTGCGCGGCAGCCCGCAGTGGCGATGGAGGTCGTCACGCAGCTTGCGGATGGTCGCGATGGACTCCTCGGCGCGCTGGCTCTTCGGCGTCATGGCGTAGATCTCGGGCCCTGCCAGGTGCAGCAGCAGCTCGCTCAGCGGCTCACGGATCTGTTCCAGGTTGTATTCCAGCACATAGGGCAGGAACAGGCTCATGCACAGCCCGTGGGGCAGGTGGCAGGCCGCACCCAGCGAATGCCCGAGCGCGTGCACCAGGCCGACCATGGAGTTCGAGAAGGCAATACCGGCCATGGTGGAGGCCTGGGCCAGTTCCAGGCGGCGCTCCGAATCGTCCGGCTTCTCCATCACCTTCAGCAGGTTGTTGCTGATCTTCTTGATGGCCGCCGCCGCATAGGCGTCGCTCAGTGGGTTCTTGGCCAGGCAGGTGAAGGCCTCCACCGAGTGGGTCATGGCATCCATGCCCGTGGCAGCGGTGATCTGTGGCGGCAGGGTGAGCGTCATGCGCGGATCGATGACCGCCGCGTCCGGCAGCATGAAGCCGGAGGCAAAGGGCAGCTTGACCTCTTTCTCGGTATCCGCAATCACGGCCACATTGGTGACCTCGGAACCGGTGCCGGCGGTGGTCGGGATCACGAAGAAGGGCTTCAGCGGGCGCTTGAGCACGCCGGAGCCGGCGTACTGGGCGATATCGTCGCCGCCCTCGGACACCAGGATGTTGACCGCCTTGGCGGTGTCGATGGGAGAGCCGCCGCCAATGGCAAGGATGCCGTCGCACTTCTGCTTACGGTATTCCTTGGCGATCGCCGTCACGGTCTGCTTCGAGGAATCCGCGGGGACGTCGTCATAGACGACCGTGATGTCCATGCCGCCTTCCTCGCAGGCCGACAGGACCTTGTCCAGCAGCCCGGCATTACGCACGCCCTTGTCGGTCACGACCATGGGCCGTTCCACCGCGCGCGAACTGAACTCGTAAGGCAGATGTTCCAGTGCTGCCTGGCCAGCAATAACCTTGACCGGGCAGAAGAATTCGTAATAGCTCATGATGACCTCACCGTGTCCACAAAATTCGTTGCCACTTTCAGGTAGATCCGGGCCGCGCTGAAGACTTTTTCCGGCAGGCCCAGATTATCCGGGTATTCCTTGACCGCGCGGGAGGCAACCAGCCGCGGCAGGATGAAGGTCTCGAGGCGGTTGAGCACGCGCGTCATGCGCACCGCGTAGCCCAGGTCGCCGTCCACCAGCATGCGGTCATTGGCGAAGGACTGGGCGGTCTTTTCCTGGAATGAGAGTACCAGGAAGGCGTGGTGCAGGTGCTTGAACTGGATGCTCAGATCCGGGCGCTGGGCAACGCTGCCGCCGAGATACTGCAGGCTGCCGTCGCGCTGCTTGCGTACGAAAAGGCCGGGGCCCTTCGGCATGACCTGCATCGAGAAGAGGAAGCCGTCCGGGAGGACGGCCACTTCGCCGCGAACCTGGTCGTCCAGCTGGCTGATGGCTTCCAGGGAGCGGCCGACCACGTCCAGCATCAACTGGACATAGCCGCGCTTGGCCTGTGAAGCCAGGGGTCTCAAGCGTTCTCGAATCATCTTGATCGATTCCCTGTAGAGAGCGGTTTCGGGTTGAACGTGATAGGCTACGCCACCGTGCGCAGACCCACCTGAATTGTCAGACGCCTTTTGTACCACAGCGTCGGAACCGATGACAGGGTCGCAGGTTATCCAGAACGGGAGGAACTGGCATTGGCACAAACGGCACCCGCCCCGATTCCCGGTTTGCAGTACTGGGAGCACCGCACCTCCGCGGGCCATCTTGTCACCGGCTGGCACTCAAGCCCCAGCGGTCGTCCGGTGGTGCATTTCATCCATGGCAACGGCTACAACAGCCTGGTCTACCGGCCGCTGCTGGAACGTCTTGCCGAGGATTACGACCTGTTCCTGAGTGATGTGCAGGGCCATGGTGCCAGCGAGGCCAATGGTGAGTTCCTGGGCTGGAACCGGACCTCGGAGCTGTGCGAGGAAACCTGGCGGGCATTCGCGCCCTTCTGGGAGGGACAGCGTCATTACGCCCTGGGCCACAGCTTTGGCGGCATCATGAGCCTGCTGATGATGGAACGGGATCCGGACCTGTTTGACCGCGCTGTCCTGCTGGACCCGATCATTTTCTCCCGGCGGATGCTCTGGGTGATGCGTCTCGGTACCTGGCTCGGGTTCTGGCAGAACAATGGCTTCTCGAAGAAGACCCGCCAGCGCCGGCGCGAATGGCCGGATCGCGCCACGGCCCTGGAGACCCTCGAGGGGCGGGGTATGTTCCGGGGCTGGACGCCGGAGGCGCTCCGGGCCTACGTGGACCATGCGCTGGTGGAGCAGGACGGGCAGGTGGTGCTGCGCTGCCCGCCGGAGCTGGAGGCGGCGATCTTTGCCGGCTACCCGAGGGGGCTTTGGCGGGCCATGAAGCGGCTGCGCACCCCCTGCCACGTGATTCACGGTGATGGGACCTATGACTTCGTGCAGGACTCGGTCGCCCGCTGGGTGACGTTCAACAGCCAGGTTACCGCGGAGACCCTGGCCGGCGGCCACTGTTTCATGCAGCAGTCGCCTGAAGCGGCCGCCGGGAGGGTGAGGGCGGCGCTAGCCGCCGCTGAGTGATTCCAGCCGCTGGCGGGCGCGGTCACCCACCTCGCCCTCGTCCTGGGCGGCCTGCTGGTAGTACTGGCGGGCCTCGTCGGTCCGGCCCTGACCGGAGACTGCGTCCCCCAGCCCCAGGTAGGCAATACTGGTGGGGACCACATCCAGTGACGCCTTGAAGTCCTTTTCCGCCGCTTCGAAGCTCTCCATCTCCCGGTGCACGAGGCCACGGCCGATCCGGTACTGGAACATCTCCGGGTAGAGCTCGACCGCCCGGTTGAAATCGTCCAGGGCTGACTCGTTCTCCCCCGAATCCAGGCGCAGGTTTCCCCTTAGGCTGTGGAAGGCCGCCTCGTTGGGGACCTGTTCGATAGCCTGCTCCAGCAGCGCCAGGGCCTGCTCGGAATCGCCTTCACCGGCGGCTTTCCGGGCCCGGTCGTAGGCCTCGTAAGCATCCGCATCCTCACGCAGGCCTGCCATCATGCGCTGGTAGCGTTCTTCGCCCAAGGTGCCTTCCCGACCCAGTTCCTCGGCGATTCCGCGATTGGCTTCCACCCGCTCCTGAGATGGTGGATGGGAACGGAAGAGCCCGGTGATGAAGTTGCTCTGTTCATTCTCGGACAGGCGCACGAAGACTTCCTGAAGCTGCACGGCGGCCTCCGGGTTATAGCCGGCCTCGGCCATGTACTGCATGCCGTAGCGGTCGGATTCGAGCTCGTGGCTGCGGCTGTACTGCGCCATGATCAGCTGTGAGCCGAGGGCCGCACCGCCCAGGATCAGCCCGGCGTATTCGTTGTCGCTCAGGCCCAGGCCAATGCCGATGCCGGCCACGCCAAGGTTGATGAGGGTGCCGCGCTGCATGCGCTGGGCGCTGTGCCGCGCCGCGGCATGGACGATCTCGTGACCCATGACCGCCGCCAACTGGGCTTCGTTGTCCAATTCGGTGAGCAGGCCCCGGTTGATCGCAATCTTGCCGCCCGGCAGGGCCCAGGCGTTGGGCACGCCGCTGTTGATGACAGTGAACTCATAGGGCAGGTCGGGGCGGTCGCTGACCTCCGCCAGGGACTGGCCCACCTCGGCGACGTAGTTGTTGAGTTTCTCGTCGCGGTAGTAGCGTCCACCCTGGGTCTGGATGGTGGGCTGGTACTGCTGCTTGCCAATCTGCAGCTCATCGGACTCGGACACCAGGCGCAGCTCGCGCTCACCGGTGACCGGGTTGACGCCACAGCCGGCAGTGACCAGCACAGTGAGCATCAGGGCCAGAAGGGCGCGGGGGTGTTTCAGACGCCGCATGGGTCGGGTTACCTCGTCTGTGAATGGGGCCTTGTTTTCGTTATAGTGCGCCGGATTCCCTGCAGATTGCAAAGCCGCCATGAATGATGAAACCCTCTTCGGCCGGGTCTCGCGCTTCATCGGGACCCTGCGTCACTGCCAGCATCTGGGCATCCGGGCCCTGTCCGCCACGGAGAATGAGCTGGTCGTGGAACTGCCGTATTCCGATGCCATCGTGGGTAACCCGGAGACGGGGGTGATCCACGGGGGCGCCATCACCACGCTCATGGACACCGCCTCCGGCACCGTCGTGATCTGCGCGCTGCCGGAATTCGAGCTCTGCCCCACGCTCGACCTCAGGGTGGACTACATGCGGGCGGCGGAGCCCGGGTACCCGGTGTACGCGCGGGCCCGGGCCTACCGGGTGACCAACAATATCGTGTTTACCCGCTGTGAGACCTTCCAGGACGATCCGGAGCAGACCATCGCCCATTGTGTGGGTACCTTCATGCGGATCGGCCCCGAGGCCACGCCCAAGGCCTATCGCGACCTGATCACGGGAGGGGATAACGAATGAGCCTGTCCGGTGAGATGCGCAGCGCCCTGCAGGCCGGTGACTACCAGGCCCTGATCCGGGCGGTACCCTACGCCCGCACCCTGGGCATGGAATGCGAGACCTTCGGTGAGGAGGTGGTGTTCCGCCTGCCGCGTAGTGACGATAACCTCGGCAATCCCATCCTGCCCGCCATCCATGGGGGCGTGATCGGTGGCTTCCTGGAGATGTCCGCCATGATCTCGCTCATGATGTCCCAGGAGACGCCCCGGCTGCCGCGGATCGTGGACTTTTCCCTCGATTACCTGCGCGCGGGGCTGGACCGGGATACCTTCTGCGAGTGTCACCTGACCCGCCAGGGCAACCGCGTGGCGAACGTGATCGTCACCGCCTGGCAGCAGTCCCGGCGCAAGCCCATCGCCACAGCTCGCGCCCACTTCATCATGGACT
>JBNJEG010000143.1:0-5624 GCA_051745655.1 Pseudomonadota bacterium
CCGTTGGCAAAGCTCGTCTCCTCGCCCGGGCCACCCCGGCGCTCGACCACGGTCACATCATGCCCGGCCTCGCGCAGGTACCAGGCCGTGGTGGTGCCGATCACACCGGCACCCAGGACCGCCACATGCATCCGCCGCTACTCCAGATTGAGGGTGCGCGGCAGTGTAACCGCCAGGCCCGCCCGCCACCAGAGCACAGCCACGCCGATGCCATGAATGTTGAGCAGCACGATCAGGATCCAGTCAAAGGCGTACTTGATGCTGTCGTAATCCACCGCCGGAATGGACTGGAGAACCAGAGACAGAATGGCAATCCCCAATGTGACGGCACTCAGCAGCAGCAACCGCCCCCCGCCCCGCTGCAACAGCGGGTAGCGCGAACGCCACAGAACACTGCCCAGAAGGATCTGCACGATCCCCGTCACCCCCACGTAACCGGCCGTGCCGATACGCCGCGCCAGCTCAAAGGCATCGCCGGCATGGCCCAGGCTCAGCACATAGGGCAGCAGGAAGGCCGCCGCCAGCGCCCCGAGCCAGCCCACGGCCTTGCCGCGCGGGTATCCCAGCGCCTGCAGCCAGCGGTGATTGATGGCCCAGAACAGCACCTGGAGCGTAATGGCGGGGATCATGGCCCCCTTGAAGATGAAGTACGCCAGGCCTTCACGTCCGGTGGCGCTGATGGAGGTGCAGGCATCCCAGTACGGAACGCACCAGGGCACATAGCCATTCCATGCGGAAAGCAGATAGGTGGTGTGGAACGTCAGTATCGGCAGCAGCGCGGTAATGAATCCAAGCCAGGCGAGTCGGATCTGCCGATTCTGCAGCTCATGCACCATCGGTCGCCTCCATGGTTCCGTTGAGTCCCGTGGTTTCGCGGCACAGTTTGAGCCACTGGTCCACGCCGGCGCTACGGTATTTCTGACGATGCAGGATGAAATAGAACGAGCGGGCCAGGTCCCTGTGTGGCACTGGCAGCGGGATCAGGTCGCCCCGGTCAAAGGCATCCCTTAACGCCACCTCCGACAGGCAGCCCACGCCCATGCCGGTGCCCACGGCCCGCTTGATGGCCTCGGTGTGCTGCAGCTCCAGCAGCACGTTGAGATCCGGCAGCAGGCCGTGCATGGCCCGGTCAAAGGTCTGGCGCGTGCCCGAACCGCCCTCCCGCAGGATCCAGGTGGCTGCCAGAAGGTCTTCGTCGGTCAGCGCCTCCCGCCCAGCCAGGGGGTGGTCCGGCGCACAGAAGACCGTCAAGCGGTCGCCGCGCCAGGGAATCACTTCCAGCTCCGGAGAGTGGATCTCGCCTTCGATCAGGCCTACATCCAGTTCAAAATCCGCCACCTTGCGTCCAATGGTACGGGTGTTGGCCACCTCCAGCGAGACATTGGCACCCTCGTTTTCGTTCATGAATCGTGCCATAATCGGCACCGCCATATAGTTGCCGATGGTCAGAGTGGCACCCACCTTGACGTGCCCGACTTCGGCATGCCGCGCCAGCGCGTGTTCAAGTTCCCGTGCTTCATCCAGAAGAGCGGCGACACGCGGTCGCACCAGCCGGCCCAGCTCGTTCAGTTGCAGGCGCTTGCCCATGCGGTCGAACAGCTGAACGCTGAACTGGTTCTCCAGATCCCGCAGGGCACCACTGGCGGCCGACTGGGACATGGCCAGCTCATCCGCCGCACGGGTGATGTTCTCGTTGCGGGCGGTGGCCTGAAACACCTCAAGCTGGCGCAGCGTGTATTTCATAATCGACTGTTCCGATAAAACTTAGATTGATTATCCATTGAACCAATACGGTAAACACTGGGTATCGTCCGGGCAACTGCTGGCGACCATTCACCCGGTGAACCATTAACGAGGTAGGATTCATGGCCAAGCACAACGTGGAAAAGGTACTGGACGTACACCACTGGACGGACGAGCTTTTCAGTTTCCGCACCACGCGGGATCCGGCATTCCGCTTCAAGAACGGCCAGTTCACCATGATCGGCCTGCAGCTGGACGACGGCAAGCCACTGATGCGCGCCTACAGCATGGCCAGCGCCAACCATGAAGAGACGCTCGAGTTCTTCAGCATCAAGGTCCAGGACGGCCCCCTGACATCCCGCCTGCAGCACCTTGAGGTGGGTGACGAGGTCATGGTCGGCCAGAAGCCCACGGGCACCCTGATCGGCGGCAACCTCCTGCCCGGGCGCAACCTGTTCCTGATCGGAACCGGCACCGGCCTGGCGCCCTTCCTGAGCATCATCAAGGACCCGGACATCTACGAGCAGTTCCAGAACGTCATCCTGGTCCATGGCGTACGCTACGTGGACGAGCTGGCCTACCGTGATGCCATCACCAGCGAGCTGCCACAGCACGAATACCTGGGCGACATGATCCGGGATCAACTGACCTACTACCCCACGGTCACGCGCGAGAACTTCGAGAATCAGGGCCGCGTCACGGAACTGATCGAAAGCGGTGAGCTGACAAAGAACCTGGGCATGCCCGACCTGAGCCTGGAAGAGGACCGCTTCATGGTCTGTGGCAGCCCGGGTCTTCTCAAGGACATGGTGAACATCCTCACCGAGCGTGGGTTCCAGGAGGCCAAGCAGGGTCACCAGGGTCATTTCGTGATCGAACGGGCCTTCGTGGAACAGTAATACGATAATGATGGCAGCGCCGCCGGTTGTCGTTACACTGGAACCATAGGTGAACGGCAGCCGGAGGCAGCCATGAAACCCGACGAATTCCTCAGAAAATACGGCATCGACCCCTCGGAACAGGACCAGGAGAGGGAGCACTCACTCCGCGAAAACTCCTGGGAACGTGCGGTGCGCCTCCATCAGCCGAATGCCGGCACCCCGCACGACTGGGAAGAGTGGGAACACGTCCGTGAACGCTACGGGGTGGAAGTGGAGACTGGCGAGGACGAAACCGACCCCACCCGCCCCCACCATGATGAAGCGGATACGATTGATGACCGGCCCACGGTTATGGACTGGCTCATCACCCGCTGGCGGCGCCTGCGCAAACGCGTCCTGGGCCACTGAGCCCTGCTTTTCTCCTGCCACTAACACCTGATCGGGCTGGCCCGTACCTCACCATCCCCGTGACTGGATTCAGACCTCACCCCGGAAGAGAAGGCCGGAAACGTCTTCCCGGCTGACCCACGCCACGCATTGCCGGGCATCACTATAGCCCCTATACTGTATATAAAAACAGTATTGAGGTGGCTATGGCCGTTCATCCCCGCACACAGCTGGAACAGGACCCCCGCCTGTGGCGGGCCAGTCAGCAGAAGGTAACCCATACCCGGGGCATTGCCAGTGGTTTCGATGCTCTGGATCAGTTGCTGGCGACCAGCGGCTGGCCACGGGGTACCCTGATCGAATGCCACTGCCCCCTGAGCGGTATCGGCGAGCTGCAGCTGTTTGCCGGTGCCATGCGGCATTGCAGCGACCGCGGCGAAGCCCTGTTCTGGGTTGACCCGCCCCACGCGCCCTACCCACCGGCCCTTGAAGGTCTGGGGCTGCCCCCCGAGCACTGTTTCCTGGTACGGACCGGCAACCGCTCGGACCACCTCTGGACCCTGGAACAGCTCCTGGACAGCAGCGCGGTGGGTATGGTGATGGGGTGGAGCCACCGGCGTGACCCGGCTTCGCTCCGGCGGCTGCAGCTGGCAGTGGAGGACAGCCGGACGCTGGGCGTGCTGGTTACCCCGGCGGAAGACGCCGGGCAGGCCTCCCCGGCCCCACTCCGGCTGGCCATTGACCCGGTGCCCGGGGAGAACCGGCTTCGGATCACGCTGCTGCGCCAACGTGGCGGACAGGCGGGGAGCCGGACCCTGACGCTGCCTCCAGTCATCCCCCGCCAGACGGTGTGATCCAATGCTGTGGCTGTATCTCCACCTGCCCTCGCTGTTGCTGGATTACCATCCGAGCAATGATGCGCCGGTGGCCCTGACCACAGGCAAACCCCCTGTAATCCAGCAGCCGGACGAACAGGCCCGGCTGGCGGGTGTCCAGGCCGGCCAGTCCATGGCCACGGCCCGTGCCCTCTGCCCGGAACTGACGCTTGTCCCCTTCAGCGAGCCCCGACAGACGGAACAACTGGAGCAACTGGCAACGGACCTCTACCAGCTGGCCGCGCCGCTGGCTCAATGGCCCCCGGATGGCCTGCTGGTCCGTGCCGATCGCCTGCGCCACCTCTACCCGGAACCACAGGCGCTGGCGGCGGCCCTGACACAGCAGCTGTCACAGAAAGGACTGAACGGCCGCATGGCTACCGGCACCAGCCCTCGGATGGCGCGGCTTCTGGCTCGCCAGGGAGCCCCTGTATGCACGGACGACCCGGAAGCCATGCACCATGCCCTGCGCCGCCTTCCGGTTACGGCTGCGGACTGGCCGGAGAAGGTCCGCCAGCGGCTGACGCGCATGGGCCTGCACCGGATGGAGGACCTGCTGGCATGCTGCCCGGCGGAGCTGACCAGCCGCCTCGGACCGGAGCTGTACAGTGACCTGCAGAAAATGCTGGGCCGATCCGGCGATCCGGTTCAGGAGTTCCATCCCCGGGAGACATTCCAGCAGACCCTGACGCTGAACCAGGAAACCCGTAACACCGATCACCTGCAGGGCCCGCTGGCACACCTGCTGGAAGCCCTGGAACGCTTTCTGGAAAGGCGTCAGCTGCGCTGTGACCGGATCCACCTCAGCCTTCACCACTCCGCTGGCGACCCTACAATCCTGGTACTGGAAACCACTCAGGGCGAGTCACAAGCGACTGTGTTTCTGGATCTCGCCCTGCTGCGCCTGGCTTCCATCACCCTGCCCGACAATGTACAGGCCCTGTCCCTGGCATCAGGCCGGACCATCGTCGCTGAAGTCGTGGAAAGCCATGACCTGTTCGACAGCACCGGAAGCCGGCAACAGGCACGCCAGACCCTGCTACACCGCCTGCGCGCACGCCTGGGGCGGGACAGCATCCAGAGCCCCGGCAGGCGCCCGGACCCGCGCCCGGAACGCTGTGCCCACTGGCAGCCCACCCGGGAACAGGGCTCCAGCACGTCTCCATGTCCAGGGCCTGCACGCCCCTTCTGGCTCCAGCAACCACCGCAGCCGTTGAAACGCCCTCCCGTGCGCTGGCTCAACGGGCCCGAGCGTATCCAGGGCGGCTGGTGGGATGGCGACTACGTGCGTCGCGACTACTACATCGCCCTGCTGGACAACGGCCAGCGTGCCTGGCTGTTCCGCAACCGGCAGGATCAGTGGCTCATTCACGGATGGTTCGGATGACGCTGGATTACGCCGAGCTCCACTGCATCAGCAATTTCAGCTTCCTGCGCGGCGCCTCGCATCCCGAGGAGCTGGTCGAGGAGGCCGACCGGCTGGGCTACCAGGCGCTGGCGCTGACCGATGAATGCTCCCTGGCTGGTGTCGTCCGGGCCCATGCCAGGGCCCGCTCACTGGCGTTGACCCTGCTGGTCGGCAGTGAATTCAGGCTGCAGGACCTGCCCGGCACCCTGGTGTTGATCGCCCCGGACCGCCAGGGCTACGCCGCGCTCAGCCACCTCATCACCCGCGGTCGCCGGCGCAGCGACAAGGGTCATTACCAGCTCTGGTCCGATGATCTGGAGCTTTGCCGCG
>JBNJEG010000144.1:0-5534 GCA_051745655.1 Pseudomonadota bacterium
TGGGCGCGGTGCTCTACTTCGGCTACAGCGTGTGCCGCTCCCACGGTGACACGAAACTGCCTGGCGCCATGATGGTGATCACCAGCCTGATCAACGTGGCGCTGGATCCGCTGTTCATCTTCACCTTTGACTGGGGCATCGCGGGTGCGGCCTGGGCCACGGTCGTCGCCTTCGGCACCGGCACACTGGTGGTCTTCACCCGGCTGCTGGCACGGCAATGGATCACGTTCATTCTTGCGGATCTTGCCGTGAAACCGGCGCTGACCCAGATCGGCTCCATCGCCGGTCCGGCCATGCTGAGCCAGCTGATGCCCCCCATTGCCGCGATGCTGGCCACCGGCTTTGTCGCGGGCTTCGGTGACGCGGCGGTGGGTGCCTGGGGGCTGGGTTCGCGGCTGGAATTCTTCTCGCTGGTCGCGGTTCTGGCGCTGACCATGGCCATGCCGCCGATGATTGGTCGCTACGTGGGGGCAGGCAGGCCGGACCGGGTCGCGCTTCTGGTGTGGCTGGCGGTGCGATTCGTGATTCTGCTTCAGTTGGGGATCGCGGCGGCCTGGCTGCTGCTCTCCGGTCTGGTGGCCCCGCTGCTGGCCAGTGATCCGGACGTGCAGTCGCATCTCTGGGACTTCCTGCTGCGACTGCCGTTGAGCTGGAGTGGCCTGGGCGTGTGCATGCTGATGGTCTCGGCCTGCAACGCCATGGGCCTGCCCATGCGGGCGCTGGTCATCTCCGTTCTGCGGCTGTTCGCGTGTTTCCTGCCACTGCTGTGGATTGGTGGGCAGATCGGCGGGCTGACGGGCCTGTTCACCGGCGCCATGGTGGGCAACATCGCCGCAGGCATCACGTCATGGATGCTCTACAGGAAGGGCATAGCCCGGCTCAGGCGGCAAGCCGATCAATCAGGGCCCGCACCATCGGCTTCATGAACCAGGATTCCTCCGGCATCACGTCGACGCCAACGCTGTACTGGGCAAGCTTGTCCGCCACGATGGGCCCGACCGCCACCACCAGGAGCTGGTTCAGTGCCTCGATCACCGCGGGCTGCATGCCAATCCCTTCCGCGACTTCCATGAGGCGTTTCACCTGGGCCTGGCTGGTGAACGCGATGGCATCCAGATCCCCCCGGACCAGCCCTTCCGCCAGGGCCGCGACCTGACCACGATTGCTTTCATCCGCATAGATATAGGGCGCTACCCTGTCCACACTTGCGCCCTTCTGCTCCAGGAAATCGGTCAGCCTCTTGTTGGGTTCCTCGCCGTAGAGCTGCACGCCCACGGTGCGGCCATCGAGCTCATGCTCGCGCAGGGTGGCCATGACACCGTCAGTGGTGGCTTTCTCCGCCGTGAGGTCGTTCTTCAGGCCCAGCTCGCGCAGGGCGTTTACCGGCTTGGGTCCACGGGTAATCAGCCGGGTACGCCCCAGCGCGGCCACGAAGTCATCGTGGCAGCCTTCCCGTTCCGCGGCCGCCGACAGCCGGCGCAGCCCTTCGCCGGTCAGCAGGATCAGGTCATCCATGGAACCGGCGTTGAAGCGTTCCAGCCAGGCCCTGACGGGCCCCTGGTCCGGGGTGTCGAGGATCGAAACCAGTGGGCAGCGCCAGGTCTCGGCACCCCGGCGCTCCACCATCTGCGCCAGCACATCGAGCTGGCGGGTTTCGGGCAGGGCGATCCGGAGCCCCGCCAGGGGTTCGCCTTCCACGGCCTCGTCCACCATGGTCAGTAGCTCCTGGGAACAGTCTGGGGTTCGACGAATTCAAAAAGGCCTTCCAGGCCACCCTCACGCCCGATACCGGAAAGCTTCATGCCCCCGAAGGGCGCCTCCGGTGTGGGGCCGGTGCCGGTGTTCCAGCCCACATGGCCGAAACGCATGGCCGGGATCATCCGCTGCGCCCGGGCCTCGTCCTTCGTGAACAGGTAGGAGGCAAGACCGTAATCCGTGTCATTGGCAGAGGCCAGTACCTGTTCTTCGGTGTCGAAGGTCGCCATGGGCACAAAGGGCCCGAACGTCTCCTCGTCGCAGCACTGCATGTCTGGGGTGACGCCGGTCACCAGCGTGGGCGGATAGAACAGGCTGCCGGCCTCGGGCAGCGTGTCCGGATGCGGACCGGCTTTCAGCCTGCCGCCCTTGTCCAGGGCATCCTTCACGTGGCGGCGTACCTTGTCGAAGCCGGCCTGGTTGATGAGTGGGCCAATGTCGGTGCCCTCCTGCATACCGTCGCCTACCTTGAGCGCTTCCACTTTCTCCGCCAGGCGATCCGCGAAGGTCTCCGCAATGCCGGATTGGACAAATATGCGGTTGGCACACACGCAGGTCTGGCCGCCACCGCGGAACTTATTGCCAATGAGCTGGGTGATGGCATCATCGACGTCCGCATCGTCGAACACGATGAAGGGTGCGTTGCCGCCCAGCTCCAGCGCCAGCTTTTTCACCCGCCCGGCACACTCGCGCATCAGGTGCTGGCCGACGCCGGTGGAGCCGGTGAAGCTGATCATGGTCACTTCCGGGTTCTGGCACAGCACATCCCCGATGGGCTTGGGCGGGCCCATGACCAGGTTGATCATGCCGCTGGGAAGGACCTTGCGGTCGTGGATCGCCCGGAACGCGGCGATCATGGTCAGGGGCGTGTCCTCGGCGGGCTTGATCACGCTCGGGCAGCCCCCGGCCAGGGCGGCGGAGAGCTTTTTGGCGATCATGCCGATAGGGAAGTTCCAGGGGGTGATCAGCCCGGCCACGCCGATCGGGCGGTAGTGGACCGTCCAGGTGCAGTCCTTGGGGGTCTCCGGGATGGTGTGCGGCGCCAGCTGGTCAATGTATTGGGCGCAGTAGTTGAAGAAGCCGGCGGCATAGTCCACTTCGCCCACAGCCTCTTTAAGGGGTTTGCCGTGCTCCAGGCAGAGAATCCGACCGATCTCTTCGCGTTCTGCCTTGAGGGCATCGCGCACGCCTTCGAGCCAGCCGCGGCGCTCGTCGAGGGTGGCCGGGTCCTGCAGGCGCAGGGCTCGGCAGGCCGCTGTTACGGCTTCCTCGGTTTCTGCGGCGCCCAGTGCCGGCACTTCCGCCAGGGTCTCGCCAGTGGCGGGGTTGGTCACGGTCAACGTGCCGCCACTGCCTTTACCGACCCACTGGCCGCCGATGTAGCCTTCCGCGCGTTCCAGCAGTGGTGATTCAATCATGCGGTGCCCCCTGTCGTTGTGCCCGTTTTGGTGATGTAACTCGACTATAACAGGGGTTCCGGGGAGTGGCATCCGTGGTTAACCATACCCAAACCGAATCGTCTTGTTCTACGTACCAGTGTTGAACCAAAACTCACTGTTTGAACTATAGTAAGGCAGCAGCCCGGTGACGGGTGGCATTACAGCGTGCAACCTAGTAGCCTCGGTCGCGCAGCATTAAATCCCTTTCACGAGCACGGAAGGAGTACAGCAATGTACCGCAAAATTCTGGTCCCTGTGGACCTTGCCCATCTGGACTCACTTGAACGCGCATTGAAAGTGGCTTCAGATCTGGGTCAGCACTACGAAACCGAGATCTGTTATATCAGTGTTACTCAATCCGCCCCGAGCAACGTTGCCAAGTCCCCGGAGGATTACGAGCAGAAACTCGAGGCTTTTGCCAACGAGCAGGCCAAGACCCACGGCCGCCCCGTATCCGCCAAGGTCCTGGTGTCAGCGGACCCGGCTGTGGAGCTGGATAACAAACTCATCCATGCCATTGATGACGTAGGTGCGGACCTGGTGGTCATGGGAACCCATCACCACGGCAAGCATGACATCGTCATGCCCTCCAACGGCAGCCACGTTGCCAAGGAGACCAACGCATCGATCTTCCTGGTGCGCCCCTAACCCAGAGCTTCTGAGACCTTATTAACGTCCAAAAAACGTAAAGTGGAGTGTTCTCTATGGAGACGCAAGATCCAAAAAAGTCGAGTGACAGCAGCGAGGGCGTCGACGGCGTCCCGGCCCCGGAGGGCCCTGCCAATCTGATCGATACGGATTACCAGATTGGTCAGGACAACTACTCCGGCCGAGTCGGTGGTGTCGAGGTCGACCTGCATGGCAAGGTCTTCGCCATATCGTCCATCGCCATACTTTTCTTCGTCGTGATTACACTGGCGCTGCAGAACCAGGTGGCGCCCGTCTTTGAGGGGATCTTCGATTACCTGACGACGAATCTGAGCTGGGTTTTCCTTCTTGGAACCAACATCTTCCTGATCCTGTGCATTGTCCTGATTTTCACACCTCTCGCTAAGGTAAGACTCGGTGGTGCCAAGGCCACGCCCGATTTCTCCTACCTTGGGTGGTTCTCCATGCTGTTTGCTGCAGGCATGGGTATCGGCCTGATGTTCTACGGCGTTTCTGAACCCGTGACCCACTATGGCACAGCCATCGAAGGAACCACGGTGGAGGATGGTGCGCGGACCGACTGGGCCCCCCTCGGCGGCGCGGAAGGTGATGAAGAAGGTGCGCAGCGCCTGGCGATGTCCGCCAGCATTCTTCACTACGGCCTCCATCCCTGGGCAATGTACGGCGTAGTGGCGCTGGCACTGGCATTGTTCTCGTTCAACAAGGGACTGCCACTGACCGTGCGCTCGATCTTCTACCCAATCCTCGGGGAACGGGTCTGGGGTTGGCCAGGTCATATCGTGGACATCCTCGCTGTTTTCGCGACCCTCTTTGGGCTGGCAACATCACTGGGTCTCGGCGCATCCCAGGCAGCGGCCGGTCTGTCACATCTGTTTGGCATTCCCAATGAGGATCCGACCAAGGTATTCCTGGTTATGGGGATCACCGCCGTCGCTCTTGTTTCCATCCTCTTGGGTGTCGACAAGGGGGTAAGGCGTCTCTCCGAGATCAACCTGGTTCTTGCGGCGCTGCTGCTGCTGTTCGTGATTATTGTGGGTCCGACCCTTTTGATCGCAACGGACTTTTTCAAGAATCTGGTTGCCTATTTTGTCAACCTGCCGGCATTGTCGATGCCCTTCGGCCGTGAAGACGCGAACTACAGCCAGGGCTGGACCGCCTTCTACTACGCCTGGTGGATTGCCTGGTCACCCTTCGTTGGCATGTTCATCGCACGGGTCAGCCGCGGACGTACCGTACGCGAATTCCTGATTGCGGTTCTTCTTATTCCCTCGGCCGTGTCCGTCCTCTGGTTCACCGCGCTGGGCGGTACTGCGCTGGAGCTTTATCTGGAGCAGGGTGTGGAGAGCATCAAGGATGCTGATCTCGAACTGCAGCTCTTCATGATGCTGGAAGAGTTGCCGCTGGCGGCCATTACGTCCTTTATCGGGATCACACTGGTGCTCGTGTTCTTCATCACCTCGTCGGACTCCGGCTCACTGGTAATCGACACCATTACGGCTGGCGGCAAGGTGGACGCACCGCGGGGCCAGCGTGTGTTCTGGGCGATTATTGAGGGTGCCATCGCGATTGCCCTCTTGCTCGGGGGCGGTCTGGAAGCGCTTCAAGCCATGGCTGTATCCTTTGGATTGCCATTCACTGTGATACTGCTGGCTGGGTGCTATTCGATCGTAA
>JBNJEG010000145.1:0-5521 GCA_051745655.1 Pseudomonadota bacterium
TACAACGTTCCGTCCTCACTCCTACGGGTTACCCCCATCATCCATGATCCCCCACGAAAAAGCGGCCCCGAAAGGCCGCTTTTGCACAAGCTTTCACAGTTTCAACCGTAGAACAGCAGAGGCACAAAACCAACAATCAGGAGTGTCGTGCCCATCACCATCAACGGCAGGATCAGACGCTGGAAGCGTCGGTAGAGGTTGGGCGCCTCGGGTTCGGGCACCAGCGCCTCCTTCACGCCCACCACCTGTCGCGTGAGCAGGTGGTTGAGCGCCACCGGTGGCGTCAGGTACCCAAGCTCGAAGGCGACGATGGTCATGACCCAGAAGTGCAGCGGGTCCACACCCAGACCAATGGCCGGCTGAGCAATGGTCGCCGACACCAGCACCACGGCCGCGAACGGGTCCATGAACATGCCGATGATGGTCAGCATCACCATGAGCGCGGCTACCACGAGCAGGACCGATTCCGCATGCGCCGGGAAGAGGCCGGCGATGAAGTGGGAGCGCTCCAGCACACCGCCCACCGTCATGGACAGACCAATGAGCGTGAGCAGCGCGCCTACGTGCACGGCGGACTCGCCGGCGCCCAGGGCAATACGGCGACTGGTCCCCATGACGCGGCTGCCGCCGCCGTCGTAGTCCAGGGCCACCAGGGCCATCATGATGATGGGCAGCATGGTCGGCGCCGAGAACTCATTGAACTCCATGCCCAGCAGCAGCCAGAACAGGAAGACGATCACGGCAACCAGGGCCACGTCGGGAATCAGGGGCTTGAGCGCCTTCAGCGACTGCTTCATGGCCAGCCGCGGGTTGCTGACGCGCGGGCGCCACTCCTTCTCGCTGCGGGTCACCATCAGGGTGAAGATGATGGCCGAGAGCATGAAGACCCAGAAGCCCCAGCCAAAGAGCTCCGTGGTTGTAACCTCCTTATTCAGCGCGGCCACCACGACGATCAACAGGCAGGGATTGAGGACCACACCCAGGCTGCCGGACATGGCGGTCGTGGCCAGAGACAGCTGACGTCCCGCACCGGCGCGCCGCAGTTCATCATAGACGGTACCGCCCACCGCCAGGATGAAGATGCCGGACGCGCCGGTGAACGCCGTCGGGAAGGCGGTGGCGAAGATCACCAGCGAGGCCAGTGTGGCCGGTGGTAACTGCCAGGGCTGCACAACCGCGAGCAGACGATCCGGGATCGTGGTCTGCTTGAGCATCATCCCCACGAAGACGTAGAGGCCGATATTGACGAACAGCGATGCGTGCTTCGTCAGCTGGTTCAGGTAGACGCCCAGGCCGGCCGTGTCCCAGTTACCGCCACTCGAGAAGTACAGGAAGCCCATCAAGCCCATCCAGCAGTACAGCGGGATGGCCAGGGGCGATGAAATCCCGAACCGACCACGGGGTAGATCCGCCGGCATACTGAACAGCCGGACCAGGTTGATGCCGGCCAGAGCCGTGAACATCACCATCCAGGCTTTCTGGAGCTCCTGGAGTTTTGACGTGTCCGGCGTGTCGACCAGGTTCCCGAGGTAGTTGTAGAGCGAGAAGACCATCAGCAGGTTCACCACCAGCTGACCGCCCTCGGCCAGAACCCAGTCCACCCGATTGATGGGCGGGCGTATACTGATGTGGTGGTTAGCGAAAGCCGCCGTTGCCGCCCCAAAACCAAGCAGCATGATGAACAGGTAGGTCGACAGCGACCGGTTGTCCGTCAGCCACTCGGACATACCCCGCTCAACGGCTTTGTACGCGATCAGCACGGGCGTTATGCGCTCCTGCATGGCCTCGTACTTTTCGTGGCTTTCCTCGCAGCGCTCAACGTTCTTCTCGATGGAGCGCCGGACCGACTCCTCGTCGGGGCCCTCGCCCCCCATGCCGAAAGGATCGTCTTCCTTTTCCGCCGACAGCTCCTCCTGAACCCGCTTGTCGATATCGACATCGGCTTCACAGCTTGGGGCCTCGGCACCCGGATCCAGGGAATAATACCCCGGCCAGATCTGCTCCCCGAACGACAGCATACGGCTGTGCATTGAGCCGCCCAGCCCCATCAGGAGCAGGGCGACCAGCAGGAAGAGTACGAGCGCCCCGTGAAGACGGCGCGCATGACTGGGGGCGCGTGCGCTGCCCCAGGAGGAAGACGATTCCGACATGACTACCTCAATACGTCAGAGATGATGGGTTTTATTCTCGGTCCGATGCCGTGCACTCGGAAGCGTCCGAATTGATCCGGCAACGCACCTTGCGCAGCAGTGTCAGCATCTCGCCGTGATAGACCTCTGGCACCTCTTTCCCATCGTCATCCTCGCCGTCTCGCAGCTGGATGCGGTTCTGACGGAACATTTCCTGATAATCCGCAATGTCGTCGTCCGGAATCTCGATCCAGATTTCGTCCGGGATGTCCTTTTCGTATTCCTTGACCTTTTCCAGCGCATTATCAAACTGGTCAAACGCCACTTCGCGCGAGGTCTGGGCCTCCTCATCACTCAGCACGTCGTCACGCATGACGATCTGCATGGTCAGCTGGCCCAGCGGGTAGTCAACCACGCCGCCTTCATCACCGACGCCACGGTAAAGCTCCAGCGCCTCGAAGGCCCAGCCGGGGGCATAGGCGGCATCCACAGAGCGGTTGTTGAACTTGCCACCGAAATCCGTGATCCCGGAGGGCTCAACACTGGCGTTCACGTAATTGACCATGTGTTCGGCGTCCGGGTGATGGTCGAGTGTCGCAATGCGCTCGCCGGCCAGATCCTCGACCGTGTTCATGCTACGGTCCACAACGAACAGGTACGCCGCACCCAGCGGGAAGATCCCGCCGATCTCGTAGTTGCCCTCTTTCATGTATTCGCTGGCCGAAGGCTTGTTGATCGCGGTCAGCACCGTCTCCAGGTGTTCGTAGGAGGGCATGGCGCCCACGGCGCTGAGGGTGCCGGTGAACTCGTTGTAGCGCCGGATCCGGAGATCAGTCGCTGCCAGGGCATCGCAGTCGCCTGCGGAGAACGCGGACATGGCAACACCCTCATCGGTGTAGGGCTCCAGATTGACTTCAATCCCCTTGTCGCGCATATCGACGGCGTAATCCTCCATCAGCGCGAACTGGTCACCACTGGAGCCGATGAGGTCAAACACACACATGTCAATTTCTTTGTCCTGGGCCTGCGCGAAAGGTGCGAGGCCAAGACATACAGCTGCTGTCAGACTGCGGAGTCGCATGGATTTCTCCTGTTGACTGTTGTTGTCGGTTGATCCTGTAACGGGGCCTGTCAGAGCAGGCCCTCGGTATCGATGTCGTCACCCTCGTCCAGCTCGGTGCCGGTTTCACCGAAACGGTTCTGGGGTGTGCGGTGGCCGTGCTCTTTGGTCCAGTAACGGTCGGAAACAGCCCACGCGATCTGCATGGCCACACGGTCCGCCAGCTGATACCGCTCCCATACCTCAAAGTCGTCGGAAGTCTTGTCCAGATAGGCCAGAACCTCGGCGATGGTCTCGTCCCGACCCACGTTTTCAGCAATCTGAAGTTCAAATGCAGCGGGAATCCGGAGCCCTTCCTCGACGCCGAGCTTGCGGTTGCGGGCCAGAACCTCCCAGGTGTCAGCATCGACTTCGTCGGGTTTCAGGTCCGGCAGAAGCACCCAGACGGTTGCCCTCAGGCCCTCTGGGATACCGGCCCATTTCTCATTGTCGACGCAATAGGTGGAACGCTCCACCTGGGCAGCCAGACGGCGGGAAACACCCGCACGCCCACGTGCCTTGCCGTCATTCAGCACGGCCTGGGCCCCTGACACGAGCCCGAGCAGGAACGTGATTTCATCCTGATCGGAGTAGAGGTTGGGGCACTCCGCATCCGGCTTGGGCTCGTAACTGAACCCCGTAAGCATCCGTTTGAAGGCGCGCTCTCGACGTTCGGCGGTGATGCCATACTTGCGCTGCATCGCTTCGCGGGCGTCACGCAGTTCCGTGGTGTTGTCCTGATAATCCGCCCGCAGGTAACGCAATTCCTCTTCCTGGGCCTCCTGCTCCATGCAGATGCCTGCCAGAACGGACAGAAGGGTCCCGGTCTTGGCCGGCTCCATGGTTACGCGGGAGAAGGAATACAGCAGTGGATCCACAGACTCACCGAGGGCGCACGCTTTTCCGACGTCGGTCATTTCCAGGACGTAGGGCGTATTCTCGGCTTCCGCATAACCGGTCATCACATCACCGGTTATCTTGTGGAGAGGGTTGACGGAACACCCTGCCAGCATTACCAGAGCAACGAGTACACCAGTGATGCGAGCCAGGGAGACGCCGTTTTTAGTCTTGTTCGGCATGATCGATCTCCGTTGGTCCTTGGGCCGCGATAAAGCCAGCCTTTTAATTGTCCTGATTTGTTCGACAATTTGAATGTTTAAGCCGTGAGGACTATCACATATTGACGAACATCAAGGTCGACAATGAAACGGCAGTCGGAGGACGGATGCAAGCCTGTGGGCTGGCCGAAATGGCGGCGCTGTGGCGTCGTTTCAGCGAGTAACCGCTTGTAACAACGCTCTAGCCGGCACTCCTGACCATTACCGAATGGCAAAAAATTTGGTGGGCCAGGATCAATCCCTGGCAATTTTGAGCATCGCCATCACATGATCGGCGAGATCCCCGATGGTCATATCCCCTTCGGGGCGGTACCAGGTGATGGTCCAGCTCAGGGCGCCGGTCAGGAATCGCCGCAACAGGAACGGCTCCGCCTGAATCAGCCCTTCCGCTCTTGCACGGGCCAATGTCTCCAGCCAGATGCCCTCGTAGACCTCCCGGAGCTCCAGGATCTCTGCCTGACTGACCTCGGACAGACTTCGCCACTCGTACACGAGTACCGCCATGGCCTCGCCAGTTTCACCATTGATCGACTCCAGCTCACACTGCACCAGGGTTCGCACGGCCTCGCCTGTCTCGGCCACCGCCTCAAGGCGCGAGCGCATCCGGCCCGTGTTCACCAGAATCGCCTCTCTCATCACCGCTTTCAGGATCTCCTCCTTGGTTCGGAAATGATGAAAGATACTCCCGGACTGGATGCCGACCGCGGAGGCCAGATCACGCACCGTCGTGCGCTCATAGCCCTTATCCCGGAACAGGTGGGCAGCCTGGCGAAGGAGGCGACCCCGGGGGGATTCCGGATCGGTGAAGCTTGGAGGGTCAAACTGGGTAGCCATTTCCTGGGACAAGACAGGAGTCTCCATTCGGATAGTGCGATTGAGTCTAGCAGGCAACGAAGTCTACCACAGTTTACAAACCAAGCGCTTGCTCGGTATATTGGATTCCAACCATGGCTGACACAGGAAGGACCACCACCATGAGCGCCCCACAGTCCCTGCGCATCGGCTGCGCCGCCGCCTTCTGGGGCGACACCCAGACCGCCGCGCGCCAGCTCGTGGAAAAAGGCAACCTGGACTACCTGGTGTTCGACTACCTGGCCGAAATCACCATGTCGATCATGGCGGGCCAGAAGATGAAGGACCCCGGACAGGGTTACGCCCGGGATTTCGTGGATACG
>JBNJEG010000146.1:0-5473 GCA_051745655.1 Pseudomonadota bacterium
AGCCGTATTCAGCGCCGGATTTGGTGGAATTTTTCAGTCGGGGAGGCACGGGGACTGTCTCAGGGGAACTCATGTAAACTAGGGCGTTTCGTGAGCCGCGTAGAATCAATCTACTATGAAGCGTTTTCAGGACAGCCAATCGCTGCCATCCCTGCAGGCCCTGGTGGCCTTTGAGGCAACTGCGCGCCTGGGCTCCATGACCGCCGCTGCGGAGGAGGAGCGCACGAGCCAGCCGGCAATCTCCCAACGGATTCGCGCTCTCGAAGAGTGGCTGGGGATGCCCCTGTTTGACCGCAAAGGCGGGCGACTCCAGCTCACAGCCAGGGGGGAGCGTTTCCGTCGCGATGTGTCACCTGGCCTCAGTGAAATTCGTGGCGCCTGCGATCGCCTGTTGCGTGAGGGGGAGCGGCCGGCCCCCTCGGTAATGATCGCCGCCGGGTCCGGCTTTCTGCACCTTTGGCTGCTTCCACATCTTTCAGCGATGAAACAGGCTTTCCCCGACGTAACGTTCACGTTGAGGCCGACCGACAGGGCGGATGACCCCGAGTTTCAGGCGGCGGATATCGCGATCCGCTTCGGTCCCTATCTGCCCCAGGAAGACAGTCAGCTTCTGGCCGCAGAGGAGGTTTTCCCGGTGTGTAGTCCAGACTACGCGCGCCGCCATGGATTGGGCAGTGAACTGAAGGCCTCGGATCTTCGTCACGTGACGTTTCTGCACCAGGATATTGATGATCCGCGTTGGCTTGATTGGTTGCAGTGGTGTGATCAGGCGGGGATAACGCTGGCACCAAGCGAGGATTACTTCGCCTACCACAATTATGCGCTGATGCTACACGCGACGCTGGCACGTCAGGGGGTAGCTCTGGGGTGGTCGATTCTGGTGGAGGAGTATCTGAGAACGGGCCAGTTGATTGCTCTGGGGCCGAGGATCAAACGTGATGATTATGGCTACTGGCTGAGTGCGAAGCACCATCGCAGTGCCGTCGTCCAGCCCATCTGCGACTGGCTGATGGCGGCTATGCAGCGACATGAGGCCATTTATTCCGGCCATTAGGCCTCGCCTGGCCCCATTGGGGGCGCGGCGAGGCCATCGTGGAGCGGCAATGACCGGACTAGCGCGGCTCCCGCAGCAGCGACAGCAGCACTCCCATGGTCATAAGGATTATGACGACGCTGACGGGTAGGGCAGCGGCGATCAACGCGGTCTGCAGGGCGGAAAGGCCACCCAGAACCAGCAGCACGGCGGCCACCAGACCAATCACTGCGCCCCAGTAAATACGGAAAGCGTGTGATGGTTCTTCATCCCCCAGCGAGAGGATGGTGGTCAGCACCAGCGTCCCCGAATCCGACGAGGTAATGAACCAGCTCATCAGCAGAAACACCATCGTCGCCGAGAGCAGCCAACCAAACCAGCCAGTACCGGCAATGCCATCAGCTGTTGCGAACAGTGCCGCAGGCAGCTTCCAGTCATTGACCAGTTCGATGATGCCGGCTGAACCAGCCCCACCGGAGGCAAACAATTCCTGGTGCATGGCGTTGCCTCCGAATATGACCAGCCATGCGAAGGCGACCAGTGTGGGGACCAGAAGAACGCCCAGTACGAATTCTCTCAGCGTCCGGCCCTTGGAGATGCGAGCAATGAACAGGCCCACGAAAGGCGCCCAGGCCAGCCACCAACCCCAGTAGAAGATGGTCCATGCGCGCTGCCACTCTCCCGTTCCCTCCGAGTCCGCTTTCCATAGACCCATGGGAACCACGTTCACAGTGTAGTCCAGAAGCGTGTCAAAAAAGGTGGTAAGCAGCCACAGTGTTGGTCCCCCAACCAAAAACACGCCGACGACGATCGCTGATACCCAGATATTCATTTCGGAGAGAATCCTGATCCCTTTTCTGACGCCAAGCACCGCGGAGAGAATGGACAGCGTCGAAATCACGGCAATCAGTATCAGCTGAGTGGTCAGGCCGTCGCTGATCCCAAACAGACGCTCGAGCCCGACGCCCATCTGGCTGACACCGAGGCCCAGGGAGGTGGCAACGCCGAACACACAGCCAAGGACGCCGAAGATATCGAAGACGTGTCCCATTGGGCCGAATATCCGTTCACCGATGAACGGATAGAGTGACGAGCGCAGCGCCAACGGCAGCCCCTTGCGAAAGGCAAAGTACGCAAGCGACATTCCCACGATCACGTAGATCGCCCAGCCATGCAGGCCCCAATGAAAGACCGTGACCCTGAGGGCATCGATTGCGCGCTCGTGATTCAGCGTCTCGGCACCGGCCATATCCGCGTGGGGGTTGTTGGGGTAATCAAAGGCTCCGGAGTTATCCAGATAGAAGACCGGTTCCGCCACACCGAAAAACAGGATTCCAATCCCGATACCGGCTGAGAACAGCATGGAGAACCAGGAAAAATTGCTGAACTCCGGGCGACTGTCATCAGTGCCAAGGCGGATACTGCCGTAGGGGGAGAAGACCAGGACCGCACAGATCACAAGCAGTCCCATTACGGTCACGAGGTAGTAGCCGCTGAAGGTTGTTTCTATCCAGGTGCGCGCGGAGCTGAACACAGTATCGGCGACGCCGGTGAGTCCGGTGAAAAGCACGAAAAACAGGATGAGCAGGGTAGCCCCGATGGTCATCCCCTTGTGCATGCCACGGAATATCCCGCCCTGAGCGAGCTCAGTCACCATGTAGTCTGTGGTTATTACGGCGTGAGGGTTGCCTTCCTGCAGGTTGTTACTGGTTGAAGTGTTGGAGGTACTGATGGCTTATTCCTCTTTCCAGTCGGGCGACGGGCCGACGATCCCGTTAGGCCCCATCAATGGGCCAGAGTTGACCGGGGGCCGTTAGTGATGGCCCCGGGTCATTCGGTTTTACAGTAACCAGGGTCTCAATCCCGACGTGGCTGTTCGTCACCGACGACTTCTGGATCGAACGGAGTGCGCGCGAAGACCCGGCGCAGAAGAGGTTCGAAATGTTCCAGTGGTGGTGTCGGGTAATCCGGATCGAAGGACGCCTGATCGTAGCGCTCACAGAAATCAACGCAACTCTGGTACCAGGGGTGGTCCCTGTACCGGTCGCGTTCGTTCGGATCCTCGCCGAAATGATGCGCGTAGTAGACCTTCTGGAAGAGGCCGTGATGGCGCACAACCCAGGTCACTTCAGCGCGCACATAGGGGCGTATGATCGAGGCTGCCAGCTGCGAATGGTTGTACGGGGCCAGTTCATCACCGAGGTCATGCAGCAGGGCGCCGACGATCAAGTCGTCATCGGCGCCATCCGCCTCAGCACGCGCGGCCGATTGCAGTGAGTGCTCAAGACGCGTCACCTGGTAACCGCTCAGGGTATTTTCAAGATTCCGGAGCGCCTGCATCAGGCGCTCCACCAGGCCCTCATTGAAGGCCTCTTCGAGCTGCTCCAGGAACACATAGTCTTCACGGGTTCCGTCTTTCATCTGGCGGAAGGAAACCTGTTGCATTCAGGCGACCTCCTCAACGGTTGTGCGAAGTTTCTGCAGGCTCGCGTAGCGTTCCCGAGGACCGTCCGCATCCAGGTAGCACCCCTGAAGGTGCCGGTGCCCTTCGCTGGGGTCGTAGCTGGTGCGTCCGTGGAGTACGCGGCTGTTGTCGAACATCATCAGCTCGCCGGCATTGAGCGCGAAGCGCGCTTCGTAGGTCGGGTCCGAAAACAGCTGGCCCAGGCGCTGCCTTGCGCGGTGGAACATGCGGGTGTCAGCGTCCGAAAGCAGCGGCAGCGCGTCCAGGCGTGGACTGTAATGGACGCCGGTTGGGTTGCCGTGATCATCGGTCTGGATCATGGCGCGTTGTGTGGTCAGCTCAGTTCCCGCGTCCACGAACCGGAAGCGAACCGGTGTTTGCCTGAGAAGCTCGTAACCCTCCGGATTTTCGGTCCGCAGCTTTTCCAGTACCTTCAGGCTGTCCGCAAGGGTGGAGAGACCGCCCGTGGTGTCGTTGACCAGGCAGTGCAGCAGCTGGATACCGGGTACTGGGCTGCGGTAGGGGTTATCCGTGTGCGGCCCGAGGGCCACGCTGCGATAGGCCAGATCGTTGCCACTGGGGCGTGAATAGACCTCGAAGTAACGCCCGAAGTTGGTTTCCTTGATGTAGCCGAAATAGCGACCTACCTCCAGGATGCGTTCCGGGTCCGTTGGAACGTTGTAGAGAATCAGGTAGCCGAACTTCAGATACGCGGATAGTGATGCCTTGAAGTATGCGTCATCCTGCTTTACGCGCGACCAGTCAAAGCGCACGTACTGCTGGTCCAGGCTGGCGTCCCAGGGCTCGGCGGCCGGGAACGGCGCCGTGTCGCCCAGCTCGTTGGCCAATGCGGTCAGGTCGTAGACTTCCTCGTGACCATCGCTGAACGTCAGTGAGACATGGTTGATATCCACCGGTTTCGCCTGTGTCAGGGCCAGATTCTCTTCGATGGCATGGGAGTCAAACAGGCGCTGCTGGGTCATTTGCTCCAGCTGGTCGGGGGCCTGTGTACGTTCACGCAACCAAAGCGGGCTGACTTCCATCGTTGAGTGCCCATTATCGATGAGCACAGCCGCTGGCTGCTCACGAATGACGAACGGATGCTGTGCCATAAACTCTTCCTCGACTCGTTTGAATACGGACTGACGCTAGCGACGTGGCGTATGGTGAGGACTGAAAGAGCATTGAAGTAGGGGCGGAGGCTTATCCCGGCCCATGCAATTATCTTATGGGGTGGGCAGCTGTCGGGGCTAGCGGCCTTCCGCCAGCCGGTATTGTTCCGGCGACATCCCGCACCAACGCTTGAACGCACGGCGAAAATTGGCGCTGTCGTGGTAGTTCAGTAGCGCCGCAATGGCGTCCACGGAGAGCTGACCGTCCCGCAGGTAACTCTTCGCCTGACGGGCCAGAATCTCATCACGGATCTGACGAAAGCTGACGCCCTCGGCCTTGAGGCGCCGGGCCAGGGTGCGCTTGCTGATAAAAAGCGCGGCCGCGGCATCGTCCTCGGTCAGCATGCAGGTCGCAGGCGAGAGCATCATTGTTTCGACCCGGCGGCGGTAGCTGTCCGGCTTGTTACGCAGGTCCGTCAGAATGGCCTCGCACTGCGCCCGCGCCAGAGCGTAACTTTCGTTACTGGCGGACACGTTGGGGATCTGGCACAGGGCCATGGGCACACGCACGAGAAGCTCGTCGCTCGAGAAAAAGACGCGACCAGGAAGCTGGCTCGCATAATCGGCGCCCGCTCCCGGGTCGGCATGGGTGAAGTGCGTTTCCGCTTCATGCGCGGGTCGGCCGATAATGAATTCGGCGCACGAGAAGAACCCCATGGCGCAGATTTCGGCCATGAAGCGGCTGACGGCCGGATCCATCTCGATGTCGAACGAACAGCGGGCGATGAGTTGGTCGTCCTGTTCATCGAGGTCTACCCGCACAAAGCTCATGCGCGTGGGAAGGAAGGCCTGAAAGGCTTCCAG
>JBNJEG010000147.1:0-5415 GCA_051745655.1 Pseudomonadota bacterium
CTGAACGCCGCCATCCAGGCCTCCATGGCCGGGGACGCGGGCCGTGGCTTCGCGGTGGTCGCGGATGAGGTCCAGCGACTGGCCGAGCGCTCCTCCGCGGCGACCAAGCAGATCGAGGCCCTGGTCAAGACGATCCAGTCGGACACCAACGAGGCCGTCATCTCCATGGAGCACACCACCAGCGAGGTGGTGCGTGGTGCCCGCCTGGCCCAGGACGCCGGTGTGGCGCTGGAGGAGATCGAGAACGTATCCACCAACCTGGCGGAACTGATCCAGAACATCTCCAACGCGGCTCGCCAGCAGTCTTCTTCGGCGGCGCACATCTCCAACACCATGAACGTGATCCAGGAGATCACCTCGCAGACCTCTTCAGGTACCAACCAGACCGCCGAGTCCATCGGCAACCTGGCGTCCATGGCCGCCGAGCTGCGTGAATCCGTGGCCGGGTTCAAGCTGCCCGAGACAACGGAGTACGCCGGAGAAGGCGAATCCCCGGAGGACGCCGAAGTACTGACGGAAGAGGTACCCACGGATGATGATGAGGATAGCGGCGACCAGGACGTGCCGACGGTCCGTTAATCAGAATCACCGGTCAGGTGCGGACGTATCATGGTCAATGCCGAAAGCGACAATCCATCCACAATGGCC
This sequence comes from Pseudomonadota bacterium, assembly GCA_051745655.1. Taxonomy (GTDB): domain Bacteria; phylum Pseudomonadota; class Gammaproteobacteria; order Pseudomonadales; family Oleiphilaceae; genus Halospina. The sequence continues at coordinate 649 of JBNJEG010000147.1, forward strand.
CAGCCCGGGCGCACCCCGGGTATGGTCATGGATGACGCCCAGTTCGAGCAGTGGCGGGACCTTCTGGAGTCACGGACCGGCATGACCCTGACCCCGGAACGACGCTCCTTTCTCGAGGCAAACGTGGGCACCCGGATGCGGGAGCTGGGATTCCCCAGCTACCAGGCCTACTACGACAAGATCATGTACGGCCCGGGCGCCATTGCCGAATGGGCCACCCTGGTGGACCGGCTGACCGTCCAGGAGACCCGCTTCTTCCGGGACGAGGACGCTTTTGAGCTGGTCTCCCGGCACGCCCGCTCGCGCTACCACGAGCACGGCGACAGGACGCTTGAGGCCTGGAGCCTGGGCTGCGCCACCGGAGAGGAAGCCTACACCCTCGCGATGCTGCTGCACGAGGCCGCCAGCGAGGCGCCAGGGCACCGCTATTACGGCGTGACTGGCACAGACATCAGTCTGGTGGCGCTGGATAAAGCCCGCCGTGGCATCTACGGACCGCGCCGCCTGGCCGCCACGGCCCCGTACTGGCAATCGCGCTATTTCGACACCCTTGAGGACGACAGTGTCTCCGTAACATCAGCGCTCAGGGAGCGGGTGAGCTTTTCCCAGCTCAATATTCTTGAACTGCGACACGCGCCCATGCGCGGTATGGACATTATTTTCTGCCAGAATGTTCTGATCTACTTCCGCCGCTGGCGGCGGCGGGACATCGCCAACCGGCTGGCTGATCTGCTCGCCCCGGGCGGCCTGCTGATCCTTGGGCAGGGCGAGTTGACGGGCTGGCAGCCGCCCGGACTGGTCCCCGTGGCCAACTCCAGGGTGCTGGCCTGGCAGCGAGCGGACACCCACCATGGCAACCGGAGTGATCATGGCCCAGCACGATGACAGCCTCTCTCTCCAGTGGGTGAGGGGTGAGATCCAGGAAACCCTCAAACAGAGCCAACAGGCGCTGGAAGCTTTCGCCGAGAACCGTGAGGATCTCGCCCAGCTCCGGTTCTGCCTGAACCATCTGCACCAGGTCCATGGGACGCTGCGCATGGTCCAGCTTGAGGGCGCCAGCCTGGTGGCGGCGGAGATGGAGGCGCTGGCCGAAGCCCTGCTCAACCGGGAGCCGGAAGACAGCGAAACGGCCATCGGCAGCCTGATGCAGAGCATCCTTCAGCTGCCCGATTACCTCAACGGGCTGGAATCCCCGGTTGAGGACGTGCCCCTGCGCCTGCTGCCACTGCTCAACGACCTGCGGGCCGCTCGGGGCGAGCCCTTCCTCTCCGCCAGCGCCCTGTTCAACCCGGATCTCGGTCCGGCGCGGTTCGAGGCGCCCGCGAACGTAGCGCAGCGCCTGACCGCCTCCGGCGTGCTCGACAAGGTCCAGAAGCTCCAGCAGATGTTCCAGTTCGCCCGTGCCGGGCTCGAGCGCGGCGTGGACGTGGACACCCATCTGGACTACCTCGACAAGGTGATCACACGCCTGATCCGGCTCTGCCAGAAAACGCCCCAGGGCGAAATCTGGCAGGCCGCGGGTGCGCTCGTCGACACCCTGGGCTCGGGCCATAACGAGATCGGGGCCGCCACCGTTGCCCTGGTCAATGAGCTCGACGGTGAACTGGAGCGACTGATCAGTCAAAGCGAAACCGTTCTCGCCCAGTCCGTCCCCGAGGACACGCTCAAGAATCTGCTCTATTACGTGGCGCGGGGTGCCGAGTGCGACAGCGAGCGCGTGCGCACCATGGTGGAGCGCTACCGACTGCTGGAGGCGCTGCCCGGGAGCACCGGCGACCATGGCCAGAGCCAGGCGCCGGCGCGGGCGGCCATGGCCTCGGTGGTGGATGTGCTCACAGAGGAACTCAACACCATCAAAGACCGCCTGGACCTGTTCGTGCGCGCCCACCAGCGCAACAACAGTGACCTGGGGGAACTGCTCCCGGGGCTGCGCCAGGTTGCGAATACCCTGGCCATGCTGCGCCAGGAGACCAGCCAGCGCGTGATCAATGACCAGGCGGAGCGTATCGACCAGCTCGCCGCCAGTACCGACACGGTGGATGATGGCACCCTGATGGACATCGCCGGGGCGCTGCTCTATGTGGAAGCCGCCATATCCGGACTTTCGGATGGTGGCAGCGAACAGTCGGCAGAGACCGTGGAGAAAACCGGGCACCGGATCACCGGCCTCCAGGCCACCGAAGCCGGCGAAGCCGTGCTGCGGGAATCACGCAACGCGCTGGAACAGGTGAAGACCGGGGTGGTCAACTTCATCGCCTCCCAGTGGAACACCGACGAGATCAGCGGGGTGCCCGAGCTTCTCTACAGCATCCGTGGGAGCCTGCACCTGATTCCGCTGGAGCGCACAGCCACCGCGCTCGGCGCCTGTGAACGCTTCATCCAGGACGTACTGATCGACGGCGCCTGGGCCCCCAACTGGGAGCAGCTGGACACCCTCGCCGACGCCATCACCAGCATCGAGTACCACCTCGAACGGCTGATGGATGGCATCGATGACAACGACACCATCCTGGCCATGGCCGAGGAACGCCTGGAAAGCCTCGGCTTCCCGCCGGGTCGGGAGCCGACCTGGCAGAAGCCCGAAACGGGTACCGCAGCGGACATGGAGGACACGGCCACCGGCAGCGATGCCGCGGCCACGGCCGAGGCACCCAAGGAGCGCGATACCGAGCTTCTGGATGACGACATCCTCGAGATCTTTGTGGAGGAGGCCGACGAAGTCCTCGAAGCCATCCAGGCGCATTATCCCGCCTTCCGTGCCGACCACGAGGATCACCATGCCCTGGGCGAGGTGCGCCGCGCCTTTCACACCCTCAAGGGCAGTGGCCGGCTGGTGGGCGCCACCAGCATTGGCGAGCTGGCGTGGTCCGTTGAGAACCTGCTGAACCGGGTACTCGACCGCTCCATCCGCCCGGGCGAACGCATCATGAGCCTGCTCGACCGGGTGATCGAGCGGCTGCCGGGCCTGATCCAGTCCTTCCGCGACGGACAGGCCACCGAGGACGTGGACGAGCTGATGAGCGAGGCCCACGCCCTGGCGGATGCCCGCAACGCGGAAGAGGCGGAGGACACCGACGTCGACCGCGCGGTGCGCGAAGAACCGACACCGGATGATGCCCCATCCACCGAAAGCACCGACGACCTCCCCGAGGCTGAAATCGCGGCCGAGCCGGAACCCGCGCCCGAGGAGCCGGCAACCGGGACCCTGGATGCGGAGGCCACCGAAACCACTGGCGCGGAAGACGACGAGGACGACGAACCACTGGTCGATCAGGAAATCCTCGATATCTTCATCGAGGAAGCGGAGGAGGTCCTCGAAACCATCCGCGAATACCTGCCACAGCTTCTCGCGAGCTACGAGAACACCACCGCCCTGTCCGAAGTCCGCCGCGCCTTCCACACCCTCAAGGGCAGTGGCCGCATGGTTGAGGCAAGTCGCATCGGGGAACTGGCCTGGACCGTGGAAAACGCCCTTAACCGCGTCATCGACGGCACCGTCTTCATGAGCGATGACCTGGCCTCGGTTCTGCAGAATGTGACCGACGCCATCCCCACGCTGGTCGAGGACTTCCGTCATCAGCGCCCGCCCTCAGTCGACACCGTGCGCCTCGAGGAACACGCCAACGCACTGGCCCGTGGCGAGGTGCTGGACGCCGAGCCCATGCCGGACGCCGAACCCGAAGCCTGGAACCAACAGACCGACACCTCTGAGGCCGACGCATCCGAAACCGCGGCGGAGGATGTAACAGACCCGGAAGAGGACAATGGGCTCGACCCGATGCTCATGGACATCTTCCGCTCCGAGGCGGACAGCCACCTTGACGTCCTCGACCGTTTCCTGGCGGACGCCGATGGGCAGGCCAGCACGGAATACACCGACAATCTCTCCCGGGCCCTGCACACCCTGAAGGGCAGCGCCCACACCGCCGGCATCGAACCCATTGCCCGGGTCACGGCCCCCATGGAGAAGTTCATCAAGCGTGCACGGGCCGTGGGTGACCAGGCAGATGCCCAGGTGGTCGAGCTGATCCGGCGGGTACGCGATTTCGTGCGGACCGGGCTGGAGCACCTGGATAACGACCCTCTCGCCCCCCTGGAAGGCACCGATGCCTTCCTCGCCGATCTCGAGAGGCTGCACCAGGAGCGCTACCCGGACGAAACCCCGGCGGCGACCACCAGTACGCCGGATCCGGAACAGAGTACCGACAACAGCCTGGTCAGCATCTTCCTGAACGAAGGTATTGAACAGCTTCTGGATGCCGACCAGACACTGGAGCAGTGGCTGGAGGGCAACACCGACGAAGCCCCCCTGCAGGCACTCATCGACAGCCTGGGCACACTCAGCGAGAGCGCCGACCGCGCCCAGGTCCAGCACGTCAGCGAATTGGCCGGTGCCCTGAAGCACCTCTACGAAGAGGTCATCGAGACCCGGGACCTGCCAGTAGAAACCCTGACCCCCCTGCTGCGGGAAGCCCATGAAGCCCTGATCAACCTGATGGACCAGCTCGCGGCGGGCCTCGCCACGGAATCCCCCGCTGGCCTGGTCACCCGGCTGAACGAAGAGGCCGCCGACCTGCGCCAGGCCCGGAGCAACGCGGAACAGCAGGCGTTCGAGGAGCGCTTTGGCGGCGATCTCGACTCCATGGACGCGACCCTGGGCGAGGATCTGGACTTCGACGCAGTCCCTGAGCCTGAGCCTGAGCCTGAGCCTGAGCCTGAGCCTGAGCCTGAGCCTGAGCCTGAGCCTGAGCCTGAGCCTGAGCCTGA
>JBNJEG010000148.1:0-5381 GCA_051745655.1 Pseudomonadota bacterium
GACGATGACCTGGCCACCGGAACGGACTACGCGGACAGCCTCCCGCAGCACCTGCCTCGGATCTTCGGCCAGATCCAGGGTGTGATGAAGGACCACTGAATCCATCCAGTCATCGTGGAAAGGCAACTCTTCCGGCCTTGCGATCACTGGCCCACGATCAGTATCCCCGCAGAAGCTCGGCAGGACGAGCGGCTGCTGGCCAGCGGGCAGACTCGGCGTTACCGCCATGGAAGCGCTGACCCCGACCTCCAGATGACGCGTGCCAAAAACACGGGCCATCGCCGTCGCCACACAGGCCTGCTCCTGATTCAACAGCGCCGATCCAAGCCCGCTTTCGAGCCAGCGTGCAAAAGCCTGTCCGTTCATGGGATCACCCCGCCACTGGATTACATCATCAATTGTCGGGCCCGCGGCGGTCACTGGCAAGCCCGCCCTCGTCACAGCGACTGCAATCTCTATAATGGGGAACGCCATACAGCAACGGAGTCAGCCATGCGTTATCAGGTCGATGCCATCCCTGCACTCAGTGACAACTACATCTGGTGCATTCACGATACCGACAGCAAAGGCGCGCTGATTGTCGATCCCGGCGAAGCAGCCCCCGCCCGGGAATTCCTCAACCAAAATGGCCTGGAACTGGAAGCGATACTGCTGACCCACCATCATCCGGACCACACCCAGGGACTGCGGGAACTCGTCGGTGATGGCAGTGTTCCGGTCCATGGCCCGGCCGACTCTCCGTTCAAGGGCGTGACCAACCCTCTGCGTGAAGGCGACACACTGGAATGGGGCACCCTGACCTTCCAGGTCCTCGCAGTCCCCGGCCACACACTGGATCACATCGCATTCAACAGCGACAGCCCGGACCTGGAGCAACCCATTACCCTCTGTGGCGATGCGCTCTTTGCCTGCGGCTGCGGCCGGCTCTTCGAAGGGAAGCCCGCCCAGATGCGGGCTTCCCTGGCCAAGCTGCGCAAGTGGCCCGATAACACTCTGGTCTGCTGCGGCCACGAATACACGCGCGCCAATGTAGCTTTCGCGCGTGCGGTAACCCCGGATGATACGGAACTGGCCGAATACCAGAACGAAGTGGAACGTTTGCGTGACGCCGGGCGGGCCACCCTCCCCACCACCATGGGACGGGAGCGCCGGCTCAACCCCTTCCTGCGCTGGGACGACCCGAGCGTGATTACCGCTGCGGAGAAACACGCCGATCAGGGGCACCTTGATGCGGATGGCGTATTCACCATCATCCGCCAGTGGAAAGACGGATTCCGCGGATGAACATCGCCGGTAACGCGGGGCACATTAAAACTTACCCGTTGTAATTGACGGGTTTCAGGGCCCTTCCTAGAATCCCGATACACTGTGTGAACAGGGCCATAACAGGCTGCCAACCGACCGGCGATGTCTATGCATTACGTACCGATCCTGTGCCTTCTTTCAGCCATGAGCCTTCCCCTGCTGAGTGGTTGCGAGACCCTCGAACAACGGGAAGTCCAGGCCGATGATGGCACACCGGCGATCACTCGCACCGCGAGAATGGACGCCGACGTCCGTAACGATGGCGCCCTCGAGCCGGAGAAGGAAAAAGGCGAGGTCTCCGAGGAGGCCGGCTCGGATTATACGACGGTCTGGGAGCGCCTGCGAGACAACTTTTCCCTAGACCTGGACAGTAACGACCCGCGTGTTCGCAGCCAGCTCGCCTGGTACAGTCGCAACCAGACTTACATGGACCGCACCGCTGAAAGGGCCAAACGCTACCTGCCCTACATCATCCGGGAAATCGAGGAGCGTGGCATGCCCGGCGAGCTGGCACTGCTGCCGCTGGTGGAAAGCGCCTATGATCCGTTTGCCTATTCCCACGGGCGGGCTTCCGGGATCTGGCAATTCATCCCCGGCACAGGCCGGGCGTTTGGCATGGACCAGAACTGGTGGTACGACGGTCGCCGCGACATCATCAGTTCCACCGAGGGTGCCCTCAGCTATCTCCAGCAGCTTGCCGACCGCTTTGACGGCGACTATGAGCTGGCACTGGCGTCTTATAACGCTGGAGCGGGCCGCGTACTCGGTGCCATACGCCGTAACGAGCGTCATGGCGAGGCCACGGACTACTGGAACCTGAACCTTCCCACGGAAACCCGGCATTATGTGCCGAAACTGATCGCGCTCGCCCGCATTATCGATGACCCCCGCGCTCACGGCATCAGCCTGAAGCCCATACCCGATGAGTCCTACTTCGAAGTGGTGGATGTCGGAGGCCAGATCGACCTGGCCCAGGCAGCCGCCATGGCGAGCGTTGATGTTAACGAGATCTATCGCCTCAATCCCGGTTTCAATCGATGGGCCACCGCGCCAGAAGGCCCTCACAGGTTGCTGATCCCCGCCGACTCGGCGGAACAGTTCCGCGAAGCCCTCGCCACCCTGCCCGACGACCAGCGTGTCAGCTGGAAGAATTACCAGGTTGAGAACGGTGACACCCTGATCAGCATCGCTCGCTCCTTCAATACCACGCCGGATGTCATCCGCAAGCACAACGACATCAATGGGCAGACGATCCGTCAGGGGCAGCGCCTCCTGATCCCTGTAGCGGGCGACTCAAGCAATGCCTACGCACTGAGCGAATCCAATCGCCGGGCCGCCCAGCAGACCAACTCGGGTGAGAAGGGCCAGGACCGTATCGACTACCGGGTCGACGCCGGGGATACGCTCTGGGACATCGCCAGCGCACACGATGTCTCAGTCAGCAAGCTGGCCAGCTGGAACAGCCTGGCGCCCGGGGATACGCTCCAGCCAGGCGAAACACTGGCAATCTGGTCCGACAAACCAAAGTCGTCAAGCAGTCGGGACAAACGTAAGGAGATGGTCCGCCGCGTTGGGTATACTGTGCGCTCCGGCGACTCGCTCCGGCGTATTGCCAACCGGTTCAATGTTGGCGTCTCCGAAATCGCACAGTGGAACAACATCAACACACAGGACTATCTTCAACCCGGGCAGCAACTTAAGCTGTACGTGGACATACGCAATTCTTACTGAGGTCAGCATGGGAATACTGGACGGAAAAAAAGCGCTGGTCGTTGGCGTCGCCAGCAAACACTCCATTGCCACTGGCATAGCCCAGGCGCTGCATGATCAGGGTGCGGAGCTGGCGCTCACCTACCAGAACGAGAAGCTCAAATCCCGGGTCGAGGGTTTTGCGGAGAGCTGGAACAGCAATATCGTGCTGCCCTGTGACGTCACCGATGATCAACAGATCAGTGACCTCTTTGACTCCCTCAATGAACACTGGGGCGGCCTTGATATCCTGGTGCACTCGGTTGGATTCGCGCCGGGTGAGGAGCTCGATGGTGACTTTACCGATGTGACCAGCCGCGAAGGCTTCAAAACGGCCCACGATATCAGCTCCTACAGCCTGACCGCGCTCGCCCGCGAGGCCCGGCCATTGATGAAGGGGCGTAATGGCTCGATTGTGGCCATGACCTATCTCGGTTCACAGATGGTACTTCCCAACTACAACGTCATGGGGCTTGCCAAGGCCAGCCTGGAGGCCAACGTCCGTTACCTGGCGGCATCCATGGGCGCTGAGGGGACCCGTGTCAACGCGATCTCCGCGGGCCCTATCAAGACACTGGCCGCCTCCGGCATCAAGAGCTTCCGGCGGATGCTCGCGGAGAACGAAAAACGCACACCGCTGCAGCGCAACGTCACCACCAGGGAAGTGGGCAATACGGCAGCGTTCCTGACATCCGACATGGCGAGCGGCATCACCGGCGAAGTAATCTACGTGGATGCCGGGTTCCGCAACATGGCCATGAACCCGATGGAAACCCAGACGGACTCCTAACCGTCCAGCAGGGTGGCGACGGCTTCCTTCCAGTCGGGGAGGCTGTTGTCACCGGTATCCATCACCACCAGCCCGATCCGCCAGAAACCATCTTCCCATTCCTGACATGAGCGCACCTCGGCCAGCAGGGCATGAACCGCCGTGTTATCGATGGTTACCTTCAGATTGAGCAGCGCGCTTTCCACCACCGGCTTGTCCGCGGTGATGCTGAGGCCGCTGGCTGAAATGTCCCGGGTCCGGCAGCGCAACCAGCGAGGCGGCTCGTCACCCACACCATCGGCCACCTGGAGATCCACCACCACTCTGCCTGCAATGCGGTACTCACTCCGCTGTTCGCTGTCGCCGGAAGTCCATCCTGCCATGGTCAACGCCCTACCCGCAGTCGCCCAACAACCCTGGAAAGCGTATCCGCAAACTCAGCCCCCTCGCTGAGCAGCCGAGCTTCCCCATCACGTACCCGGGTTGCCAGCGTCTCGCGCTGGATTTCCCGCCGGTTGAGACCGTAGCGGTCCACAAAAACCAGCTTCCCGGAAGCCCTGATCCGAAGGGCAAGTTTGAGCCGAATGGCCTCATCGCCACTGCCCAGCTGAATCCAGCTTCCGGCCTCAAGCCTGTCCACCTCGGCCAGCAGTTCCTCCCACTGTTCCGCGGCCTGGTTGATACGGGCAGCCTCGGCCTCGTCCATGGCAGCCTGTTCCGCTTCCTCCCGCTCCCGGGTCTCACGGGCCTCGCGCTCCGTCTCGCGCCGCCGCTCTTCCTCAAGCGCTTCCTCCTGGGCCCGGCGCAGATCCTCTGCCTCCCTGCGTGCTTTATCCCGGGCCTCCTCACGCTGTTTGCGCTGCGCCTGAAGCACGCGCTGGAGACTGCTCAGCGTGTCCTTCAAGACGGCAGCGAAGGGGTAAGCCTCCGGCAGCTGAGTCAGCTCACCGGACTCGAATCGGGCCCGTACGGAGCGCAGAGGCTCCAACCCAATCCTGGCACCCTGGGCATTGGTCCAGAGCACTTCCCCGGTTTCCTCAAGAAAGCCTGACAGATACTGGCGGATCTCCTGGCCATCCTCTTCATAGAGGTACCAGCCACCTTCCCACGCCAGAGCCTCCTCAGCCAGCGTCTCATCCGGCGGCTCAAGCCATCTGGGATCAGCCTCCGGGAAAGCGGTGGCCTCCTGTTCCACGGATTCATCCCGCATGCGGTGGGCAAGCAGGGCATCAATATCACTGAAACGCTGCGGCTCCGGTGTCGTGCCTTCGATCATCCCGACAACCTGCCCGAGTTTGTCCGTAAACTGCTCGCCCACATGATAGAGGCGGTTCCGATCCTGACCACAAAGCTCCGGGTCGCCCACCCAGACCAGCCACTCCAGGAGCCGGCATGTATGGCGCCAAGCATCCGAGTCAATCCCGTTTTCCAGAGCAGCACGGCGCATCAGCCCACGCCAGTCGTCCTCAATGAACCGAATCAACCCGGGTGGCAACTGCCGCCCACGACAGGTTCGTGACACCATTGCGCGCACCGCCTGCTCTGCCGCCCGCTGGCC
>JBNJEG010000149.1:0-5340 GCA_051745655.1 Pseudomonadota bacterium
AGGGTGGACTGGCCGTAGTCGTAGGGCTGGTTGGCCGGCTCCAGGGGCTGGTGGAAGATGTTGCGCCACATGGCGTAGTAGTCGGGGTCCACTGGTGGGTGGGCTTCGACACGGGCGCCGAGGTGGATGAGGTGTTGGTCCAGCGCGGCGTAGTCTTCGTTGAGGGCGGCGATTATGCAGTTGCGGTAGGCGGCTACTGTTGAGGGCCGCAGGCTTTTGACGCAGCCGAAGTCGTACAGGATGACGGTGCCGTCGGTCCGATAGGCGAAGTTGCCCGCGTGCGGGTCGCCGTGGATGCAGCGGTGGCGGAAGAGGCCGTCGGCCATGGCGCGGAAGATGCGGTGGCCGATGCGGTTGATGGTGTCCTGGTCGTAGCGCTCGCGGGTGACTTCGCTGATGTGGTCGCCTTCGACTTTTTCCATGGTGAGCACCCGGCGTGAGCTGCGCTCGGGGATGACCTCGGGGATCAGGATGCCGTCGTCGCCCCGGTGCTGCTCGGCGAAGCGCTGGATGTTGCGGGCTTCGTGCTCGTAGTCGAGTTCCTCGTGCAGCCGGTCGCGGACTTCATTGAAGAGGTCGTCGACGCTCTCCTTGGGCATCTTCAGCAGTCCGCCCAGGCGCAGGGCGGTGCGCAGCTGGCGCAGGTCGGAGTCGCAGGAGCGGTCGACGCCGGGGTACTGGACCTTGATGACGACCTCGCGACCATCCAGCAGCTGCCCGGCATGGACCTGGCCGATGGAGGCGGCGGCGTAGGGCGTCTCGTCGACGGACGCAAACAGGTTTTCCAGGGTATCGCCGAGTTCATTCTCGATCTGTTCGCGAATGATCGCGAACTCCATGGTCGGCGCTTCCTTCTGGAGGCGCTGCAGGGCGTCGGTGAGTTCCCGGGGGAGGAAGTCCTGGGTCTGGGAGGCGATCTGGCCCACTTTCATGACGGCCCCTTTGAGCTCGCCCAGGGTGTCGACGATCTCCTCGGCCATGCGGCTGTAATAATCGTGACGGCTTTCCTCGCTCTCCTCGCTGAACAGCCCGCGGGCCTTGCGGGCGGCGTAGCTGGAGGCGACCGAGCCGGTCATGCCGGCAAGACGGAAGAAACGCCCGGTACGTGTTGTAACCGGTTTCCTGCTCATGCGTTGAGGGTCTCCGCTCAGAGGACGTTGGTCTGGATCGTCAGTCGGTCTTCCAGTGTGAAAACCAGTTCGCTGCCGGGCTCCAGTACACCGACACCGGCCGGTGTGCCCGTCAGCACAACATCCCCGGGTTCCAGCGTAAAGTGTTTACTCATATACGACACAAGCGCGGGAACGGGTTTGATCATGTCGGCGGTATGGCCATTCTGCCGCTGCTCACCGTTGATTGTGAGGGTGAACCGGAGGTCCTCAAGGGCGAGCCCCTCCCGATCAATGAAGCGGGAAAGCGGGCAGGCGCCGTCAAAGGCCTTGGCGATCTCCCAGGGGTGACCCTCTTTTTTGAGCTGGCTCTGGGTCTGGCGCAGGGTCAGGTCGAGGGCGAGGCCGAGACCGGTGATGGCCCGGTCCGCCTCGCTTTCACTGGCATGGCTCAGCCGGGAGCCGATCAGCAGGGCCAGTTCGGCCTCATAGTGCACGGGTTCAGCCGTTGGAGGCAGTGTGACGCCGTCCTCCAGCGCCGTGACTGCTGAAGGTGGTTTGATGAACAGCAGTGGCTGAGTGGGCACGGGGTTATCCAGCTCCGCGGCGTGCTCGGCGTAATTGCGCCCGACGCAGACCACCTTGCTGATCGGAGTCGGGTAGGCGCGATCATCCTGAAGGCGGGCGCTGACTGGTGACATGAGGTCTCCTGTGAGAACGTTCGGACGACGGTTGCCGTAGCATAAGCCACTCTGCACGTAACGAAAACTCACAGCGGGCGTCTGGCTGGCGGGTAACAAGCATGCTGTACTGTTGCAGAGAATGACGGAGCTTGCGCGGTCGCATCGAGGTGGATTGAAGCGGTGAGCACTCAAATGACAAGCCGTCGGTCCTCGATTGAGGCGCAGCGGCGTGTGCTGTTGAAGTGGCTGTTGGTGCTGACCGTGGTGTTCACTGCCGGCTTCAGCGTCCTGAATCTGTTTCGGAGCATGTACGCCCTGGCGGCCCTGGAGTTGCTGGTGGCGGTGTTCGCCGGAGTGATGCTGTGGGCTCTGCCGCGAAGCCGCAACCTCCAGGTCTGGAGTTTCCTCTACCTCTCGATCCTTTTCCTGATGCTGTTGGTAGCTCTGATGAGCCCGGGGCTCTCCGACAAGGTGTTCGTGTGGTTCTTCCTGATTCCCGTTATGGCGCACTTTATTCACGGTCGGCGCATCGGGTTGGTGCTGTCGTTGGTACTTCTTTCAGTGGCCTGGCTGGTGTATTACCAGCGCCATTTTGATGCGCCCGCCCTGAGGGAGATGGTGGGGTTTACCAATGTGGTGGCGTGCAGCCTGGTGCTGACCGCCGGCGTCTATGCCTACGAATATTCCCGTGAGCTCGCGGAGGAGCGCCTGCACCGGCTGGCCGCTACGGATTCACTCACAGGGCTGGCCAACCGCAAGCATCTGCGGGAGCTGCTGGACCTGACCATGACGGAGGCGCATGAAACGGGCGCGCCGTTCAGTCTTCTGAGCCTCGACCTGGACCATTTCAAGTCGGTCAATGACCGGCACGGTCATGACGTTGGGGATCAGGTACTGAGGGAGGTTGCCAGGATTCTGACTCAACGCCTGCGGCAGGCGGACACCCCGGCCAGGTGGGGTGGGGAGGAATTCCTGGTGCTGCTGCCCGGCACTGATGGCGCCGGCGCTGAGCGGCTTGCCGAGGCCCTGCGCCAGGCGCTGGCTGAAGCACGGATACTGGCCGGGGACGAGGTGCTGACCATCACGGCCAGCATGGGAATCGCGGAATTCCCGGGCGATGGCAGCACCCTGCGTGACATGCTCATAGCCGCCGATAACCGTCTATACTCGGCCAAGAATAGCGGCCGTGACCGGGTGGTCACCGGGGCACAAGCCTGATCGCGCGTCCGTCCGAATCGTCGGTGAGCAGCCAGAGGGACCCGTCGGGGCCATTGCTGACCGCCCGGATGCGCTCACCATAGTCTTTGAGCAGATCCTCTTCCTGCACGACTTCCTCGTCCTCCAGGCGCAACCGCACCAGCTTTTCCATGACCAGTGCCCCTACAAAGAGGTCGCCCTGCCAGTCCGGGAACTGGTCGCCCGTGTAGAAGGCCATCCCTGACGGTGCGATGGAGGGATCCCAGTAGTGCAGGGGCTGGGCCATGCCTTCCTTGTGGGTTTCGTCGGAAATGGTACTGCCGTCGTAATCGATGCCATAGGTGATCTCGGGCCAGCCGTAATTGGTACCGGCCTGGATGATGTTGATTTCATCACCGCCCTTCGGCCCGTGCTCGTGGCTCCAGACCTCCCCGGTTTCCGGGTGGCGGGTCATGCCCTGGATGTTGCGGTTGCCGTAAGTGTAGAAGGTGTCGTTCACATCCGGATCGTCCAGGAAGGGGTTGCCCGGCGCCGGCTCGCCCTCGAGTGTGATTCGGTGGACGCCGCCGGCGTCGTCATCGGTCGTCTGGGCGCGGTCCTTCTCGCCCCGGTCACCCACCGCCACATACAGGTTATGGTCGTCATCAAAGACCATGCGGCCGGCAAAATGGTGGGTGGTATCCGAGCGGGGTTCGGCGGTGAAGATGACGCTTCGGTCGGTCAGGCGGTGGTCCTCGAGCGTGGCGTGCATCACGCGGGTGGTCATGCCGTCGCTGTTGCGGTGGGCGTAGCTGATGACCAGCTCTTTGTTCTCCTCGAAGTCGGGGTGGAGGACCACGTCCAGCAGACCGCCCTGGCCGCGGGCCGCAACCTCGGGCACGTTGCCGATCGGGTCTTCCCGGAGCTCACCGTCCTCAAGCAGGCGCAGGCGACCGGCACGCTCGGTGACCAGGGCGTCGCCGTCGGGCAGGAAGGCGATGCTCCAGGGGTGTTCCAGGCCCTTGGCAACGGTCTCGACCTTGAAGTCGTGGTGCTCGGATTCGAAGCTCTGGGCGGTGCACGCGACCGACGTGAGGGCGAGGGCCGGGATAAGCAGCTTGCTGGGGTTCATGGGGCCTCCTTATGGGGTCAGTCTTTGACTGGCTCTGTACTGACTGTACGTGACTTGGGCGGATTTGGGGCAGGGGAGTGGTCATTTATAAGGTTTGTTGATGCTTGTGGATGACCGATATTTATTTGATTGATGTCATTCTGCGGATTAGGTTGATTGCAGTGAGTTAGAACGGAGGAGGGTGTGGGCGTGCTCTCCGGGAAGCTCTGGAGCCATGGATGGCGGAAGAGCAGCGTACAGGGATGTATTTACAGCGTTTCCCGGAGAGCACGCCTACACCCTCCTCCTGGCTACGGACCATCAATTTGGAGACAATAATGCGAGCCATTCTGTGCCACGAATACGGCCCCGCCGATAAACTCCAGATCGGCGAACTGGACTCACCGGAAGCCAAGGGCAGCGGGGTGAAGGTCCGGGTGAAAGCGGCCGGGCTGAACTTTCCGGATACCCTGATTATTGAGGGTAAGTACCAGCTGAAGCCCCAGATGCCGTTCGCGCCCGGCGGCGAGATGGCCGGTGAGGTGCTGGAAGTGGGCGAGAAGGTGAGCCGCTTCAAGCCCGGTGACCGGGTCATGGGCCTGACCGGTTACGGGGCCTTCGCCGAGGAGATTGTGGTGCCGGAAGGCCAGCTCATCCCCATTCCGGACGGTATGAGTGACGAGGAAGCGGCGTCCTTTTCCATGGTCTATGGCACCTCATACCATGCTCTGAAGCAGCGCGCGAACATCCAGGAAGGCGAGAAGCTGCTGGTGCTGGGCGCCAGTGGCGGCGTGGGTCTGGCGACGGTGGAGTTGGGCAAGGCCATGGGCGCCCATGTGATCGCGGCCGCCTCCAGCCAGGCGAAGCTGGATGTGGCGAAGGAGGCCGGCGCGGATGAGCTGATCAACTACACCGAGGAGAACCTCAAGGATGCGGTGAAGAGCCGGGCACGCCAGGGTGTGGACGTGGTCTACGACCCGGTGGGCGGTGACTTCACCGAGCAGGCGCTGCGCTGCATGGCGTGGAACGGTCGCCACCTGATCGTGGGCTTCGCCGCCGGCGACATTCCGCAGATTCCGGCCAACCTGCCGCTGCTCAAGGGCTGTTCCGTGGTGGGTGTGTTCTGGGGCAACTTCACCATGAAGGAGCCCAAGAACAACATGCAGAACATCATGGAGCTTCTGAAGCTCTACGGTGAGGGCAAGATCCGCCCGCGCGTGAGCGAGGTGCATCCGTTCGAGGATTACGTGAAAGCCCTGAA